>NZ_JBNDKU010000003.1:0-443538 GCF_050435725.1 Stenotrophomonas sp. AN71 | reverse complement strand
CCCCCCCCGGGCCCGGGGGGGGGGGGGGGGGGGGTGGGGGGGGGGGGGGCGGGGGGGGGGGGCCCCCCCCCCCCCCCCCCCCCGCCCCCCGGGCCCCCCCCCCCCCCCCCCCCCCCCCCCCCGACCCAATCCCATGACAAGCTCTAAGCGACCTACCCACGAGGGGCTGCGCCGTTGGCTGGAAACTCACACCAGTGCGCGCAACACCAACGCCAGGATCGCCGGCAGTGCCTGGATCATGAAAATGCGGCGGCTCACGCTGTAGGCGCCATAGCACCCCGCCACCACCACGCAGGCCAGCGAGAACGTCACCAGCACCGGCTGGGCCATCACCAGCCCCGCCACGATGCCTGCCGCCAGGAAGCCGTTGTACAGCCCCTGGTTGGCCGCCAGCACCCGCGTGGTCTCGGCCTTCTCCGGCGTATTGCGGAACGTCTTCAGCCCCAGCGGGCGGGTCCACAGGAACATCTCCAGCACCAGAAAGTACAGGTGCAGTACCGCGACCAGCACGGTCAGCAGCAGCGCGATCAGCGACATCGATTCTCTCTCCTTCGGATGGTTGGGGTCAGTGCACTTTTCCGATGAAAAGGGATCCGACCCAGGAACACTCAGCGCTCGCGCGGCAGCTTCTTCTCTTCGCGCAGCACGCCGAACGCCGCCAGGGTCATGAACCCGGCCACGATCACGCCGCCGATGAACACCACGTGCGAACCGAACAGCGTCAGCGCCTTGTGCACCCAGGTGAAGCCCAGGTCGGCACCGCGGTACACCACGGTGTCAATCGCCGCACCGGCCTTGTATCGCCACTGACGGTCCACGCGCGTGTAGATCGTCTCACGTGCCGGCTTGGCCAGGGCGAACTCGCTGGCACGGGTCATCACCTGCACCATCGCCACCATCAACGGCATCGGCGAGGCGGCCAGCACCGAGAAGCCTATCAGGATGGCGAAGCCGGGAATCAGCAGCGCCGGTGCAATGCCATGGCGTGACAGCAGCCAGCGGGTCAGGCCCACCTGCATCAGCAGCGCCAGCGCGTTCACCGCCAGATCGATACGCGAGAAAAACGCCGTACTGGCCGCCGGATCGGTGAAGGCCGCACGCACGATGCTCGCCTGCTGGTTGTACAGGAGCGTGCCCACGCCCACACCGAACACCACCATGACCGCCAGCCAGCGCAGCAGCGGCTCACGCGCGATCAGCTTCAGGCCATCCAGCACGCTGCCGCCCATCGGCTGCTCGCCGGATACCAGCTGCTGCTCGCGCTCGCGCAGGACCGCCCAATGCCGCAGCCGCCAGATGCACAGCAGGCACACGACCAGGAACCCGGCCGAGACCAGCATCAGGTTGGCGATGCCCACGCGCTGCACCAGCGCACTGGTGATCAACGGGCCGAGAAAGGCGCCCACGGTGCCGGCCGCACCGATGTAACCGTAGTAAGCGCGCGCCTGTGCATTGGAGAACACGTCGGCCATGAAGCTCCAGAACACCGCCACCGCGAACAGGTTGAACACCATCACCCAGAGGAAGAAGGCCATCCCCCGCCCTGGTACGTGGCTGTCGAACAGCGCGTAGAACCCCAGCAGGGTGACGATGAAGAAGCCGTACACCACCGGCAGGAACACCCGGCGTGGGAAGCGGCTGACCAGCCAGCCGTACACCGGCTGCAATACCAGCATGATCAAGAACACGCAGGAGAACAGGAACTGCAGCACGAAGTCCTTGAGCGCGATGCCGTGGCTTTCGAACCAGGCGATCAGCACCGGTGGGAACACCGTCTCCAGGTCGGCCGAGGCCGCCATTGCCTCGCGCACCGGGCGCAGCACGTAGTAGCCGCTGAGCAGGCAGAAGAAGTACAGGAACGACCACCACAGCGCCGGCGACTCGCGCAGCGCCGCGATCAGGCCCTGCAGCGGCCCCTTGCGCGATGCCGCACTCACGCGGCGCCCCTCGCCACAAGACGGCGGTTGGACAGCGGCATCGCAGGCTCCGGGGGCGGTGAAGCGCGTACGTTAGCCAATGCACTGCAACATCGCCAGCACAGGCCCCGCTGGCGTCTGTAACGGCGCCGCAGGACCAGGCCCGGGCGATACGTTCCGATACACACATTCCAGGCGTCAAAATCCCAACTTTTTCAAAGAGATGCGCATTCATCTTCGCTTTGTTTGTGCACAGGCGAAAAGCGGCGCTAGAATCGCCATCAGCAGTCGCGCACGGGTCCAACCGATGAAAAAGAACAGCCTGCGTCGTCCGATCCGTTCGGCGGCCACCGGTTTGCTGGGCATGTTGATGCCCGTTGCCTTGTCCACCACCGCGCAGACCCCGCCGGCGTTGCCACCGATGCCGGCCAACATCGAATCTCCCGCTGCCGTCGCCGTTGCCCACACCCAACCGGCGGCCTACCGCACCGGCCTGGTGCCGCAGGTGCAGGCGCCGGCCGCCGGCTTCAACGTCGCCAACATCGAATCGATGGCGCAGCAGCTCACCTATGGCGAGCGCGTGCCGGGCATGGCCGTGGCGATCGTGCAGGGCGGCCGCATCCTCAGCGCCCGTGGCTACGGTGTCACCGACGTCAACAATCCGCTGCCGGTTGATGCGCACACCGTGTTCCGTCTGGCCTCGTTGTCCAAGGCCTTCGCCGGCACCATGGCCGGCCTGCTGGTCAACGACGGCACCCTGCGCTGGGACAGCAAGGTGACCGACTACGTGCCGGGCTTCCGCCTCAACTCACCGGAAGCCACCGACCGCCTGACCGTGGCCGATGTGCTCAGCCACCGCGTCGGCCTGCCGTACAACGCCTACGATCGCGACATCGAAGGCAACGCCGAGTACTACTCGCTGACCCAGAAGCTGGCCAACACCAGCCTCAAGTGCCTGCCGGGCGACTGCTACGCCTACCAGAACGTGGCCTTCAGCCTGATCGGCGATGTGGTCTATGCGGCTTCGGGCAGCTTCTACGAGCAGTCGGTCGAACGCCGCATTTTCAAGCCGCTGGGCATGAACGACGCCAGCCTCGGCCTGGCCGGCATCCAGGCCAGCTCGCGCTGGGCGCGCCCGCACGTGCGCAGCCGCAACGGCTGGGTCGCGCTGACGCCGAAGCCGACCTATTACCGCGTCGCCCCGGCTGCCGGCGTCAATGCCAGCGCCAGCGACATGGCGCAATGGCTGCTGGCCCACACCGGTCATCGCCCCGACGTGCTGCCCGCGCCGCTGCTGGCCACCCTGCATTCCAGCCTGATCAACACCCCTGGCGAGATGCGTTCGGGCTGGCGCCGCGAGCGCCTGCACTCGGCCGGTTATGCACTGGGTTGGCGCACCTTCGATTACGCCGGCCACGACGTGGTGTTCCATGCTGGCGCCGTGCAGGGCTATCGCGGACTGGTCGCGCTGGTGCCGGAACGCGATCTCGGCATCGCCATCCTCTGGAACGGCGAAAGCGGTCTGCCCAGCGGCCTGCTGCCGACCGTACTCGACTCCGCGCTGGGCCTGCCGGCACAGCGTTGGCTGGACGTGGACACCGACTTCGGCAGCGACAACCTGATGGCCGAGGGGGCAACTCCCGCGCAGCAGGACAAGCGCAAGGGCAAGGGCGCGTCGGGCAACCGTGCGGTGGCCTCGCCGCGCTGATCTGGCGGGCTGGACCGTGAGCGGAAAGGGCGACCCATGGGTCGCCCTTTTTGTTCGCTTTTGTAGAGTCGAGCTTGCTCGACTGATCGGCCAAAGCAGTCGAGCATGGCTCGACTCTACAAATGCCCGGTCAATGCGCGAAGTAGTGCATACCGCCATCCACCGGGATCACCGCACCGGTGATGTATCCGGCCAACGGCGAGGCCAGGAACGCCACCAACGGGGCCACCTCATCCGGTTCACCGAAGCGTCCGATCGGGATGTTGCGGGCGATGAACTCGCGCCGGCTTTCTTCTGTGGGGTGGAGGCGGCCAAGGATCTGCGCGCTGTTGATCCGCCCCGGCGCGATCGCGTTGACCGTGATGCCCTGCCCGGCCACTTCCGACGACAGCCCCTTGCCCCATAGGTGCAGCGCCGCCTTCGCCGCCGTCGCAGCGTTCACTGCACGTGGTTCCATCGATCCACTGAAGTTGATCACCCTTCCCCACCGCTGCGCCTGCATCGCCGGCAGCAGCGCCTGGGTCAGCCGTCGCGCGGCGGAGAAGTTCAGTGCCATCGCTTCTTCCCAGACCTCGTCACCGGCATCCAACGTGGTCGGCCGTGAACCGCCGGCGGCGTTGATCAGGATGTCCACGCGCTGCAGCGCTGCCAGGGACGCGTCCGCGATACGGCGCACGTCGTCGGCATCGGTGACATCGCCCAGCACGATGACCGGCGCGGGCGCGCCTTCGGCTTCGATCTGCGCCGCCAGCACCTGCAGCGGCGGCGCGCGCCGTGCGCTGATCGCGATGCGCACGCCCTGCGCGGCCAACTGCCTGGCAATGGCGGCACCAATGCCACTACCCGCACCGGTCACCAGTGCGGTACGGCCTTCAAGGTTCAAATCCATGGCGTTCTCCTGTCAGCGTGGCCGGTACACCCGGCCCGTGCAGCGCATGCTCTTTGATCACTACTGATTGATAAACTCCAGAAAGGTTTCAGCATTCAACACCCGGGGTGTCAGATGAACCTGTTGGAGAGCATGCAGGTCTACGTGCTGATCGTGGACAAGGGCAGCCTCAGCGCCGCCGCAGCGGCGATGGACATCTCCGCGACAATGGCCGGCAAGCACCTGCGGGCGCTGGAAGCACGCTTGGGCATGCAGCTGCTGAGCCGCACCACCCGGCGCCAGCACATGACGCCTTTTGGCGAGGACTACTACCGGCGTTGCAGGGAGATCCTGTGCCTGGTGGAAGAGACCGACGCGCAGGCCCAGCACCAGCGCCTGGCGCCGGCGGGCACGTTGCGCATCAGTGCACCGGTGATCTTCGGCACGCATGCACTGGTGCCCGCGCTGGCCGACTACATGGTGCGCTACCCCGACGTGCGCGTCGAAGCGACGTTGACCGACCGCGTGGTCGACCTGGCCGAGGAAGGCTTCGAAGCGGCACTGCGCATTGGTACGTTGGCCGACAGCAGCGAGCGGGTCGCACGCGCGCTCACCCCGTATCGGTTGATGATGTGCGCCTCACCGGCCTACCTGGACCGGCATGGTACGCCGCACACCCTGCAGGCACTTGCCGGTCACCAGTGCCTGTCCTTCGAACCGGGCGCGCTGGCGCAGTGGCTGCAGGCCGATGCCGGCGAGCTCGACCGTGCTCCCGACGGCCGCTTGCAGATCAACAACGGTGAAGCACTGCGCTCGGCAGCGCTGCATGGCATGGGCATCATCCTGCAGTCGAACCTGCTGCTGGCAGCGGACGTCGACGCCGGGCGCCTGGTGCAGCTGTTCCCCGACCAGGGCCAGGTCGGTCGGCCGATGCATGTGGTCTACGCGCACGACCGATACCACTCCACCCGACTGCGCAGCTTCCTCGACTTCCTGGTGGAACGTTTCCCACCGGCCGCCGCCCCGCTTGCCGGCGGTAAACCCGCATAAAAAAACCCCCTCCCCGCTGGGCAGCCAGGGAAGGGGGTTTCAGGATGCGGCTATCGGGAAGTACTTAGATCAGCGGCGCCGGGGTTGCCGGCAGAGCGACCGGAGCGGCCTTCTTCTTGCGGGCGGCCGGCTTGCGCTTGGCAACCTTCTTCGCTGCCTTCTTCGGGGCAGCCTTCTTGGTGGCCTTCTTCGCAGTCTTCTTCACTGCCTTCTTGGCGGTCTTCTTTACCGCCTTCTTGGCGGTCTTCTTTACCGCTTTCTTGGCAACCTTTTTGGCCGGCTTACGCGCCGTTGCCTTCTTGGCTACCTTCTTGGCAGTCTTCTTGGTCGCCTTCTTGGCTACCTTCTTGACGGCCTTCTTCGCGGTCTTCTTGACGGCCTTCTTGGCAGTGGACTTCTTGGCTACCTTCTTTGCCGCCTTCTTCACTGCCTTCTTCGCAGTGGTCTTCTTGGCGACCTTCTTCGCAGCCTTCTTCACCGCCTTCTTGGCAGTCGCCTTCTTCGCGACCTTCTTCACTGCCTTCTTGGCAGCGGCCTTCTTCGCGACCTTCTTCACCGCTTTCTTGGCGGCGGGCTTCTTCTTCGCAGCTTTCTTGGTTGCCATGGGATGGCTCCTCGTCAGTGATAGGGAGTTGAAACGCCCAGGTGGATCAAACCCGCAGATGCTGCGTGCGGGGACCGCCGGCGCGTCAGGCGCGCCGTTACGGATGCGGCAATGCCCGCCTCGATCGGCGGAGCGGGCATTGGAACGGGAAGTGCCTTGCATTTCTCCGGGGGAAGCGGGGCCATGTCCACCGTCAGCAGGATCGCGGTGGTCTTGAAGGGGCTGCTTCGCATCGGACGATTGATTCTGCGCACTCGGTTGGGCAGGCAAGGTCTGCTGAGGCGAAACCTAATCACGGTTTTTTTTACTGTCAACAACCCCCGCGAAAAATTTTCACATCCGCACCATCCCGAACGCCGCCCGTGGCGCCGCCCCACCGTGCCCGCAACGCGCGTCGAAGCGGCACGCGCGCACCATGCGCGCAACGGCATCGACGCAAGCGTTGAACAAAAAACACTTGAAATAGGCACTCCGCGAAGATGCATGCAGGTTCGGCGCCACACCGCACGCGCAGCATCGACGGTCACCTGCAGCACCACCAACGCCAGCACAACGGGGCCGCAACGGGGAGCGAAAAGTTTTCACATTTGAACGCGCCCGCGTGGGGTGGAAACGCGGATTTGCGCAAAACTGCGCACGTCCCTCGGCGCCGTTCGCCTGTCGGCTGATGCCGCATCGAGGGTCCGCAACGAACCCGGCGTCATGAGTCCGACGCGGCTGCCGAAACAAAAACGGCCACCCGAAGGTGGCCGTGTTCGAATCGGGAAGCGACGACTCAGTGGTCTTCGTTTTCCAGGGCTTCGGCGTACGCGTCCGGGTCCAGCAGTTCGTTGATCTCTTCGGCGTTGGTCAGTTCGACCACGAACATCCAACCCTCGCCGTAGGCGTCTTCGTTGATGGTTTCCGGCTTGTCGGACAGCGCCGAGTTGACCTCGACAATCTTGCCGCTGATCGGGCTGTAGACGTCCGAGGCGGCCTTCACCGACTCGACGACGGCGATCTGTTCGCCGGCCTTGGCGTCGCTGCCGACTTCCGGCAGTTCGACGTAGACCAGGTCACCCAGCAGGCCCTGGGCGTGGTCGGAAATACCGACGGTGACGCGGCCATTGCCTTCGACACGGGCCCACTCATGGGACTTGAGGAACTTGAGGTCGCCGGGGATCTCGCTCATGGGACTGCTCCAGAGAATTGCAGGGGTGGAAAAAACGGGGCTAGTGTAACCAACCGGCCGCCACTGCTGTCAGTGACGACCGGCATGTTGGGATCAGGCGTCGGCGAGCACGCCGGGCTGGGCCTGGCCTTCGCGCACGAACGGGAACTTGACCACGCGCACCGGCACTTCCCGGCCGCGGATGTCGACGCTGACCAGGCCCAGCTCACCGGCCGGCACGCGGGCAAAAGCGATGCCCTTGGCCAGGGTCGGCGAGAAGGTACCGGACAGGATCTCGCCCTGGCCACCGGCGGTGGTGACCACCTGACCGTGGCGCAGCACGCCCTTCTCATCCAGCACCAGGCCGATCATCTGGCGGGCAGTGCCAGCGGCCTTCTGCGCTTCCAGCACGTCACGGCCGATGAAGTCGCGGCCTTCGTCCAGCGACACGGTCCAGGCCAGCGCCGCTTCATACGGACTGATCTCTTCGTCCATGTCCTGGCCATACAGGTTCATGCCGGCTTCCAGGCGCAGGGTGTCACGCGCGCCGAGGCCGGCCGGCTTCGCGCCCGCCGCCAGCAGGCGGTTCCAGAACGCAACCACAGCGTCCTGCGGCAGCAGGATCTCGAAACCGTCCTCGCCGGTGTAGCCGGTGCGGGCGACGAACAGGGCCACGCCATCATCGGACTGCACCTCCAGCGCGGCGAAGCGACCGAGCTTGGTCAGCGCCTCACGGTCGGCGTCGCGAGCCAGGCCGATGACGATCTCGCGAGCCTGCGGGCCCTGCACGGCAAGGATTGCCAGGTCCGGGCGCTGCTCGACGCTGACACCAAATGGCGCCGCCTGCTCGCGCAGCCAGGCCAGGTCCTTTTCGCGGGTGGAGGCGTTGACCACCATGCGGAAGAAGTCGTCGCCGAGGTAATAGACGATCAGGTCGTCAATGACGCCGCCGCGCGGATTCAGCATGCACGAGTACAGGGCCTTGCCCGGTACCTTCAGCTTGTCGATGGAGTTGGCCAGCAGGCGGCGCAGGAACGGCTTGACCTGCTCACCGCGCAGGTCTACCACGGTCATGTGGCTGACGTCGAACACGCCCGACTCGCGACGCACCAGATGATGTTCGTCAAGCTGGGAGCCGTAGTGGATGGGCATGTCCCAACCCCCGAAATCGACCATCTTGGCGCCGAGGGCGCGGTGGGTATCGTTGAGCAGCGTCTTCTGGGTCATGACCGGGTCCGGCAGCAGAGGAAACAAGAATCCCCATTATCCCAGATCGGTCGCCCGCAGGCGTGCCGCAGCGCAGCGGCGATGTTTGGCCCGCGCTTGGCCGACAGCGTCTTCTACGCAGCGGATTTCGATCGGCTCCGGGTTCTTGTGGCGGGGTCGGCGCTACGAGCGAGGGTCGGCCGCCTCGACCCGCAGCATGCTGCCCTGCACCGCCACCACCCGCACCAGTGCACCGGCCTGCAACTCCGGGCCGGTGACCTGCCAGTACGCGTCATCGATGCTGACCCGGCCCTGCCCACCGACGATGGCCTGCTGCAGTGGCACCACCCGCCCGACCAGCTGCTCGGCACGACGGTTGAGCAACGGCGCATCGCTGGCCCGCGCCCGCGCCCTGCCCCAGCGCCGGTAGCACTGGATCGAGACGACGCTCAGCAACACGAAGGCAACGACCTGCCACAACAGCGGAATGCCGCTGAACACCGCCACCAGCACGAATACCGCTGCCGCGCCGATGCCGATCCACAGCATGAACGCGCCTGGTGCCAGCGCCTCGGCGGCGAACAACAGCAGCGCCAGCGCGCCCCAACCTACGACTTCCCAGCGCATGTCAGCCTCCGATCGGCGGTGGCCGCTTGCCCGCCGGCGCATTGGTCTGGGACGCCAGCGCCTGCTTGGCCAGTTCGGCCACGCCGGCGATCGACCCGATCACGCCACTGGCCTCCATCGGCATCAGCACCAGCTTCTGGTTCGGCGAACTGGCCAGCTCCTTGAAGGCCTCCACGTACTTCTGGGCGACGAAGTAATTGATCGCCTGCACGTCACCTTCGGCGATTGCCGCCGAGACCACCTGGGTCGCCTTCGCCTCGGCCTCGGCCAGTCGCTCGCGGGCCTCGGCATCGCGGAACGCGGCTTCCCGGCGGCCTTCGGCCTCCAGCACGGTGGCCTGTTTCTCGCCGTCGGCGCGCAGGATCTCCGATTGCCGCGAGCCCTCGGCTTCGAGGATCTGCGCGCGCTTCTCGCGCTCGGCCTTCATCTGCCGCGCCATGGCATCCAGCAGGTCGCGCGGCGGCTGGATATCGCGGATCTCGATGCGGTTGACCTTCACACCCCAGGGATTGGTGGCGTGGTCGACCACACTCAGCAGCTGGGCGTTGATCACCTCCCGCTGGCTCAACGACTCGTCCAGATCCATCGAACCGATCACGGTGCGGATGTTGGTCTGCACCAGGGCGATCATCGCCACTTCCAGGTTGGCCACCTCATAGGCGGCCTTGGCTGCATCCAGAACCTGGAAGAACACCACGCCATCCACGCGCACGGCGGCATTGTCCTTGGTGATCACTTCCTGGCTGGGCACGTCCAGCACCTGCTCCATCATGTTCACCTTGCGCCCTACCCCGTACACGATCGGAATCAGGAAGTGCAGGCCGGGCGTGAGGGTGTTGGTGTAGCGCCCGAAGCGCTCGACGGTCCATTCATACCCCTGCGGCACCATCCGCACCGCCTTGAACAGGATCACCACGGCCACGAAGGCCAGTACCACGGTAAAGAACATGGTCGGGAACATCGCGCTTTCCTTATCTATGACGTCCAGGCCCCAGCATAGCGCGTGAAGGCGGCATGCACAGCGGGGGCTACCAGGGCACGCGCCGGCGCAGGATGTCGACGAACATCACCCAGTCGCCCATGAACGAGTACAGCGGATGGCGGAAGGTGGCCGGGCGGTTCTTCTCGAAGAAGAAATGACCGACCCAGGCAAAACCGTAGCCACACAGCAGGGCCGCCAGCAGCAGCATCGGCTGCCCACGCAGGAGGGCCACGACGACCAGCAGCACCACCCCGCAGCTGCCGATGAAGTGCAGCCGGCGGGATATCGGATGGCGGTGCTCGCTGAGGTAGAACGGATAGAACTCGCGGAAGCTGGCGAAGCGCGACATGCGTGTGCCCCGGGGCCATGGTCGGCTCCATCATGCGCCTTCCGGGGATGCGGCGCTGCCGGTGTAGAGCCGAGCCGTGCTCGGCGGCGGCTGGGGCCGCCGAGCAAGCTCGACGCTACGGTGCGGAGGCGCGTGGTCCGAACATGATCACCGCCATGCCGGCCAGGCACAGCGCGGCACCGAGCAGGTCCCAGCGGCTGGGGCGGATGCCATCGACCAGCCACAGCCAGAACAGCGCGGTGCCGATGTAGACGCCACCGTAGGCGGCATACACCCGCCCGCTGGCCGTGGGGTGCAGGGTCAGCAACCAGGCGAACAGGGCCAGACTGGCCGCCGCCGGCAGCAGCAGCCACACACTGCCCCCCTTGCGCAGCCACAGCCACGGCAGGTAGCAGCCCACGATCTCGGCCAGCGCGGTCAGCAGGAACAGACCGAGCGTCTTCATGCTTTCTCCGCCGCCTTGGCGTGCTGCCACAGCGCTTCCTGCGCATCCAGGTCCAGTGCGGCCATTGCTTCACCCTGCGCTTCGGCCTGCGCTTCCATTGCACGGAATCGGCGTTCGAACTTGTGGTTGGCACCGCGCAGTGCCGCGCCCAGGTCGATATCGGCGTGGCGGGCCAGATTGGCGCAGACGAACAACAGGTCACCCAGCTCTTCCTGCAGGCGCGCCTTGTTGCCGGCGATATCGCCACGCTCGAACTCCTCGCGCAGTTCCTGCAGCTCCTCGGCGGCCTTGTCCAGCACCGGAAGCGGACCCGGCCAGTCGAAGCCGACCTTGGCCGCGCGCGACTGCAGCTTCACCGCCCGCTGCCATTCCGGCAGGCCGCGCGAGATGCCGGCCAGCGCGGAGGCATCCTGCTCGCCCTTGGCGGCGCGCTCGGCACGCTTGATCGCCTCCCAGTTGCGCATCACCCCGTCAGCATCATCGACACTGACGTCGGCGAACACGTGCGGGTGTCGGCGCTGCATCTTGTCACTGATCGCACGGGCGACGTCGGCGAAAGCGAAGGCGCCCTGCTCTTCGGCCATGCGTGCATGGAACACCACCTGCAGCAGCAGGTCACCCAGCTCATCACAGAGGTCGTCGAGGTCACCACGATCGATCGCATCGGCGACCTCGTAGGCTTCCTCGATGGTGTACGGGGCGATGGTCGAGAAATCCTGTTCCAGGTCCCACGGGCAGCCGCCCTGCGGATCGCGCAGGCGCGCCATGATCGCCAGCAGGCGTTCCAGTTGCTGGGTGGCAGCGCCGCCGGTGGGGGGGGTGTCGTGCGCGCTCATGCGGCCTCCAGAATCAATCGGACAACCAGTCCCGCCACGGCAGGCTGGTGTCACCAAGGGCAATGAAATCGCCGTTCAACAGGGTTTCACGGCGGTTGTAGCGGAACGGCTTGCCGGTCGTCGCCGACAGCACCGCGCCGCCGGCGGCGTGCAACACGCACTGGCCGGCGGCGGTATCCCATTCCGAGGTCGGGCCGAGCCGCGGATAGACGTCCAGGCCGCCTTCGGCAATCCGGCAGAACTTCAGCGATGAGCCCTGCGCAATGGTCTCGATGCGGCCCATGCGGGCCAGCAGCGCCTCGGTTTGCGGCGAGCGGTGCGAACGGCTGGCGGCCACCCGCAACGGTGCCGTGGCCGGCGTGCGTGTGCGCAGTACGGTGTCATGCAGGCCCTGCCGCCGATAGGCCAGCTCGCCGCGCATGGCATGCCAGACGATGCCGGTGACCGGCGCCAGCACCACGCCGAACGCCGGCGCGCCCTGGTAGATCAGCGCGATGTTGACGCTGAACTCGCCGTTGCGCTTGACGAACTCACGGGTGCCGTCGAGCGGGTCGACCAACCAGTACGCGCTCCAGTGGCGACGCTGCTCCCAGCCCGCCTGTGCAGACTCCTCGGACAGGATGGGCAGGTCCGGGGTCAGCTGGCGCAGGCCCAGTTCGATGACCTGGTTGGCGGCAAGATCGGCCGCCGTGACCGGGCTGTTGTCGTCCTTGATCTGAACGTCGAAGCCATCGGCATACACCTGCATGATGGCCTGTCCGGCTTCCTGGGCGATGGCGATGGCGGTTTCGCGCAGGTCCGTGGTCAGTTTGATCATCGCGTTCCCTGCAGCCACTGGCGGGCGATGAACAGCGCCGCCAGCGAGCGTCCCTCGGAGAAGTCCTCGCGCAGCATCAGCTGGTCGAGGTCGGCCAGCTTCCACGGCACCACTTCCAGCTCTTCCGGCTCGTCGCCAGCCAGTTTTTCCGGGTACAGATCGCGTGCCACCACCAGCCACGACTGGTGGCTCATATAGGTCGGCGCCAGGGTCATCGCGCGCAGCACATCGACCCGGCGCGCACCGTAACCCGCCTCTTCCTTCAGTTCGCGGTCGGCGGCCTGCTCGGGGGTCTCGCCTGCGTCGATCCGGCCTTTCACCAGGCCCAGCTCGTAACGGTGCATGCCGGCGGCGTATTCACGTACCAGCAGCACGGTCTCGTCATCGAGCATCGGCACCACCACCACCGCGCCATGGCCACGGCTGACCAGGCGCTCGAAGCGGCGGCGTTCGCCGTTGGAAAACTCCAGGTCCAGGTGCTGGCGCTGGAAAGGGCCGTTCTCTTCATCGGTGATCCGATGGATGATCGGCAAGCGACGGCCGGCACGGTCATCGTTCATGCGGAATCTCCGCGGCGGCCGGCGCAGGCGTCGGGGCCGATAGAATGTGCAGGCAGCGACATGTTCATGAGCCCGAAATGCTAGCAGACCCAACCCCCTCCCCGCTGGCCCGCCACTGGCGGCAGCGCGACCTGCAGGTGCTGTGGCACCCCTGCACGCAGATGCGTGAACATCCGGACACCCTGCCGCTGGTGCCGATCGCCCGCGGCGAAGGCGCGTGGCTGATCGACCACGATGGCAACCGCTACCTGGATGCGGTCAGCAGCTGGTGGACCAACCTGTTCGGCCATGCCGAGCCGCGTATCGGAGGCGCCATCGCGGCCCAGGCCGGGCAACTGGAACAGGTGATGCTGGCCGGCTTCGGCCACGAGCCGGCAATCACCCTGGCCGAGCGCCTGCTGGCGCTGGCGCCACGCCAGCCCGGTCGCGAGCCGCTGGCCAAGGTGTTCTACGCCGACAACGGTTCGGCCGGCGTGGAAGTCGCACTGAAGATGGCCTTCCAGTTCTTCCAGAACCGTGGTGAACCACGGCGCACGCGCTTTGTCGCGCTGGAGAACGGCTACCACGGTGAGACCCTGGGCGCACTGGCGCTGGGCGACATCCCGCTGTACCGCCGCGTCTATGCTCCGTTGCTGGCCGAGGGCCTGTTCGCGCCCTCGCCCGACGCCTATCTGGCCGAGCCGGGCCAGAGCGCGGCCGAGCGTGCGCGCCAGGCCGCCGACGGCCTGGCCACCTTGTTCGACCAGCACCCGGGCGAGATCTGCGCGGTGATCCTGGAACCGCGCCTGCAATGTGCCGGCGGCATGCGCATGCATGACCCCGTCTACCTGCAGCGCGTGCGCGAACTGTGCGACGCGCATGGCGCGTTCATGATCGCCGACGAGATCGCCACCGGCTTCGGCCGCACCGGCACCCTGTTCGCCTGCGAGCAGGCCGGGGTGATGCCCGACCTGATGTGCCTGTCCAAGGGCCTGACCGGTGGCTTCCTGCCGCTGGCCGCAGTGCTGGCTACGCAGGCGCTGTACGACGCCTTCCTCGACGAATCACGCGAACGGGCGTTCCTGCATTCGCACAGCTATACAGGCAACCCGCTGGCCTGCGCGGCGGCGCTGGCGACGCTGGATATCTTCCGCGACGATGATGTGATCGCCCGCAACCGCGGCATTGCCTCGGTGATGGGCACACTGGCCGCCCCTTTCAGCGACCATCCGCACGTGGCCGATGTACGCCAGGCCGGCATGGTCGTGGCCTTCGAGCTCTCGCGCGGCGGCAACAGGCACACCCCGTTCGACCCGGCGCTGCGGCTGGGCCTGCACGCCTACAAGGCTGCGCTGAGGCGTGGCGTGGTGCTGCGCCCGCTGGGTGACGTTCTGTACTGGATGCCACCCTACTGCGTGGATGACGAACAACTGGAGCTGCTGGCACACACCACGCTGGCAGCCATCGACGAGGCGATTGCATGCGCGTGACCCGCTGCCCCATCGACCTGGCCTTGCACAGCGGCCAGACCGTAACCCTGCCGGAAGAGACGGCCAACCATCTGGTGCGGGTGATGCGCCTGCGTGAGGGCGATGCCTGCGTGCTGTTCAACGGTGACGGACACGACTACAGCGCGACCCTGACGGTGGCCGGCAAGCGCGAGGTGCAGGTCCGCATCGACGCGGTGCAGGCCATCGATACCGAGTCGCCGCTGGCGATCACCCTGCTGCAGGGCATCGCACGCGGCGAGAAGATGGACCTGATCCTGCAGAAGGCCACCGAACTGGGTGTAGCCGCGATCATTCCGGTCAATGCCGAGCGCACCGAGGTGAAGCTGGATGCCGCCCGCGCGGAAAAGCGCGTGGCACATTGGAACAACGTGGTGACTTCGGCCTGCGGCCAGTCCGGGCGCGCCTGCATTCCGCAGGTGGGATCGCCGCTGTCGCTGGCGCAGGCGGCGGCGGCGCTGCCGGCCGACAGCCTGCGACTGACCCTGGACCCGCAGGGCGAACACCGCCTGTCGACGTTGGAGCCCGCTCCGGCAGGCGGCATCGTGATTGCGATCGGGCCGGAAGGTGGCTGGTCACCGCGCGACCGTGATCAACTGGCCGCGGCAGGATTCCAGGGACTGCAGCTGGGCCCGCGGATCCTGCGCACAGAGACGGCCGGGCTGGCGGCGATCGCTGCGTTGCAGGCGCGGCTGGGGGATCTGGGGTAAGGACGGATCGCGCGACCGCGTCGCTCGCCGGGCATCGCCCGGCGCTAGCCGATATCCGGAGCACCCTGGTGGCGCCGGGCCATGCCCGGCCGATGCAATTCAGGCTGCCAGCGAATCCAGCGCGGCTTCCAGCGCGTCCAGGTTCGGCAGCAGTGCGCTCTGCTCACCCAGCAACACACGCATGTGCACGGTCTGCGGCAGGGTTTCCTCGGAGGCGTCGGCCAACAGGCCATCGCGCGGCACCGAGATCAGCTGTGGAAAATTCTGCGTCAGCAGCGCGTAGTACGGCCGCTGCGCGTTGCCACTGAGTGCCTTGAGCACCACGACCTTGTTGTGGCCGGCCACCGGTTCCTCGCCCAGCCCGGAAAGGCGCGCGAACGACACCAGCGGCACCTGCCAGCCGTGCCAGCCGATCTCACCGACCAGCCAGTGCGGTGCATCGGATACCGGCTGCACCGGCACGCGGGACATCATTTCGGCCACGGTGGCATTGGGCAGCAGCACGCGCTCGTGGCCGGCCTGGATCAGGACACCGCGGATCTCGTCATTGCTGGCGTAGCTCATCGTGCCTCTCCGTTGTCGTCTTCCACGCTCCAGCGCGCGGCGATCGCCTGCGCCAGCTCCTGCGGTTCACCGGCCACCTGGCCCGCCGCAACCACGGCCGTGGCCGCGGCGGGGTCATAGCAGCCCTCGCCCACCTGCCCGGCCACCCAGGCACCCGCGGCAGCCAGGTCCAGTGCCGGGCCCACATGGGCCAGATCGGCGCCACTGAGCAGCACCACCGCGGTGTGTTCGGCCGGCAGTGCGGTGAGCGCGATACCGTCGGCATCGTTGTGGAAATGCAGTCCATCGCTGGCCGCGCGCACACCGATGTCATCGGCCAACACGTGCACCTCGCCGGGCACCGCGCGCTGACCCGCTTCGGCCAACAGCACCGGCAACGGCGAAACACGCGACATCTGCTTGACCAGGTTGCCGTAGCGGCCACCGTCCAGGCGCATGTGCACCAGGACTGGCACGCTCAGCGACGCCGGCAGCGCACCGAGCAGGCGACGTAGCGCGTCCGGGCCACCGATGCCGGCCAGCACCAGCAGCGACGCGGCGCGCGCACCGGCCGGGGCGGTGGCATCCAGATCGACCAGGCTCAGGTGATCGGTATCGAAAGAGGGCTGCGGTGCGGCGACTGGCGCCAAGACAGCCGCCGGCACCGGTGCCTCGATGGATTCCTCGACCAGAGACCAGGCGGTGTGATCGAAGGAGATCGGCGGTGCCGAAGGAGCCGGCGGTTCGGGCAGCGCCTGCGGCAGCGATGACGGCGGATCCAACGGTTCGGGCACGACCGGCTGCAGTGCGGCCAGCGCCTGCTCCAGCGCGATCGGCTCGTGCAGGTGCGCCGGTGGCGAATACAGGCTGTCGGCCGGAACGTCGTCGGCCCAGCTCAATGCCTGCTGCAGGTGGGGCTGCAGGGCCTCTTCCCGCGGTGCCGGCGGCGGCGCCGGATGACCTGGCTCCAGCTGCAGGCTGGGTTCTTCCTCGGCACCCGGCGGCAGCACCTGCTGATGGCCATGCAGCTTGGCAGCCAGGTGGCGACCCCAGCGCTGGGCCTCCCAACCATCGCGGCGCGCGGCCAGTTCGGCCTCATCGAACACCAGGGTCAGGCCAGGGGCAGACAACACGGATTCCAGGCGCTCCAGCGCCTCCTCGATGGCCGCTTCCAGTGCGATCACCACGAACTGCGGACACGCTGCCAGCAGGTTCTGCGGCTCCAGGCCGTTCGGATCGTCTTCCAGCACCAGCTGCACGTCGGCGTGCGACAGCGCTTCGCGCAGACGCTCACGCGCCGCGCCGGGGCGGGCCAGCAGGGCAACGGCCGGGGCCGGACGGGCTTCACTCACGGACACGGGCGATCCCCAGCAGGTCGTACACGTTACGCATCAGGTCCAGTTCCTGGTACGGCTTGCCCAGGTAGCGCTGGACACCGATTTCGAAGGCGCGCTGACGGTGCTTGTCGCCGCTGCGCGAGGTGATCATCACGATCGGCACGTCCTTGTAACGTGGGTCGGCACGCATCGCGGTCGCCAGTTCGTAGCCGTCCATGCGCGGCATCTCGATATCCAGCAGCATCAGATCCGGCACGCGCTCTTCCAGCCGCTCCAGCGCCTCGACACCATCGCGGGCGACACTGACTTCGAAGTTGTGGCGTTCGAGGATGCGTCCGGTCACCTTGCGCATGGTCAGCGAGTCGTCGACCACCATCACCAGCGGCACCTGGCGTTCATCGCGCGGCGTATTGGCCAGTACCGGCAGCGTCGGGTTGGCAAGGAAACGACGCACCAGCGGCGCGACGTCCAGGATCACCACCACGCGGCCATCGCCGGTGATGGTGGCACCGTAGATGCCCGGCACCGAGGCGATCTGCAGGCCGACCGGCTTGACCACGATTTCACGGTTGCCAAGCACCTGGTCGATTGCCACGGCGGCCCGAAGGTCACCGGCGCGGACCAGCAGCAATGGCACCTGGTCCTGGCCGTCGGCGCGTGCCGGGGCCTGCCCGACCAGGCTGCCGAGGTCGTACAGCGGATAGTCTTCGCCACTGTAGCGGTAGCTGCTGTCGGCGGCTTCGAAACGCTCGCGCGACAGGCGGCCGATACCACTGACCGATGCCACCGGCACCGCGAACGTGGTTTCGCCGATCTGCACGAACACCGCCTGGGTGACCGCCAGCGTCTGCGGCAGACGCAGGGTGAAGCGCACGCCCTGACCACGCACCGACTGGATGTCGACCGAACCGCCGAGCTGGCGCACTTCGTTGCGCACCACATCCATGCCCACGCCGCGGCCGGCCAGCTGGCTGACCTGGTCGGCGGTGGAGAAGCCGGAGGCGAAGATCAGGTTGTCCAGCTCCTGCTCGCTTGGCTGCGCATCGCTGGCCAGCAGGCCACGATCGACGGCACGGCGGCGGATCGCTTCGCGGTCCAGACCGGCACCGTCGTCGGCCACTTCCAGCACGATTTCCGAGCCTTCGCGGTGCAGACGTATGGCGACCTCGCCCTCTTCCGGCTTGCCGGCGGCGCGGCGCTGTTCCGGCGCTTCCAGGCCATGGGCCACGGAGTTGCGCAGCATGTGCTCCAGCGGCGCGACCATGCGATCGAGGACGTTGCGGTCCAGTTCGCCATGGGTACCTTCCAGCGTCAGGTGGACCTGCTTGCCGGTATCCATGCCCGATTGGCGGACCACCCGACGCAGGCGCGGCACCAGGCCATCGAACGGCACCATGCGCGCGCGCATCAGGCCGTCCTGCAGCTCCGAGCTGACCCGCGACTGCTGCTGCAGCAGTGAATCGTACTGACGCGACAGATCGTCCAGCACGCCCTGCAGGCCGCCCAGATCGGCCGCCGATTCGTTCAGCGCACGGCTGAGCTGCTGCAGCGTGGAGAAGCGGTCCAGCTCCAACGGATCGAACTTGTGGTCGGCCTGGTCCTGCTCGCGCTGATAGCGGGCGACGATCTGGGCTTCGGTTTCCAGGTCGAGACGGCGCAGCTGGTCGCGCAGACGCGCGTTGGTACGCTCCAGTTCGCCCATCGCGCCCCGGAATGCGCCGAGCTGCTGCTCCAGGCGCGAGCGATAGATCGCCACTTCACCGGCGTGGTTGACCAGGCGGTCGAGCAGGTCGGCGCGCACACGCACCTGTTCCTGCTGCGGACGAGCCAGCGGATCTTCATCGACCACGCCTTCGGCCGGCAGCGGCGCCGACAGCGGTGCGTCGAGCAGCGCTGGCACCGGGCCGGCGGCAGAAGCCGGCTCGGCTGCCGCAACAGCGGCCGCGCGGGCAGCTGCAGTCGCCGCAGCGATATCGGTGGTGGTGCGGACTTCAAAGGCCTCGAGCAGATCCTGCGCCGGTTCCACCACTCGGTGGTTGCCAGTGCGGGTCAGCAGCTGGTGGAGACGATCGAATCCACGCTCCAGCAGCTGCACGTCGCGGCGTTCGATCTCGGTGCGGCCTCCGGCGACGGCTTCCAGCAGCGATTCGATGCTGTGGCCAAGGTCACCGATGGCATTGATGCCCGCCATGCGTGCGCCGCCCTTCAGGGTGTGCAGGTCACGTTGCAGGCCAGCCAGTACCTCGCGATCCTGCGGTGCATCGCGCAGTTCGCTGATCAGGCCATCGCAGTGGTCAAGCAGATCCTTGCCTTCCTCGACGAAGATGTCGACCAGCTCGCGGTCGTACACGCTGAAGTCGAGCGCATCGGCGCTGTCATCGGCCAACGGTGCGTCCAGGATTTCCGTCTGCTCGACGAGGGCCACGCTGGCCTCTGTGTCGATGGTCGCAGCTTCGGCTTCGGCCACGTCGGCATGGACGGCGCCCTGACCCGGTGCGTCTTCCAGTTCGAAGAAGCGTACCGGTTCGGCGGCCGCCTGCGGCGCCTGCACCGGAACATCGTCATCCACCGTCGCCGGGGACGGCTGGTCGGCGCTCTCTCCTTCACCGACCGCCGCCTCCCCGCCGACGTCCGCATCCTCAGCGAAGGCTTCCGCTTCGCCCGGCGCGAGTTCGCTGGCCTGCAGGCCGAGTACGGGCCATTGCCCGTCGTCGGCCAGAGTCTGCTCTTCGTCGATCACGTGCAGGCCGGCCTCGAGCGCGGCTTCCAGCGAGACCGGTTCTGCAAAACCCGGCACAGCCATTTCATCCTGCAGGCTCGACAGCTCGCTGTCGAGTGGCAGTGCAGCAGGCCCATCGAAGGCTGCGGGGTCAGCATCGCGGGCGTCATCGAACGACACCCTATTCAGGTCGAATGCGACAGTTTCGTCGGCCACGACGGCCTCTTCGACGTCACGGTCGTCGACCGGCAGCGCGCTGGCGTCCAGGTAGGGCGACAGATCCTCCACGGCGGTCAACCCGGCCTCGTCGGACAGCGACAGCGCAGCGTCGTCTTCCGCTCCGACCGCGGTGACCGGGATGTCCTGTGCTTCGACCGGCGATTGGATCGATTCGAGCGCTGCTGCCTGTGGCTCTCCTTCGCCCGGCACGGACGGCCAGCCTGCATCGAAGTAGCGCGAAAGATCGTCGCTGGCGGTCAGCTCACCGACTTCCAACCCTTCCTCGATTGTCGTTGCGGCGACATCGGCCTCCAGGTCGCTGGATGGCTGCTCCGGCTCCCGCTCGGGTTCGACATCGGCCAGCGGTGCGGCGTCGGTGCCATCGGTCACTGGTGCACCGCCTACCGCTTCGACGGCGGGTTCAGCATCCACCGCGAAGTCGTCGTCCTCTTCCAGGCCGACCATCGGCCAACGCGCTTCCGGCAGCTCGCCGGCCAGCGCCAGCAGGCGCTGCACCAGTGCCTGCTGCGGCACGATGCGTGGCTGTTCGGCCTGCAACGCTTCCATCGTCGCGGTGATCGCCTGTGCGGTCGCATCCAATGCAGCCACGCCTTCGTCACCCGGCACCACGTCGGCGGCCAGCGCGCGCTTGATGTACGACTCGGCCCCCCCGGTCACTGCAGTGATCTCCGGCACTTCGGTCATCGCGAAGGCGCCGTTCATGGTGTGCACCGCGCGCAGCAGTGCGTCGCTGACCGGCTGCGGCGCCTGCTGCGCCGAGCGCAGCCAGTCCTGCAGGGTCGCCTGGTGGACTTCCACCTCGGCTTCAAGGATCTCGCGCAGCACGCTGTCGATGTTGGCCGGCGTGCCGCTGGCTTCGGCGTCCGCCATGCCGTCGTCGGCGCGCACTGCTCCGGCCGCTTCGGCCTCGAGGATGCGGCTGATCTCGTCCTCGCCGTCGGCCTCTGCGACCGGCGCAACCGGTACGGCGGCACCAGGCAGCGGCACGTAGTAGGTTTCTTCGCCGGCGCCGACGCGATCAGCGATGGCCTGGATGGCCTGCAGATCGACACTGATGCGCTGGCCGTTGCGCAGCGCCGCGTTCAACTGCGGCAGTGCGGAATGCGCGGTGTCGACCATCGCGAGCACCGCCGGCGAGGCCGCGCGGCTGCCGTCAAGCACGCGGTTGAGCATGCTTTCGATCTTCCAGGCGAACTCGCCCAGGGTACGTGCGCCGACCAGGCGGCCACTGCCCTTGAGGGTGTGGAAGATGCGACGGATCGGCCGCAGCCGGTCCATGTTGTCCGGCTGCATGCGCCACGCTGGCAGCAACGTACCGAGATTGCCCAGCTCGTCGTCGAACTCTTCCAGGAACACCTCGCGGATGTCCTCGTCGATGTTCTCGGCATCGTCGTCGAAGCCCGCGTCGAAGCCCGCGTCTGCACCGGTCTCGTCGACAACCGCAGCACCAGTCCGTGCTGCCGCCGGAGCGGCCATGGCCTGCGGATTGAAGTCGGCGGCGGCCGCACTCAGCTCGGCGAAGAACTGCGCATCGGCTTCGCTGAAGTCGATGGGCGCGATGGTATCGATATCGATCACCGACACGGCCGGTGCGGTGCTCTCCACCACCGGCATGGCATCGTCGGCCTGCGGCAGGTCGATGGCCGATGCCGTCTGCTCATCCGCGGCGGCATCGGTCCCGTCAACCGCGGGGTGTTCGTCGAGCGGCGACAGCGCCTCAGCATCGACGAACTCCAGCGACGGACGCAGCCCGGCATCGTCGTCCAGCGACAACGTCTCCATCGCGTGGAGCGACAGCACATCATCAGCGTTGTCCAGGGCATCGGCATCGAAGCGGAACACTACGTCGTCGGCGGCAGACATCGCATCGTGCTCGGCGGCGACCGGGTCAAACACCGGCATGGCATCCAGAGCCACTGCGGTGGACAGCACGACCTCGGCAGTGTCATCGGTCTCCAGCGCAGCGTCCTGCTCCAGCGTCTGCGGCAGCTCGGACAGTGACCATTGCGGTGCATCGCCCTGCCCGGCATCGGCGTGATCGAAGCTGACCGGATCGAAGCTGGCGAAGGTCGGACTGCGCTCATCGTCGGCAGGCGCGGCGATCGCGGCATCCGGATGGAACGGCGCCAGCTCCCACTGTGCGACCTCCGGTGCCGGCGCGCTGGAGGCGGCGAATACCAGCGCGGCATCCGCATCCTCGTACGGCGGCGCGGCATGGACAGGGTCGGCGCTGGCTGCGACAGCAGCGGCAGCGGCGGTGCCCGATGCGGCGAACATCAGGCTGTTGCCGGCCACCAGCGGCGCCGGCGGCGGATCGAAGGTGAAGTCCGGCAGCGGCACCGGCACATCACCTGCAACGGGCGCGGCGGGCTGCACCGGAATCTCGATGTGCTCCGGCTGCAGCGGAGCGGCCTGCACGGCGATCGATTCGCGCTCGACCGGTTGCACCGCCAGCGCCACCGGCTCTGCGGCGTTGCGATCGGGCAGCGGCCAGTAGCGCAGCGCCTCGAGGCTGCTGCGGGTGATTTCGAGGATGTCCTCGCGGCCGGGACGGCGGTCGCGCAGGGCTTCCAGGTAGTACTCCAGGCTGGCCATGGCATCGGCCAGGGTGTCCAGCTGGCGCCCGCTCGGCACGCGCTGACGACCGATCAGTTCGGCCTCGATGTACTGCTGCACACCGCGCAGGTAGTCGGCGGCAGTCGCCAGGTCGAGCATGCGCAGCGCACCGGCCACGTCACCCAGCAGGCGCGGCACGTCCTGCAGCTCGGCATGGTTCCAGCTGGTTTCAATGAAAGCGACGAAATGTTCGCGGGCCGCGGAGAAGTTGGCGATGGCTTCATGCGCCAGCACTTCCACCGTGCGCCGGCTCTCCATCGCGCTCGGATCGTCTTCACCACTGCCACCGGCACCCAGATGGGCGACCTGGTCATCCAGTGAGGCATCGACGTACAGCAGCGCGCCGGCGATATCCAACAGCAGGTTCTCGTCGATCTGCTGGCGGCCCTCGACCACGCCACGCAGCGCGTCGCGCTGCTGCACCACTACGCCGCGAGCCACGCCCAGGCCCATCATGCCCAACGTATCGGCCACCGCGCCCAGCTCGTTGGCCTGGGTCTGCAGCTGTTCCGGCGCACCACCGGTGCGCAGGTGCAGGTCCAGCGCGTCCTTGATGCGCAGCAGTTCTTCCTTCACCGCGCTGCCGACCGTGTCGAGCAGCTCGCGGTTGCGTCCGCTCAGGCTGCCACGGGCATGGTCCAGCTCAGCCTCGGTGGCACTGACGCTGTCCGGCGCGAATGCCAACAGCACGCTGTCGGTGACACCTTCTTCGCCGCGCGAGGCACGGATCTCGTTGAGCAGCGGCATCAGCACGATCGGGATATCGCGATGGCCGTTCTGCAGGCGTTCCAGGTAGTCGGGCAGCAGCACGCTGCCGCGCATCAGGGTCGCGCAGGCTTCATCGCGGTCGGCCACGCGGCCGGTACCAATGGCGTTGGCCAGCTGCTCCAGTTCCTCAGCCACCATCGCCGGGGCGTACAGCTCGACCATGCGCAAGGTGCCCTGCACCTGGTGCAGATGGCCGGCACAGATGCGCATGCGGCTGGCATCGGTCGGATCTTCCGCGTAGTACTCGACCTCGTTGCGTACCTGGCGCAGGGTCTCGTCCAGCTCGGGCTTGACCCAACCCAGCGCTGCGTGGCTCATCGCATCGCGCAGACTGCTCATGGACGCGCTCCGTTCGCCGCCGCGCGGTTGCCGCGCGAATTCTGGCGTGGAAAATGGAAATGCTTCATCGACTGGTTCCTTGCTCGCCGCCCTGCCCGCGTCACGCCGGCAGCTTGAAGTCGGCGACCGAACGGCGCAGGTCCGCCGCCAGCTGCGCGAGGTGGCCGATCGACTCGGCGGTCTGACCGGCACCCTGCGAAGTCTGGCCGGTGATCTGCCGGATCACGCCCATGGTGCGGGTGATGTCCGAGGCCGCCGCCGACTGCTGCTGGGCCGCAATGGAGATGTTCTTGATGAGGGTGTTCAGTGCGTTGGACACGCGCTCGATCTCGGTCAGTGCGGTGCCGGCGTCTTCGGCCAGGCGCGCGCCGGACACCACTTCGGCAGTGGTCTGCTCCATCGAGGTGACCGCTTCGTTGGTATCGGCCTGAATGGCCTGCACCAGGTTCTCGATACGTCGGGTCGCGCCCGAAGTACGCTCTGCCAGGCGTTGCACTTCGTCGGCCACGACCGCGAAACCACGACCGGCTTCACCGGCCGAGGCGGCCTGTACGGCCGCGTTCAATGCCAGGATGTTGGTCTGCTCGGAAATGTCGTTGATCAGTTCCACGATCGAACCGATTTCCTGCGACGACTCGCCCAGGCGCTTGATGCGCTTGGAGGTTTCCTGGATCTGGTCGCGGATCTGGTCCATGCCCTGGATGGTTTCGCGCACCACGCCTGCACCCTCGGCAGCGATCACCACCGAACGCTGCGCCACGTCGGCCGACTCGGCCGAGTTGCGCGACACCTGCTCGATGCTCGCCGCGATTTCGCCGATGCGGTCCGACGCCGAGGTGATCTGGTTGGCCTGGTGGCCCGCCGCCTCTGCCAGCTGCATGGCCGTGGCCTGGGTTTCCTGGGTGGACACGGCGACCTTGGCCGAGGTGTCGTTGATGGTGGTCACCAGGTGGCGCAGCTCATCAACGGCGTAGTTGATGGCGTCGGCGATGGCACCGGTCATGTCCTCGGTCACCGAGGCCTTCACCGTCAGGTCACCCTCACCGAGCGAGGAGATTTCGTCCAGCAGCCGCATGATCGCCTGCTGGTTGCGGCTGTTGAACTCCACCTGGGTCTGGTAGCGCAGTTCCTGTTCGCGCGAGCGGCTGCGCACGTTGGTGGAGACAAAACCGATGATCGCGATCAGCGACAGCGCACCGGACACCACGCCGATCCAGAAATTCGGGAACAGGCGGGTATCGGACACCGAGCCGAACGAGGAGAACGCATCGAACAGCTTGCGGCTGTCGTCCAGCATGTGCACCGAGCCCTGGCCCAGCGCGGTGGCGGCCGACTGCGCGGCGAACAGCTGGCGCGAACTGGCCAGGATCGCGTCGGCGTCCTGCTTCATCGCTTCCCACTTCTGCTGCGACTGCTCCAGCGCGGCCACGGCGGCGGCACCGCGCACGGCGGTGATGCCCAGTTCCTCGTTGCCGTTGCGCAGGCCGTCGAGCACCTGCGAGAACACGGTGATGTCACGCGCCAACGCATCGCCGGAGGTGGCCGCGCCGCTGCCACCGGCACGCATTTCGGTTACGCGGCGGGCCATCGAGCCGGCCACCACGACCTGCTGCAGTGCGCTGTAGACCTGCGACGAAGGGGCGCCGGAGGCGGACATCGCCCGCACCAGCTCATTCAGCTGGGCCTGCAGACCCGGCACCGCGCCGGTGAAGTTGTTGGCGTTGCCGGCCAGGGCCAGCACGGCCGGCTCACTGGCGACCAGCTGCCCGGCCTGCTTGCCCAGCGGTGCCCAGGTCTCGCCCAGGGTGGCGATGGCGCCGGACACGCCCGGCTCCTTGCCATAGCGGCCCTGCAGCGTCGATACGTTCTGTTCGATCGCGTTGCGGGTGGCCTTGAAGGCGGTGAAGGCCTGTGCGTTGCCGCCGACCGCGTCACGACCCTGGTTGGCCAGCTGCTGTGACAGCACCTGCAGGTCGGCGGCCTTGGAGCCGGCGTCTGCAAGGCGGCTGCCCTGCCAGGTGGCGACGCCGGTATTGACGCCGAACAGGATCATCGATGCCAGCAGGAGGAACAGCCAGAGGTTGCTGCCGCCCAGCCGCAGCTTGCCGGTTTTGGTGGCGTCCGAAGCAGTACTCATCGTTCAACCTCGATCTTCAATGCAGGGGGCGATGCCCGGCCTCAGGCCGCGGCTTGCCGGAATTCAGGGGTGCGCGACAGCAGCGAGAGCGAGAACACGCCCCAGTCATGGCCGTCGGCATGGAAAGCGCGATCAACGAAATGGCCGTAGCGCCCTTCGGCCAGCGTGCCGGCCGCGATCTGCTGGTCAAGTTCGAAGCTGCGCTGTCCGAACAGTTCATCGATGGTCAGGGCGACATCGCCACCGGCCTGGCGCACGATCAGCACGCGCTGGCCTTCCTGCTGCACGGTACGCGTGCCTTCCAGGAAGTACTTCAGGTCGACCACCGGGAACAGGTTGCCACGCAGGTTGCCAACGCCCAGCAGCCAGGGCTGCGCGCAGGGTACAGGGGTGACCGGCGGCATCGGCACGATTTCCACCACTTCGCGGAAATCGGACACCAGCCGACGCTGGCCGACGCGGTAGCCCACGCCACGCCACAGGTCCTGGGCGAACTGCCGCCCGGGCAGCCGCACAGCATGGGCCAGGCTGCGCCGTTCGTAGGCTTCAAGAATGTCGAAGGGCGAGCGCATCAGGCCACCAGCTCGTTGATCCGCGCGATCAGCTCATCCTCGCGCGGCGGCTTGACGATGTAATCGGCCGCGCCCTGGCGCAGGCCCCATGCCTTGTCGGTTTCCATCGCCTTGGTGCTGACGATGATCACCGGAATATGCTTGATCGCCGCATCACGGGCCATCGCGCGGGTCGCCTGGAAGCCGCTCATGCCAGGCAGGACCACGTCCATCAGCACCAACTGCGGCACCTGGTCGCGGACCAGCTGCAGGCCATCCTCGGCGTTGTCCGCTTCCAGCACCTCGTGGCCGGCACGGCGCAGCCATTGGGTGAACACCGCGCGGTCGGTCGGTGAATCCTCGATCAGGACGATACGAGCCATTGTGCCTTTCCCCCCTGGTCAGGCGTTGACGTATGTGCGGATGGCACCCAGCAGTTCTTCGCGCGTGAAAGGCTTGGTCAGGTATTGCTCCGAGCCGACGATGCGTCCCCGCGCCTTGTCGAACAGACCATCCTTGGACGACAGCATGATCACCGGGGTCGCCTTGAACAGCTGGTTACCCTTGATCAGCGCGCAGGTCTGATACCCGTCCAGACGCGGCATCATGATGTCGACGAAGATGATCTGCGGTTGCTGGTCTGCGATCTTGGCAAGCGCTTCGAAGCCGTCGGTGGCGGTGACCACCTCGCAGCCTTCGCGCTTGAGCAGCGTTTCCGCAGTCCGGCGGATGGTCTTCGAATCATCGATGACCATCACCCGGAGTCCTGCGAGCTCCCCGCCCGCAGTCGTGTTTTCAGTCATTGCCTATCCCCAAGCGCACGGCCCAATCTCTGGCGGGAGCCGCTGCGAAAGCGTATCTATATCGCACTTTCCGCGCCCGCTTCAAGGGCGGGCCATGGCGCAGGGGGCGGCGCCCTGCTGAACGTGACCGGGTTCGCAATGACTGCGCTGCCCCCAGGCGGACGCTGCGTTGCACTACGCCGGGGAGGCGCGCGACCAGCGTTGCCGCTACCATCAACGCCTTGCCTGACAGGTGCGCCCATGCCGTTGAACGTCATCGTGGTGATGGACCCCATCGCCCACATCAAGATCGCCAAGGACACCACCTTCGCCATGCTGCTGGAAGCCCAGCGCCGTGGCCATGCCCTGCACTACGTGCGCCCGGGCGGACTGGCCCTGGAAGGTGGGGTGGCGGTGGCCCAGACCGCGCCGCTGCAGGTGCGCGACGATCCAGCCGGCTGGTATGAGCTGGGCGCGTTCAGCCGTACCGAGTTCGGTCCGGGCCAGATCGTACTGATGCGCAAGGACCCGCCGGTCGACGCGGAGTACATCTACGACACCCAGGTTCTGGATGTGGCCGCCGCTGCCGGCGCCTGCGTGGTCAACAACCCACAGGGCCTGCGCGACTACAACGAAAAGCTGGCGGCCCTGCTGTTCCCGCAGTGCTGCCCGCCGACCCTGGTCAGCCGTGACGCCAAGGCGCTGAAGGCCTTCGCCCTGGAGCACGGCCAGGCCGTGCTGAAGCCGCTGGACGGCATGGGCGGTCGCTCGATCTTCCGCAGCGGCCAGGGCGACCCGAACCTGAACGTGATCCTGGAAACCCTGACCAACGGCGGCCGCACGCTGGCGCTGGCCCAGAAGTTCATTCCCGACATCAGCGCCGGTGACAAGCGCATCCTGCTGGTCGACGGCGAGCCGGTCGACTACTGCCTGGCGCGCATCCCGCAGGGCGACGAGTTCCGCGGCAACCTGGCCGCCGGCGGCCGCGGCGAAGGCCGCCCGCTGAGCGAGCGCGACCGCTGGATCGCGGCCCAGGTCGGCCCGGAGATGAAGCGCCGCGGCATGCGCTTCGTCGGTCTGGACGTGATCGGCGATTACCTGACCGAGGTCAACGTGACCAGCCCGACCTGCGTGCGCGAGCTGGACGCACAGTACGGTCTGAACATCGCCGGCACCCTGTTCGACGCGATCGAGGCCGGCCTGCGCTGATGGCTGCCGCACCTGCCGTACTGCCACCGCCGCCGCGCGAAGCGCAGCGGCTGGGGGCGACCATCGCGCTGTCGGTCGTGGTCCACTCCCTGCTGATCCTGGGCGTGGGCTTTGCAGTGAAGGGCGATGCGCCGCTGGTGCCGACGCTGGAGGTGATCTTCAGCCAGACCCGCACCGCGCTGACGCCGAAGCAGGCCGACTTCCTTGCCGCCGCCAGCCAGGAAGGCGGTGGCGAGCACGACCGCGCCCAGCGCCCGCGCGACAACCAGGCCGGCATCGTGCCGCAGGCCCAGGCCGGGGTCAGCCCGGTGCCGCAGCAACAGCAGTCAGCCGCACCGACGCCACCGCCGCAGGCGCGGGTGGTCAGCAGCCGCAATGGCGAAGAAACGGTGGCGCAGGCCCAATCTCGGCCGACACCGGAACGGCCCGAACCAGACGCCCCGCTGACCGCGCGCGAACAGCGTGATGCGGAGATGGCACGGCTGGCGGCCGAGGTGCACCTGCGTTCGGCGCAGTACGCCAAGCGCCCCAACCGCAAGTTCGTGTCGGCCAGCACGCGCGAATATGCCTATGCCAACTACCTGCGCGCCTGGGTCGACCGCGCCGAGCGGGTGGGCAACCTGAATTATCCGGACGAGGCGCGGCAGCGTCGCCTCGGCGGCCAGGTGGTGATCAGCGTGGGCGTGCGCCGCGATGGCAGCGTGGAGAGCAGCCGGATCCTGCGTTCGAGCGGAACGCCGTTGCTGGATGAGGCCGCGCTGCGGGTGGTGCAGCTGGCACAGCCGTTCCCGCCGCTGCCGAAGACCGAAGACGCGATCGATATCCTGCAGGTGACCCGTACATGGGTGTTCCTGCCGGGCGGCGCACTGCGCGACGACCGGTAGGGTTTTGTTGCCCGGGCCTGCGGCCCGGGGCCCGCTGCAAGCCCAAGCAACTGCAACAGCAAGATCAAGAGCTGCGGTTGGGCTTTGGGTTTGGCGGGGCGGTGTGGGCTTGCAGGGCACGCTGTAAACCCATCCATGGGGGCTCGATGGCGCCATCCATGGCGCCAACGGTCCTGCAAGCCCACACCGCCCCATCTCCGACAGATCGCGGCGCACCTTTGCTGTTGGTAGGTGTCGACCTTGGTCGACACACATCCACGCCATGCGTGGATGCGAGCGAAGCGATCCGCTTTTGACTTTGAATTTTCTTTTTTTGATTTTCCGTGGCGGACGCACACGGGAACCGTCAGAGGCCGGGCGGGGTGGGTTCGCGGGGGTGTCCGCGGCATGGATGCCGCGGCCAAGCCCCCATGGACAGGTTCACGGCGTCCCCCGCGAACCCACCCCGCCCGGCCCAGCGCGGCTTCTGCTGCTGCCTACAGCCCCCCGCCACGAGGGGCTCAGCCGTTGGCCTTCGCCTTGGCCTCGCGCGCCGCCTGCTGCTCGACCAGGGTGAGCGCCACGTTGTCACGCAGGTAGGCCGGCTCGACCTTCTCCGGTGCAATGGCTTCTCCGCGCGCAAAGGCCGGTACCGCCAGTGCCAGCACGTCCGATGCACGCGGCAATGCGGTGGCGTCAAAACCACGCAGGCTCGCGCCCAGCTGTGCCACCAGCACGCCCTCGGCCGCACCGAAACCGGTGCCGACGCCATAGGCCGACAACCCCTCCGGCAGTGTCACGGCGGTGGGCACGCACACGCGCTCGGCATCGCGCGCCACCGGCAATCCCTGCACGCGCTCGAAACGCGCCACGTACAACTCGCCCATCCGCGCATCGATCGCCGACAGGATCTGCGTCTCCTCCGCCGGTGCACGCAACGCCAGCACCTGCAACGTCGAGACCGGCAGCAGCGGCCGGTCCAGCGCCAGCGCGATGCCCTGGGCCAGCGCAATGGCCAGGCGCACGCCGGTGAACGCGCCAGGGCCGCGACTGAGCGCGATGCCATCGAGCTGGCGGCGACTGATGCCGGCCTCGGCCAGCAGCGTCTCAGCCCAGGGCAGGCTCAGTTCGGCATGCCGGCGAGGGGCGATCTCGAAACGTTCCAGCACCTGCCCATCCACATGCAGGGCAACGGAGCAGGCTTCAGTGGCGGTTTCAAAGGCAAGCAGTTTCATCGGATCAGGTCAGAACAGGGGGAACGTGGCACCAGGCGCCGGCTCCGGGCCCGCCACAGGGGAGGCGGTCGGCACGGCATCATCGGTCACGGGCGCCCATTGTGGCGTAAAGAAGGCCTGCACATCGGCCAGGCTGCGGGTACGCCGGAACGGCGGCAGCGAATCGAGGAACACCCTGCCATAGCCGCGGTTGAGCAGGCGCGGGTCGCACAGCACCAGCACGCCCCGGTCGCTCTCGCTGCGGATCAGGCGGCCCACCCCCTGCTTCAGCGCGATCACCGCCTGCGGCAGCTGCTCGTCGCGGAACGGATTGCCACCCTGGCTGCGGATTGCCTCCAGCCGCGCCTCATAGACCGGGTCGTCCGGCGCCGCGAACGGCAGCTTGTCGATCATCACCACGCTCAGTGCCTCACCGACCACATCCACGCCCTCGCGGAAGCTGGCCGAGCCGAGCAGCACGCCATTGCCCGACTCCCGGAAGCGCTGCAGCAGCGTCGCCCGCGGTGCCTCGCCCTGCACGAACAACGGCCACGGCCCGTCGCGCAATGCCTCGGCGGCCTCGCGCAATGCGCGGTGTGAGGCGAACAGCAGGAATGCCCTGCCCTGCGATGCCTGCAGTACCGGCCGCAGGCTCTGGATCAGCGCGGTACCAAATCCACGTGCGGCCGGATCGGGCAGCCCTTCGGGCAGATAGCACAGCGCCTGCTCGGGCCAGTTGAACGGGCTGGGCTGGACCAGGGTGTGCGGATCATCCAGGCCCAGCCGCGTGGCGATATGGTCAAAGCCACCACCGACGGTCAGCGTCGCCGAGGTGAAGATCCATGCCGCGCGACTGCGCTCACGATGCTCGCGCAGCGGGCCGGACACATCCATCGGCGTACGCTGGCAGCGGAAACCTCGTGGCGTCAGCTCATACCAGAGCACGTCGGCCGCACTGGCAGTCTCGGCCGAGTCGGTATCGAAATCGAGTACCGGCTCATCATCGCCGAGCCAACGGCTGAGCCGCGAGATCGCTTCGCGTGCTCGCGCATGGCAGGCATCCAGGCCCGCCGCCGCTTCGCGCAGCACCTGCAGTGCCTGCTCCAGCGCCACCAGGCCGGCCATCACCGCGTCGAAGCCATCGCGCACCTGCGGCATCGCCAGCGCACGCCACTGCGTTCCGCGCGGCGGCAGCCCTTCCATCGCCGAACGCAACGCCAGCAACGCCTGCTGCAGCTGATCGACCGGCTCCTGCAAGGCCGACTGCGCGCCGCCCACGCCGCGTGCCTCGGCCAGGCAGTCGCGACCCAGTTCCTGCCACGGGCGCATGCCGAAGCCTTCGCCGAAGAACTGCGCCGCCAGCTCCGGCAGCTGGTGCGCCTCGTCGATGACGAAGGCCTGCGCCCCGGGCAGCAGCTCACCGAAGCCATCCTGTTTCAGCGCCAGATCGGCCAGCAGCAAGTGATGGTTGACCACCACCACATCGGCGGCCTGCGCGCGTTGCCGCGCACGCACCACGAAGCAGTCATCCCAGAACGGGCACTCGGTGCCCAGGCAGTTGTCGACGGTGGAGGTGACCATCGGCAACAGCGGCGAATCATCGGCCAGACCTTCCAGTTCGGCGATGTCACCGAACTCCGAGCGGCCGGACCAGGCCAGGATGCGCTGGAACTGCGCCGCCTGTTCGGGGCTGGAAAAGCGCGGCTCGCCGCGTGCTTGTTGCAGGCGATAGCGGCACAGGTAGTTCGCGCGTCCCTTCAACAGCGCGCTGCGCAGGCCGACACCGAGTGCCTGGCGCACGCGTGGCAGGTCGCGATGGTAGAGCTGGTCCTGCAGCGCGCGGGTGCCGGTGGAGATGATGGTGCGTAGCCCGGACAGCAGCACGGGCACCAGATAGGCAAAGGTCTTGCCGGTGCCGGTGCCGGCCTCGGCCAGCAACAGGTCACGCTGTTGAAGCGCGTCGGCGATGGCTTCGGTCAGGTGCAGCTGTGCCGGACGCGGGACGAACGCATCCAGGTGCGAGGCGAGCGCGCCGCCTTCGCTGAGGGCTCCGCGGCTGGCATGGACAAGGTCGGACATCAGAAGGAAAGGATACCGGGCCGGGCGCTGCCCGGCACCCGTTTCAAGTCAGGGCCCAGGCAAAAGCAACGGCAGCAGCGTTTGCTCATGGCTCTGGGTTGTACTGAGAGCTGGCGGCGGACCGTGGGTTTGCGGGGACGCCGAAAACCGTCCCTGGGGGGCTTGGCCGCGGCATCCATGCCGCGGACACCCCGCAAACCCACCGTCCCCCGCCTTCGACGGTTTCCCGGTGACGGATGGGCGCGCCTGGTAGCGTCGAGCTCGCTCGACTGGCGGTTCAGAAGCAGTCAATGCAACGGAGAAAGTAAAAGGGGTCAGAGCCGTTTCCTGCGGAAAACGGATCCGACCCCGTGGCGAGCGCGCGACCCGCTTTTGATCTTCTTTTTGTTCTTGCCTGCGGCCCGCGCGATGTATGGCGGGCCGGTTGGGTGGGGCGTGCAGGACCGTTGGCGCCATGGATGGCGCCAACGAGCCCCCATGGATGGGTTTACGGCGTGTCCTGCACGCTCCACCCATCCGGCCCATCACCAGCATCCATCAGTGCGAGCGCGTGCCGCAGAGGGGGCAGCGCCCGATGGAGTGGACTACCTCAGTACCGCTTGATGCCCGGCACGGTGCACCCTTCCAGCTGCGCGTGCGCCGACACGGCATTCTCCTTCTCGCCCCGCGCCAGGCGCGACTGCTCGATGGTCGCCCAGTGCCGACGGCACAGCGGGCCGGTCTTCGAGCCCAGGTCGACCGCTTTGCGCGCGAACGTTTCCGCCTGCGCCCATTGGCCCTGCAGCAACGCCAGTTCGGCGCGCTCCTGCAGCACCGCCGGGTCCGCAGCGACGATCTCCAGCGCATGGTCCAGGCTGCTGGCCGCGCCAGCCAGGTCGTTCGCTTGACGCTGCGCCTGTGCGGTCAATCGCAGGTCTTCCACCTGCGAGTCACGCAGCGGCTGCACCGACAATTCCTTGTCGTCCGGGCCGGCTGCTGCATTGACGGCGGCCAGACGCTGCGCCGGCGTGGTGGTATCGACCGGCTTGATCACCGGCGGTGCGCTGCTCACACAGGCAGCCAGGGCCAGGCTGAGGCCGGTCAGGGCCAGGGGCTGCAGCAGGGATCGCATGTTCATCGGCATCATCGGTTCGGAGGAGGAGTGGTGGCAGCAGGTGCCGCAGCGGGTTCGGCGGGTGCTTCCTGCTTGCGGTCCAGGCCGAACCAGCTGCGCCAGCCACCGCCCTCGCCTTCGGCCCCGCCCTGCCCATCCGGCGACGCGGCCGGTGCACACGGCGCATAGGCCGGTGCATAGCCCACCACGAACGGGAAACGACGCGCGCCGGGGCAACCCTCGTCGGTGCTGTTGAGGCCGGTGGGCGCTACCGACTGCCAGTCCAGGCCCTTGTTGCTGACCCGCAGCGGCGCACTCGGCAGGCGCTGGAAGATGCCCGACCACACCCGCATCGCGCCGGTGGCGCCATACAGACCGGCCTGCTCGTTCTGGTCGTTGCCGATCCAGATCACCGCCAGATGGTCGCCGGTGTAGCCGGCATACCAGCTGTCGCGGCCATCGTTGGTGGTACCGGTCTTGCCGGCCGGCTGCAGACGGCCCAGGCCATCGGCATTGAGCCGCTGCGCGGTACCGCTGGCGACCACCTGCTGCAGGCCGACACTGATCAGGTTGGCGGCAATCGAGTCGCCCTCCTGTGCCGGTGCCGGGGTCTTGTCGTAACGCTTGAGCAGCTTGCCCTGCGGATCGAGCACGCCACGCACCGCGTGCAGCGGCTGGATCTCGCCGCCCGACGCGAGGAACTGGTACAGCTGCGCCATCGCGTACGGGCTCTGGTCGGTCGAGCCGAGGATCACCGCCGGGTTCGGTTCGGCCTTGATGCCGGCCAGCACATGGATCAGCTGGGTCACGCGCTCGGGGCCGACCTGCATGCCCACGCGCACTGTGGCCTGGTTGTAGGAATGCGCCAGCGCGTCGATCAGGCGCACCGTGCCATGGCTGCGGTTGTCCGCGTTGCCCGGGTTCCAGTTGCGGCCGCGGCCGAGCTGCACCGTCACCGGCGAATCGTCGACCCAGCTGGCCAGCGAGTAACGGTCCGGCTGCGCCAGCGCCAGCAGGTACACGAACGGCTTGAGCAGCGAGCCGACCGGGCGCTGTGCCTCGATGGCGCGATTGAAGCCGACCTCGGAGACCTCACGGCTGCCGATCACCGCCAGCACGTCACCGTTGTGCACATCGGTCAGCACCATGCCGGCCTGCAGCTCGGGGCGACGCTTGCTCTCCAGCGACTTGATGGTGCGGGTCACCGCGCCTTCGGCATAGGCCTGTGCGGACGGCGACATGCCGGTCATCACGCTCAGCCCAGCCCCCTGCAGTGCCGATTCCGGATAGTCGTGGCCGAGCTGGCGGCGGACCAGGTCGACGTAGGCCGGGAAGCGATTGGCGGCCACCAGGCCCGGCGTCTTCGGCACGCCCAGCGGTGCCTTCAGCGCCCGCTGGTACTCGGCGTCATCGATCAGCGTGGCCTCATGCAGCTTGCCCAGCACGAAGTTGCGGCGGTCCAGCGCGCGCTCCGGGTTGCGCCGCGGATCGTAGAAGGAGGGCCCCTTGACCAGGCCGATCAGCAGCGCGATCTGCTCGGTCTCCAGCGATTGCAGATCACGGCCAAACCAGAACTCGGCGCCGGAGGACATGCCATGGATCGCCTGGCTGCCACGCTGGCCCAGGTACACCTGGTTGAGGTAGGCCTCGAAGATGGTGCGCTTGTCGTAGCGCGCTTCCATGATCAGCGCGTACAGCACTTCATTGAATTTGCGGGTAACCGTCTGTTCCTTGCCGATGCCGAGCAGGCCGCTGCGGGCCAGCTGCTGGGTCAGCGTGGAGGCACCCTGGCGGCTCTGCCCACCTGAACGGATCGTCACCCACACCGCGCGCGCGATGCCGGACAGATCGATGCCGTGGTGGCGGTTGAAATCCTTGTCTTCCACCGCCTGCAGGCCGGTCACCAGCAGGTCCGGCGCCTCGTCCATGCGGATCAGGCGGCGTTCTTCCTGCTTTTGACCGTACAGGGTAGCGATGCGCGCCGGGTCGAGCCGCGCGGCCTTCAACGCCTTGCGGTTGTCGGCGTCGCGCAGCGAGGCCACACCACCGTCGGCCAGCGACAGCTCCAGCCGGCGCGGGGCCACCCGGCCGTCGACATCGTTGAAGCCTCGGCTGGAGATGACGAAGCGCCCACCGCTCACCGCGTAGGTGGCCGGCTCCTTGCCCTGGCCGTCATCACGGTAGGCGGAGGCGGCCAATTCGGTCTTCAGCGTGGACGCGTCCATCGCCTTGCCGGGGGTCAGCACCAGCGGGCGCGCATACACACGCGTCGGGATCTGCCAGCGCAGCTCACCGAAACGCTGGGTCACCTGTTGGTTCAGGTACAGCGTATAGGGGATCAGGAAACCCAATCCCAACGCGACCGCAGCCATGCTCCAGGTGATCAGCCGGCGTCGCCACAGCGGGCCGTTGTCCTGCTGGTCGTCGTCGTCGGAATCGTCGATGTCGTCGGAATCGTAGCGTCGGGGCACGGGAATGCGAGAATGTAGGGTCTGGCGAGTCTACCCCAGCCGCTGCGGCTGGCGAATTCTCCCGGGTTCCCCTGCTTAAGCTGGAGTTGCAACCGGATGGCGATGTCCCTGGCCGAGATCCGATACCTGATCAACCGCCTGTCGGGCCTGGCCCGCCGGAGCCTGGCCAGCCTGCGTACCCGCGGCTGGCGGGCCACGTGGCAGCGCATCCGCGTCCACACGCAACGCGCCGTCCCCGCCCCGCGCACGCCGCTGTTCCTGCCACCGGCACAGGCGTTCGCTCCCTTTACGGTGCCGTTCAGCGAATCGCCGGAGGTGAGCATCGTCATCCCGGTCTACAACCACGCCGACCACACCCTGGCCTGCCTGCGTGCCCTGGCCGCACACCCGCCGGCCGCCGCGTGCGAGATCCTGGTGGTGGATGACGGCAGCAGCGACGCCACCGTGCAGTGGATGCCGCAGGTGGCCGGGCTGCGCTACGAGGTGCGCGAACACAACGGCGGCTTCATCGAAGCCTGCAACGATGGCGTGGCGCGGGCGCGCGGGCGCTACGTGGTGTTGCTCAACAACGATACGGTGCCGCAGCCGGGCTGGCTGGATGCCCTGCTGGATACCTTCGGCCATGTGCCCGGCGCGGGCCTGGTCGGCAGCCAGCTGCTGTACCCGGATGGCCGCCTGCAGGAATCGGGCGGGGTGATCTTCGCCAACGGCAGCGGCTGGAGCTACGGCCGCTTCGAGGCCGCCGACGACCCCCGCTTTGCCAGCCTGCGCGATGTCGATTACTGCTCCGGTGCGGCGCTGATGCTGCCCCGAGCGCTCTGGCAGCAGCTGGGCGGCTTTGATACGCGCTACAAGCCGGCGTACTACGAAGACACCGACCTGGCCTTCCGCGTGCGCGCGCAGGGGCTGCGCGTGCTGGTGCAGCCGGCCAGCCGGGTGATCCACGATGAAGGCACCAGCAACGGTACCGACACCGGCAGCGGGGTGAAGGCCTACCAGGTGCGCAACCAGGCCATCTTCGCTGCCAAGTGGGCGGCTGAACTGGCCCGCCATCCGGCGGTCGGCGAGGTGCCGTCGCCGGCGTTGCTGCTGCGCGGCCGCCGCCAGGTGCTGATCCTGGACGAGGAAGTGCCGCAGCCGGATCGCGACTCTGGATCGTTGCGCCAGGTCAATCTGATCCGCCTGCTGCTCCAGGGCGGTGCGCACGTGGTGTTCGTACCTACCCGGCGCGAACATGCCGGTGCGGCGACCGAAGCACTGCAGCGGATGGGCGTGGAGGTCTGGTACGCACCGTTCCTTGACGGCGTGGCCGGCTGGCTGCGCAACCATGGGTCGCGTTTCGACGTGGCGATGCTGGTGCGCCACCACGTCGCCCATGAGTGCCTGCCGCTGCTCAAGCGCTATGCGCCACAGGCGCGCACCGTGTTCGACACGGTCGACCTGCACTACCTGCGCGAACGACGCGGTGCCGAAGTCGCCGGCGATGCCACCCTGCTGCGCGCTGCCGAACGCACCCGCAGCAGCGAACTGGCGGTGATGGAGCAGTGCGATGTCACCGTGCTGGTCAGTGCAGCCGAGCGCGAACAACTGCGTGCTGACGCACCGCGCGTGCGGGTGGAACTGATCTCCAACCTGCACGAGGTGGCCGGTGCCGGCGCGACCTTCGCCGAGCGCCACGACCTGGTGTTCGTCGGTGGTTTCCGCCATCCGCCGAACCTGGACGGCATGGAGTGGTTCATCGGCGAGGTGTTCGCCAGCATCCGCGCCCGGCTGCCGGAGGTACGCCTGCACTGCATCGGCGCCGCTGCGCCGGAATCGCTGCTGGCACTGGCCGCGCGCCAGCCCGGTGTGCAGATGCACGGGTTCGTGGAAGACATCACGCCCTACATGGATGGCGCGCGCATCGCCATCGCACCGCTGCGGTTCGGCGCCGGAGTAAAAGGCAAGATCAACCTGAGCATGGCCCATGGCCAGCCGGTGGTCGGCACCACCTGCGCCGTGGAGGGCATGCACCTGCACCCGGGCCAGGACGTGCTGGTGGCCGACGACGCCGCAGGCTTCGCCGATGCGGTGGTCCGCCTGTACCAGGACCCGCAGCTGTGGCAGCAGCTGTCCGACGCCGGCCTGGCCAATGTCGCCGAGCACTTCTCGCTCGATGCCGCCCGCACGACCGTACAACGGGTGTTCTTCGCCTAATCCGCGCGTCCGCCGGCGCGGCGAAGACGCTCTTCGAACGCCGGCAGCTCGGCCAGGTCCGGTTGCAGCAACCGGGCCTGTTCGGCGGCATGGGCGGCAAAGGCCAGATCGCCATTGCCCAGCCGCTCACTGCCGATCGCCAGCCAGCGCTGGGCCAGCCGCAGACGAGCCGAAGGCAGGCCCACTGCCGTCGGCGACAACGTCTGCCAGGCCTGCAGGCAGGCACCTGCCGCCTGCACGCGGTTCTGTCGCAGGTTGTCGTCGAAGCAACGACGGCTGGCTGGCAGCAGGCGTGCAGCGGCCGCTTTCACCCGTGTGTCGCGAGGCGCCAGCGACTGCGCTTCGCGCAGCGCATCGAATGCATTGTGCCCCGGTGGGCTGATCCATTGCCCGGCACGCTCGGCGCGTTCAATCCTGCGCAGGTGTTCACGCAGCTGCCGTTCGCGTTGCGCATTGCCCACTGCCGGTTGCTGCAAGGCCTGTTGCGCCTGCTGTGCGCGTTGCAGGCGCTGCGCCAGCTGCTGCCGAGTTGCCTGCGAAGCCCCCAGCTGCGCGGCCAGTGCCGCATCGCGTTGTGCTGCTTCGAACTGGAAATCGTCGGCCAGGGTCTGGCTGCGTGACACCACCGACCGCAGCGTCTGCTCGCGGCCACGCTGGGCGCTGGGATCATCGGCGGCCACGGCCAGTACTGCCTGGAATCCGGTTGCCGCCGCTTCCAGCTGCTGCCGCTGCAGCGCACGCTGCGCCTGCCGCAACCGCTGATCGACGGCCTGTGCCAGTGCTTCCTGGCTGGCCGGCAGATCGGCATGCCCTGCATCGAACTGGCGGGCGCGTTGCAGCATCACGGCGGCGGCGGCCAGCTCGCCGCGTCCTGCCAACGTGCGTGCCTGCTGCAACAGATCGCTCAGGGCATCCTCGCGCCCTTCCAGGGCCGGCAGATTGTCCGGCTGCAGGGACAGGATGCGCTGGAACAGCGGCAACGCACTGCTGTCGCCGTCATCAAGGCGCCCGGCAGCAAACGCGTTGCGCGCCTGCGCCAGCAGGGCGCCGATGCCGGCACCGGTACTGCGGCGCGCCTGCAGCTGGCGCGACACGCTGTCGGCCTCGGCCTGCGGCACCTGCAGTTCCCGCGCCAACGCCAGTGCCTGCGCGCTGCCATCAAGGTCATTGGCCTGCAGCCGGTCACGCGCCTGCTGCAGTGCGGCCGCACCGGTACGGGCCAGCCCCTGGCGGGCCTGCAGGCGATCACCATCCAACGCCAGCACCGCCTGGTAGCGCTCGCGCGCGCCGCCGCCATCGGTTTCGCTCAGGCGCCCGCTGGCCAGCGCGCGATCACCTTCGGCCAGCAACTGCTCGATCTGCGGCTCATCCCAGAACCAGTCGGCCAATGGCTTGCGCAGCAGCACCAGCAGCACGAACACTGCCAGTGCTACCACCAGCGCCCAGCGCCAGATCCGACGCGCATGGCGCGCCTGCAGCCACCACCAACGGCCCTCGCGGCGGACGCGGTCCAGCGCCGGATGTTCAGCGCCATGCGGGCGATGCGGAGGCTCGCGTTCCATGCGTGCAGGGTAGCCGGGTCAGCGTGAAGCTCAGCCGAGGCGACGCGCCTCGCTCACGCCCGGCAGCGCATCGAGCTTGCCCAGCAACGTCGACAGCTGGCCGTAATCGCTGACCTTCAATCGCAGCCGCAGATGGGCACGGCCACTGTTGCGCACGTTGTCGCTGTGGATGTCGAGCACGTAGGCGTCTTCCTGGGCGATCAGGTTGGTGATGTCCTTCAGCAGCCAGCGGCGATCGACCGCGTCGACCACCACGTCCACTTCATACCCGCCTCCCGCCTGGCCCCACTCCACCGGCAGGATGCGCTGCGGGCTGGTGGCCGCCAGCCGGGCCAGCGCCACACAGTCTGCACGATGCACGGTGACACCCCGGCTACGGGTCAGGTAGCCCACGATCGGCTCGCCGGCCACCGGCTGGCAGCAACGCGCCAGCTGCACCAGCAGGTTGCCCACGCCCTGCACGGTGAACTTCGACTTGCCCAGGTTCTCGCGGCGCGCGGTCGGCCGCGGCAACGTCGGGGCGGGTGCCTGCTGGCTGGCCGCACGCTCGGCTTCCAACAGCGCACGGCTGACCTGGTTGGGGCCGGTATCGCCCAGCGCCACCTGGATGTACAGGTCATCAACGCTGTCGGCGTGGAACTTCTTCACCGCCACCGACAGGTCTGAATGCTGCAGGCCCAGTCGCTTCAGCTCGCGCTCGAGCAGCTCGCGGCCAGCCTGCACGTTGCGCGCGCGGTCCAGTTTGTGGAACCAGCTGCGCACCTTTTCGCGCGAACGGTTGCTGGCCAGGAAACCGTTGGCCGGCATCAACCAGTCGCGGCGCGGATCGGCCTCCTTGCCGGTGAGGATCTCGACACGGTCGCCGCTGCGCAGGCGGTAGGTCAGCGGCACGATGCGTCCGTTGACCTTCGCCCCCCGGCAACGATGGCCGACCATCGTGTGCACCTGGTAAGCAAAGTCGAGCGGGGTGGCACCCTGCGGCAGGTCCAGCACCTCGTCCTTCGGGCTCAGCGCATAGACCCGGTCCTCGGTCAGCTCGGCATCGAGCGCCCCGGCCAGTTCGTTGCCCTGGCCGTCCTGCGCCTGCTCCAGCAGCTGGCGCATCCAGGTGATCTTGCGGTCGAAGGACTTCTCCGCACCCTTGCCGCCTTCCTTGTACTTCCAGTGCGCGGCCACGCCCAGCTCGGCCTGCGAGTGCATTTCATGGGTGCGGATCTGCACTTCGATGGTGCGCCCTTCCGGCCCGACCACCGCCGTATGCAGCGAGCGGTAGTCGTTGGCCTTGGGCCGGGCGATGTAGTCGTCGAACTCGCTCGGCACCGGCGCCCACAGCGCATGCACCACACCCAGCGCGGCGTAGCAGGCAGCGACGTCGTCCACCATCACCCGCACCGCACGGATGTCGTACAGCTGGTCGAAGGCCAGCCGCTTCTTCTGCATCTTCCGCCAGATGCTGTAGATATGCTTCGGCCGGCCACTGACTTCGGCCTTGATGCCCTGCGCGACCAGTTCACGCGACAACACCTTCTTGACGTTCTCGACATAGCGCTCGCGGGCGATACGGGTTTCGTCCACCTCGCGGGCGATGCGCCGGTAGGTCTCCGGTTCCAGATGGCGGAACGCCAGGTCTTCCAGCTCCCACTTCAACTGCCAGATGCCGAGCCGGTTGGCCAGCGGTGCGTGGATGTCGCGGGTCAACTGGGCCAGCGCGCGGCGCTGTTCGTCGTCCAGCTTGTCGGCCGCGCGCATGCGCGCCAGCTGCCGCGCCAGCAGGATCGGCACCACGCGCAGGTCACGGATGATCGCCAGCAGCAGCCGGCGCAGGCCCTCACTGTTGCGCCCGGCTTCGCGGCCGGCATGCAGCGCCCACACCGGGTCCGCCGCATCCTGGCCATCGAGCAGGCCAACCACCGCCGCCTTGTGCCCGCCCAGGGGCAGCTGTTCCAGACTGGCACGCAGGCCCGGCAGATCGAACAGCAGCGCTGCGACCACCGCGCCTTCGTCCGCGGAGAGCATCGCCAGCGCATCAAGCGTATCGCCCAGCACCGACCAGGTGGCCCGCATCTGGTGATCGCAGCCGGGGGACTCCCAATGCTCGCGCAGGGCCTGGCGCAGCGGAGCAGGCAGCACCGCTGCCGAGGGACGGTTCAACAAGGCATCCAGGCCAGGGACGGAAGCGCGGTTCACAGCATCGAGCAGGCAAGACAGAGGGCCCTACACTAGCGCCGGCGCCGTTCAGGGACAATCACCGCTGCTGCCATCGCCGGCCATGAGGACATGCCGCTACACTCGCGGGTAAACCCAGGAGAGACCCGCCATGCCTTTGATTGCCCTGCGTGTCCGCCCACGGCTGCTGGCCTGTGCCGCCGTGCTGCTGTCCCTGTCCGCGCCGGCGCTGGCCCAGCGCGTGGTGGAGGGCGACCTGCAGCAGCAGATGTCGCCCACAGAGTTCAAGGCCGCCGGCCTGGACAAGCTCAGTGCCGGTGAACTGGCCACGCTCAATCGCTGGCTGCAGGGCAAGGTGGAGGCAGCCACCACCCAGGCCGTAGCCGCCGCACGCGAGGAAGGCCGCCAGGAAGTGATCAAGAAGAACCGTGGCTTCTTCGACTTCGGCAGCAACGAGCCGATCGAAAGCAGCCTGCAGGGGGAGTTCCGCAGCTTCGGCCAGGGCCGCCGCTACGTGCTGCAGAACGGCCAGGAGTGGGAACAGATCGACGCCACCCACTATACGGGCAGCCGCAAGGAGGCCCCGAAGGTCAGCATGCGTCCCGGCGTGATGGGCGCCTGGTACATGAAGGTGGATGGGGTGAACGTGCAGCCGAAGGTGCGCCGTACCAAGTAACGCCCCGGTATTCCGGCCGCGCCGGGTTCTTTCCCGGCAGCAATGGTCGCCCAGTAGGGCGACCATTGCGCGCTGTCATGCCTGGCGCAGGGCGGTCACCCGTTGCGCCAGCTTCTTCGCTGAAATGCCGGTACGTGCGCCCAGCTCCTGGGCGAACAGCGACACCCGCAGTTCTTCCAGATCCCAGCGCAGGGCCTGCCACTGCGGCCGCTCGCGCAGGCCCTGCTGCTCACCCACCGCCAGCGCTTCCAGGAACGGATGCAGTTCCAGCATGCGCGCCTGGTCACGCGGCGGATCACGCTTGGCGCGTTCGGTGCGCAGGATCATCGCCTTCAGGTAGCGCGGGTACTGCGCCAGCGCGTCGGCCGGCGTATCGCGCAGGAAACCGGGATGGATCAGCCCGGCCAGCTGCGCTTCCATGTCGTCCAGGTTGCCACGCGCCCAACCCATCAACGGCGCTTCCAGCATCGGCTTCAACTCCGCCACCAGCGCCAGGATGGTTTCGGCCAGCTTCAGCCGTGACATCGCCTCGCCGAACAGAGCCTTGGCGGCATGCTCGCGACGCTGCTCGAAGGCCGCCACATCGCGGATGTCCTCCAGGCCTTCGGCCAGAACCGCGTTCATCGCCGCATCGACCAGGTCGCCGCGCAGGCGTTCCTGCGATTCGATCGCCGCATACAACAGGCCGGTCTTGGCACCGACCGGCAGCTGCTTGCGCGCCTGCTTGACCTTCTCGGCCAGGGCAATTTCCAGCAACCGGCGAACACCCAGCGGATGAGCCTCCTGCGCCTGCTGGCGATCGGCGAAGATGCGCAGCGCCACACTGTCGCCCTCATCGAGCAATGCCGGATAGGCCGGCACGCCGGCTTCACCGGGTACCTGCAACGGGATCGGCGTGGCCGGGAAGGCACGCAGGCCATCAGCCGCCATCTCTCGCCCGGCACGTGCAGCGAAGGCATCGCCGGCACGGCCGCCGAATTTCGCCCGCAGTGCGTCCAGGTCACGCGAGGTTGCCAGTACCTTGCCCTGCTCGTCGCGCAGGCGCAGGTTCATGTGCAGATGCGGTTCGATCGCACCCGGCTCGAAATCCAGTGCGGTCACCGTCGCGCCGGTTGCGCGTGACAGGAAACGCGCCAACTCACCGGTGATGGCATCGGCACCAGGCTGCGGGAACGCCTCGTAGAACGCGCGACCGAAGTCCGGCGCCGGCACGTAGTTACGGCGCATCGCTTTGGGCAGGCTGCGGATCAGTGCCGAGGCCTTGTCGGCGACAAAGCCCGGCGCCAGCCAGCCCAGCTGTACCGGGTCCAGGGCATTGAGCAGATGCAGCGGTACGTCCAGGGTCACGCCGTCATCGTCGGCACCCGGCTCGAAGCGATAGTGCAGCGGCAGCCGCGCCTGGCCCAGTGCCAGGTACTTCGGGTAACGCTCCTGCTCACTGCCTTCACCGGGCAGCAGGTCGACCAGGGTCCAGTGCAGGGTCTTGCGCTGTTCCGGCCCCAGTCCCTTCCACCAGGTATCCAGGCCGGCAGCCGAATGAATCTGCGGCGGCACCCGGTCCAGGTACCAGCGCGCCTGCCAGCTGTCATCTGCAACGATACCGGCGCGGCGGAGCTTGGCCTCTTCCTCACGGGCAACCTCCAGTACCTTCTGGTTGTCAGCCACGAAACTGGCGCGGGTGTTGATCTCGCCGGTCACCAGCGCCTGGCGCACGAAGATGTCGTGTGCTTCGACCGGTTCGATGCGCCCGTAATGCACCGGCTTCTTCGGTGCCAGCACCAGCCCGAACAGGCTGATCTGCTCCGACGCCAACACCTGGCCCTGCGCGCGCGACCAGTGCGGGTCGAAGTGTTTGCGCAGCAGCAGATGCGGCAGCTCGGCGATCACCCAGTCCGGCTCGATCGCTGCCAGGGTCATGCCCCAGACCTTCTGCGTATCCAGCAGATTGGCCACCAGCAGCCACGGCGGCGGCCGCTTGGACAGCGCCGAGCCCGGAAAGGGCAGGAAACGGCGCTGCCGCGGTGCCTGGAATTCGCCCTTCTCGGTGCGATGGCCGATCTGCGTCGGCAGGCCGGCGATCAGCGCGCGGTGCAGCGTCTGGTAGGCGCTGGCGCGTATGCGCTCACTGAAGCCACCGCCCAGCGGGGCCTGTTCCTGCTGCGCGCGCACGGCCACCGGCGCCGGTGCCGCCTCCGTCTTGCCTTCACGGGCCAGGCGCGCGGCGCGGTGCAGCTGCCCACGGGTGGCCTTCACCGCAGTGGCATCGTCGCGCGCGGCAGCGGGCGCGCTGCTGCCGGCCAGCAACGGTGCCATCGCCGCTTCGCCGGCTTCTTCCTTCCAGCCCAGCTCCTCGCACTGCAGCCGCAGCTGGCGGTGCAGCTCGCGCCACTCGCGCATGCGCAGGAAACCGAGAAAATGACGACCGCACCAATCACGCAGCTTGGACTGGGTCAGATCTTCGTGGGCCTGCCGGTAGGCATCCCACAGGCGCAGCACACCGACGAACTCGGAGCGGCCATCGGCGAACTGTGCATGCGCGCTGTCGGCTGCACCGCGTGCTTCGGGCGGGCGTTCGCGCGGGTCCTGGATACCCAGGAACGAGGCGATCACCAGCATAGGCCGCAGGCAGCCGGCGGCCTGCGCGGCGACCAGCATGCGCGCCAGCTTCACGTCAACCGGCAGGCGCGCCATCTGCTTGCCGATGGTGGTCATGCGCCGCTCGGCGTCGATCGCGCCCAGTTCAGTCAGCTGCTGCCAGCCATCGGCCACGGCGCGCTCATCCGGCGCTTCCAGGAAGGGAAATTCTTCGATGCGGCCCAGGCCCAGCTGCAGCATGCGCAGGATCACCCCAGCCAGGCTGGAGCGGCGGATTTCCGGATCGGTGAACTCCGGCCGCGCCTGGAAATCGGCTTCGGCGTACAGGCGGTAACAGATGCCCTCGGCGATACGACCGCAGCGACCCTTGCGCTGGTTGGCGCTGGCCTGCGAGATCGGCTCGATGTGCAGGCGATCGAGCTTGTTGCGTGGGCTGTAGCGCTTGACGCGGGCGAAGCCCGGATCGACCACATAGCGGATGCGCGGCACCGTCAGCGAGGTTTCGGCCACATTCGTGGCCAGCACGATGCGCCGGTTCGGGCCGGGGTTGAACACCCGGTCCTGGTCCTGGTTGGACAGCCGCGCGTACAGCGGCAGCACCTCGGTATTGCGGTACTTGCGCCGCTCCAGTGACTGGTGCGCATCGCGGATCTCGCGCTCGCCGGGCAGGAAGATCAGCACATCGCCACGCGCATCCAGGCGGGTGATTTCGTCGATGGCCGACACGATGGCATCGTTGACGGTGCGCTCGCCCTCCTGTTCGCCCTCGCCTTCCAGTGCGCGATAGCGCACCTCCACCGGGTAGGTGCGACCCTCGACGCTGATCACCGGCGCCTCGTCGAAATGCTGGGCAAAGCGCCCGGTATCGATGGTGGCCGAGGTGACGATCAGCTTCAGGTCCGGGCGCTTGCGCAGCAGCTGCTTGAGATAACCCAGCAGGAAGTCGATGTTGAGGCTGCGCTCGTGCGCTTCGTCGACGATGATCGTGTCGTAGTTCGACAACCAGCGGTCACTGGCGATCTCCGCCAGCAGGATGCCATCGGTCATGAACTTGATGCGGGTGTCTTCGCCGACCTTGTCATTGAAGCGCACCTGGTAGCCGACCAGCTGGCCCAGCTCGCTCTGCAGTTCCTGCGCAACACGGCTGGCCACCGCACGTGCGGCAATCCGTCGCGGCTGGGTGCAACCGATCATGCCGGCCTGGCCACGGCCGGCGGCCAGGCACAACTTCGGCAACTGGGTGGTCTTGCCCGAGCCGGTTTCACCAGCGATCACCACGACCTGGTGGTCGCGGATCAGCTTGATGATCGCGTCGGCTTCACGCGCAATCGGCAGCTGGGGGTCCAGAGTGATGGACGGCTGCTGCAGCGCCCGTACCTGTCGGCGCTGCACCGACGCCTGCAAGGCCTGCTCGAAGGTGGCGGCCAGCGCCGCATCCTGTGGCTTGGCCTGGCATCGCGAGAGCATCCCCAGCAAACGGCCCCGGTCGCGGCTCATGGCGCCGTCGATGGCGGCGCGCTGTTGGCGCAGGCGGGGCGATGGATTTTTATCGATAGAGTTCATCAATCGGTTCGTTCAAAACTTTGAAAGCGACCAGTCATCACGACTGATTTATTGTGAAGGCCAACGATTCCACAAGGAGGAACCCCATGGCGAAGACCAAGAGCACGACCAAGGCCAAGACCGGCAAGCAGAAGCTTGCAGCGGCGGCACCGTCGGCGCCCAACATCGATATCGGGATCACCCAGGGTGATCGCAAGAAGATCGCCGACGGTCTGTCGCGCTTCCAGGCCGATGCGTTCACGCTCTACCTGAAGACGCACAACTTCCACTGGAACGTGACCGGGTCGATGTTCAACTCGCTGCACACCATGTTCGAAACGCAGTACACCGAGCAGTGGGCGGCACTGGACGACGTGGCCGAGCGCATCCGCGCGCTGGGCTTCAATGCCCCGGGCTCCTACCGGGAATTCGCTGCGCTGACCTCGATCGCCGAGGAACCGGGCCTGACCGACAGTGCGGACTGGCGTGAAATGGTACGCCAGTTGGTGGTCGCCAACGAAGCGGTCTGCCGTACGGCACGTGAAGTGCTGGACGTGGCGGCCAAGGGGGACGACGCCCCGACCGAGGATCTGATGACCCAGCGGCTGCAGACGCACGAGAAGTACGCCTGGATGCTGCGTTCCCTGCTGCAGTAAGGGTTGGGGTTCTCGGCAGGGCTGCGCCCTGCGCCTGCCGAGGCTTTAAAGCAAGAGCAACGTCAGCGTCAAAAGCGGGGTTCCTGGGAGTTGGCGGGGTGGGTCCGGTGGCAGGGGACGCCGTAAACCCATCCGTGGGGGCTTGGTCGCCGCATCCATGCGGCTCACACCCCTGCCACCGGACCCACCCCGCCTTCGACAGATTTCCGCGATCTGTCAGCAAAGCCATTGGGGTCGGATCCGTTTTCCGCAGGAAAACGGATCTGACCCCATCTTGATTGTCGATGTCTGACAGATGTGTCGACCAAGGTCGCCACCCACCAACGGCCGCGGGAAACTGTCGAAGGTGGGGCGGTGTCGGATTGCGGGGTGTCAGCCGCATGGATGCGGCTGCCAAGCCTACAGGGACGTACTTGCGGCGTCCCCGCAATCCGACACCGCCCCGCCATCCCCAGGAAAGCCGCTTTTGACGTTGCCTTTGACGTTGCCTCAGCCTCCAGCAGGTGCAGGGCGCAGCCCTGCCGACTCCCCCGCCGGGGTAAACTAGCCGGATGGCTTCCCGTCCCGCGCACGACCTGCTCCAACGCGTCTTTGGTTACGACGATTTCCGTGGTCCGCAGCAGGACATCGTGGAGCATGTGGCTGCCGGTCACGATGCCCTGGTGCTGATGCCCACTGGTGGCGGCAAGTCGCTGTGCTACCAGGTCCCGGCCCTGCTGCGTGACGGATGTGGCATCGTCATCTCGCCGCTGATCGCGCTGATGCAGGACCAGGTCGAAGCCCTGCGCCAGCTGGGCGTGCGCGCCGAGTACCTGAACTCGACCCTGGATGCCGAAACCGCCAGCCGCGTCGAGCGCGAACTGCTCGCCGGCGAGCTGGACATGCTCTATGTCGCACCCGAGCGGCTGCTGACCGGCCGCTTCCTGTCACTGTTGTCGCGCAGCCAGATCGCCCTGTTCGCCATCGACGAGGCGCACTGCGTCTCGCAGTGGGGCCACGACTTCCGGCCCGAATACCGCCAGCTGACCGTGCTGCACGAGCGCTGGCCGCAGATCCCGCGGATCGCACTGACCGCCACCGCCGACCCGCCTACCCAGCGCGAGATCGCCGAACGCCTCGACCTGACGCAGGCGCGCCACTTCGTCAGCTCGTTCGACCGGCCCAACATCCGCTACACCGTGGTGCAGAAGGACAACGCCCGCAAGCAGCTGACCGATTTCCTGCGCGGCCACCGTGGTGAGGCCGGCATCGTCTACTGCATGTCGCGGCGCAAGGTCGAGGAGACCGCCGAATTCCTGTGCGGCCAGGGTTTCAATGCCCTGCCCTATCACGCCGGCCTGCCGCCAGAGGTGCGCGCCAACAACCAGCGCCGCTTCCTGCGCGAAGACGGCATCGTGATGTGCGCCACCATCGCCTTCGGCATGGGCATCGACAAGCCGGACGTGCGCTTCGTCGCGCATACCGACCTGCCCAAGTCGATGGAGGGCTACTACCAGGAAACCGGTCGCGCCGGCCGTGATGGCGAAGCCGCCGAAGCCTGGCTCTGTTACGGCCTGGGCGATGTGGTGCTGCTCAAGCAGATGATCGAGCAGTCCGAGGCCGGCGAAGAGCGCAAGCAGCTGGAGCGGGCCAAGCTCGACCACCTGCTGGGCTACTGCGAATCCATGCAATGCCGCCGCCAGGTGCTGCTGGCCGGCTTCGGCGAGACCTATCCCCAGCCCTGCGGCAACTGCGACAACTGCCTGACCCCGCCGGCGTCCTGGGATGCCACGATTCCGGCGCAGAAGGCACTGAGCTGCGTCTACCGCAGCGGCCAGCGCTTCGGCGTCGGCCACCTGATCGACATCCTGCGCGGCAGCGAGAACGAGAAGGTGAAGCAGCAGGGTCACGACAAGCTGAGCACGTATGCGATCGGCCGCGACCTTGATGCGCGCACCTGGCGCAGCGTGTTCCGCCAGCTGGTGGCCGCCAGCCTGCTGGAAGTGGACAGCGAGGGCCACGGCGGCCTGCGCCTGACCGACGCCAGCCGCGACGTGCTGACCGGCCGGCGCCAGATCAGCATGCGCCGCGATCCTGCCAGCAGCACAAGTGGGCGCGAGCGCAGCGCGCAGCGCACCGGCCTGTCGGTGCTGCCGCAGGACCTGGCCCTGTTCAACGCCCTGCGCGGGCTGCGCGCCGAGCTGGCACGCGAACAGAACGTGCCGGCGTTCGTGATCTTCCACGACAGCACCCTGCGCAACATCGCCGAGCAGCGCCCGACCAGCCTGGACGAACTGGCCCGGGTCGGCGGCATCGGTGGCACCAAGCTGAGCCGCTACGGCCCACGCCTGGTGGAGATCGTGCGCGAAGAGGGGTAGCGCCGAGCGTGGGCCGGGTTCTAGATTGGTGCTGCTCCAACCTTGAACACGCCATTCAGCAAGAAGTGCATCCGGGCCCGCTTGCGGCTAAATTGGCGTCATGTCCCTGGCCTCGACCCTGCTCCGCGTCGTGCTCATGCTCAGCCTGTTGCTCAACGGGCTGAACGCGGCCATGGCCAGCGGTCACGAGGAAATGGGTCGGATGGCCCATGCCGTGGCGGCCGCCGTCGACGATGGTGATGCCGACTGCCACCATCACGCCGGCCTCCAGGCCGACGACGCCCCGCAGGCCAAGGCCCCTGCCCACGACGCCCACTGCCAGATCAAGGACTGCGTGCGCAGCTGTGCCCAGCACCCGCTGCTGGTGGTGCAGCCCCTGCCCTACCTGGCTGGCCCGGGCCTGTCGCTGGCGCCGCAACCGATGCCGGCCAACGGCCGCCCAGCACCGCCGCTGCCGCCGATCTCACGCCCTCCCATCAGCTGATTCCACACACACCGTGCGCCCTGCGCACACAGGCCGGCGTTCTGCCGGCATCCCATCGTGTCTGGAGTCACCACCATGAATACCCGCATTCCCCCCGGTCCGGGCGCCCCGCCCCTGCCGTCGCGCCGCCTGTTCGTGCAGGGCCTGGCCGCCGGCGGCGTGGTTGCCGGCATTGCCGCCGTCGGCGTGCCGCAGCGCGCGCTTGCAGCCGCCCGCGCCACGCCCCGACTGGCCGGCGCTCCCGCCGTCCTCAGCGAAACCCGCGTGGAACTGGCCATCGGCGAATCGCTGGCCAACTTCACCGGCCGCACCCGTCCGGCCATCACCGTCAACGGCTCGCTGCCGGCACCGATCCTGCGCTGGCGCGAAGGGCAGACCGTAGACCTGTTCGTGCGCAACACGCTGGAACGCCACCCCACCTCGATCCATTGGCACGGCATCCTGCTGCCGGCCAACATGGATGGTGTGCCGGGGCTGAGCTTCAATGGCATCGGCCCCGGCGAGACCTACCATTACCACTTCCAGCTCAAGCAGTCCGGCACCTACTGGTACCACAGCCACTCGATGTTCCAGGAGCAGGCCGGCCTGTACGGCGCGCTGATCATCGACCCGGCCGAACCGGCGCCGTACCACTACGACCGCGAGCATGTGATCATGCTGTCGGACTGGACCGACATGGATCCCGGCGCGCTGTTCCGGCGCATGAAGAAACTGGCGGCCTACGACAACTACTACATGCGCACGCTGCCGGACTTCCTGCGCGATGCGAAGCGCGACGGCTGGTCGGCGGCGCTGTCCGACCGCGGCATGTGGGGACGGATGCGGATGACCCCGACGGACCTGTCCGACGTCAACGCGAACACCTACACCTACCTGATGAACGGCACTGCGCCGGCAGGCAACTGGACCGGCCTGTTCCGCAGCGGCGAGAAGGTCCTGCTGCGCTTCATCAATGGCGGGTCGATGACCTACTTCGACGTGCGCATTCCCGGCCTGAAGATGACCGTGGTCGCCGCCGACGGCCAGTACATCCATCCGGTCAGCATCGACGAGTTCCGCATCGCGCCGGCCGAGACCTACGATGTGCTGGTGGAGCCAACCGGGCAGGACGCGTTCACCATTTTCTGCCAGGACATGGGCCGCACCGGCTACGCCGCAGGCACACTGGCGGTGCGCCATGGCCTGCAGGCCCCGATCCCCGGACGCGATCCGCGCGTGCTGCTGACCATGGCCGACATGGGGCATGGCATGTCAGGGCATGACATGGGCGGCGGCGGCCACGACATGGCCGCAATGAAAAGCATGGAGGGAGGCTGCGGCGCCAGCATGGCCCACGGCGCGCACGGTGCGGGTGATGCGGGTGATGCGGCCAGCAAGGCACCGAAGCACCCGGCAACTGAACGCAACAACCCGCTGGTGGACATGCAGAGTTCGGCCACCGAACCGAAGCTGGACGACCCTGGCATCGGCCTGCGTGACAATGGCCGCCAGGTACTGACCTACGGCGCGATGCGCAGCCTGTTCGAGGATCCCGATGGCCGCGAGCCGAGCCGTGAGATCGAACTGCACCTGACCGGCCACATGGAGAAATTCTCCTGGTCGTTCGATGGCGTCCCGTTCGCCAGCGCCGAACCGCTACGGCTGAACTATGGCGAGCGCATGCGCATCGTGCTGGTCAACGACACCATGATGCAGCACCCGATCCATCTGCACGGCGTATGGAGCGATCTGGAAAACGCCCAGGGCGAGTTCCAGCTGCGCAAGCACACCATCGACATGCCGCCAGGCACCCGCCGCAGCTACCGCGTGCGCGCCGATGCGCTCGGCCGCTGGGCCTATCACTGCCATCTGCTGTACCACATGGAAGCGGGCATGATGCGCGAAGTGAGGATCGAAGAATGAGCCGCTCACTGCTTTCCCCCAGCCTGCTGGCACTGGGCCTGGCCACGGCGCTGCCGGTGTTCGCGCAGTCGCACGCCGGCCATGACATGGCAGCAATGGAGCCGCCCGCGAAGACTGCGAAAGCGGCGGCCGAACCGATCGATCATTCGAAGATGGATCACTCGAAGATGGATCATTCGAAGATGGACATGAGTACGGCAGATCAGGCCGGCATGGACCACTCGACGATGGACCATGCCACGATGGAGCCGGCGGCGATGGACCACGCGGCGATGGGCCACGGCACGCCCGCGCCGACAGAACCGCGCGAGCCGATCCCGATCCCGACCGATGCCGACCGCGCCGCCGCCTTCCCGCCGATCGCGCATGGCGCGATGGAGCACGCGCCGGAGATCAACAGCCTGCTGCTGATCGACCGCCTCGAACACTGGGACGGCAAGAGCAGCAACGGCCAGGCCTGGGAGGCTACCGGCTGGATCGGCGGCAACGTCAACCGCCTGTGGCTGCGCACCGATGGTGAACGCAGCCGTGGCCGCACCGAGTCATCCTCGCTGGAAGCCCTGTATGGCCGCAGCGTGTCGCCGTGGTGGGATGTGCTGGTCGGCGTGCGCCAGGACTTCCGGCCGGCCGACTCGCGCACCTGGGCAGCGGTCGGTATCCAGGGCCTGGCACCGTACAAGTTCGAAAGCTCGGCGACGCTGTACATGGGCTCCGGCGGCCAGGTGCTGGCCAAGGCCGAAGTCGAGTACGACGTGCTGCTGACCAACCGCCTGATCCTGCAACCGTTGCTGGAAGCCACGGTGGCGGCCAGGGATGAACCGGAATACGGCATCGGCCGCGGCCTGAACAAGGTCGAAGCCGGGTTGCGCCTGCGCTATGAGTTCAGCCGTCGCTTCGCACCGTACATCGGCATCAGCCACGAACGCACGTTTGGCGACACCGCCGACTATGCCGGTGACCACGCGCGCGACACACGCTGGGTCGCCGGCGTGCGCATGTGGTTCTGAGCAGCGGAAGGTGAGCAGTGGCCAGCCCCGGCAGCCGCCGGGGCCGGCTACACTGCGCCACGTTCCAGTGCAGGCCCCGCCATGCCGTTGCAGATCCGCCGCGCCACCCTCGCCGACGCCGAAGCGCTGTCAGCGATCGCGATCACCACCTACAACGAAACCTGGGGGGATTCGTATCCAGCGCAGGAGCTGCACGATTTCCTGCAGGCGCACTACAGCAGCGAACCCCAGCGTGCCGAGCTGTCCGATCCGCGCAGTGCGGTCTGGCTGCTGATGGACGGCGACAGCGTGGTCGGCTACCTGGCCGCCGGTGCCAACACCCTGCCACATGCCGAGGCCCGCAAAGGCGACATCGAACTGAAGCGCTTCTATATCCTGGCCGCGCACCAGAACGGCGGCCATGGCGCACGCCTGATGGACGCGTTCATGGCCTGGCTGGACCAGCCGCATCGCCGCACGCTATGGGTGGGCGTGTGGGAGGAGAACTTCGGTGCGCAGCGCTTCTACGCACGCTATGGCTGCAGCAAGGCCGGCGAATACGATTTCGTGGTCGGTGATACGCACGACCGCGAATTCATCCTGCGCCGGCCCTGACCGCCGTCAGAAATCGAACAACTCCGACAGAAAACTGTCCTTCTTCTTTTTCTTGTAGCCGTGGCTGTGCTGCTGGCCACGGTTGTCCTCATAGCGCTGCCCCAGATGACGGGTATCGCGATGCATCACCGGCGGCGGCGCGGCAGCCGGCTGCACCTGCGCAGGCGGCGGTGCGGCAGCACCCGAGCCCGCACGCTCGATGATCTTGTCCAGCTCGCCACGGTCCAGCCATACACCACGGCACCCCGGGCAATAATCGATCTCGATGCCATGGCGCTCGGCCATCTGCAGGGTCTGGGTCTTGCACACGGGGCACAGCATGGGCGTCGCTCCTGAGGGTCTATCACCGACTCTACCTGCCCCGCGATGACTGTGCGGCAACACGTGACCGATGGCACAGGGACTTCCGGCGCGTGCCCACCGCCCTGCCCCGCAGCACACTGCCGCCATGCCCAGCTGGGAGTGCGCATATGACACTGTTATCCCGCCTGCCCGCTGCAGCGCGGCTGCTGCTTGTCCTGCTGGGCGTCGCCCTCGGCCTGAACCTGCGCGATATCGCCGCGGCCATCGGCGCACCGATTCCGGCCCTGCCGATGGCTTACGGCGGCAGCCTGCTCGACAACGCGCTGGCGGTGCTGCTGGCACTGCTGCTGGCCATGCTGCTGCGGCCCCGGGGCGTGAACGTGCTGGCCAGCCTCGGCCTGCGTGGCAACGGATGGGCCGGCCCGTGGCGGGTACTGCTTGCCAGCCTGGTGTGCTGGCTGGGCCTGTCACTGATCGGCATACCCAACACGGCGCTGACTCTGCTGGATGCCACGATGCTGGCCGTCCTTTTTCCATTGGCCGAGGAAGTGCTGTTCCGTGGCCTTGGCTTCGTGCTGCTGGTGAAGCTCGTACGCGGCCCATGGCCCCTGCTCGCGCTGCCGCAGGCGCTGCTGTTCGGCTGGGTGCACTGGCTGGGCTTCGGCGGCTTCGACGGTGGCGGCACCGCGCTGTTCGTCGGCGCAGTGATCGCGCTGGGTGGTTTCATCTTCGCCTGGCTGGACCATCTGGACGGCGACACCCTATGGTGCGGCCTGGTGCTGCACGTTTCGATGAACCTGGCCTGGAATGCATTCAGCCTCGACGACGCCGTCGCGCTCGGCTGGCAGGCCACCAGCCTGCGCATCGGCACCGCCCTGCTGGCGGTCGCGGTACTGGCCTGGCATCGGCGCCGCGCGCGCCACAACAGGCTGTAACGCCCACTTAGCCTTGCGTGCACGCCGGGCTCACTACCGGCTTGCGCATACTTGCGCGCCTTTTGCTCCCCCTGCTGTCCGGAGTTGCCGTGTCATGCTGCTGTCCAAGCGCTTTGTCGAACCGCGTGTCCTGCTGATCGAGGACGCTGAAGAAACCCAGGAACTCAGTCGCCTCGCACTGGAAAGCCAGGCTTGCCAGGTCACCGCGGTCAGCAGTGCCGAAGCCGCGCTCGGCCTGCTCAACGCCGGTGAACCGTTCGATCTGCTGTTCACCGATGTGTGCCTGGGCGGCATCAGCGGCATCGAAACCGCCAACCGCGTGCGCGAGCACCTGCCGCAGCTCCCGATCCTGGTCACCTCCGGCATGGACCAGCACCGCGTGCTGCCGCAGCTGCGCGCCGGCATCCACTTCCTGCCCAAGCCGTACAGCATGAGTGAGCTGCTCGACGCCATCCGCCTGTGTTTCCGCCACGCCGCCGACGCCGCGCTGATGCCACCGCCGCAGGCCAGCGCGGCCTGAGGCATCCATCCACGCATGGCGTGGATCTACTGATTCTGCTCCCGGCCGGAACCCGACGCCGTAGATCCAAGCATGGGTGGATGGAAACAGTAGATCCACGCCATGCGTGGATGGAACCCGCTGTCAGCCGCCGGTATACGGCCCTTCCCCCGGCATCACCTCCAGCAATGCACGGGTGATCACGCGTGGGTAGACAGTGAGATGGTCCTCACCGTCGATCACCACGTTGTCCACCTGAAGCTTGCGGCCACTGCGTTCAAGCTGGGCGGTGAAGTCCGCGGCCTGCCGCAGCATGTCATTACCGGTGGAGTAGCGCGGCCCTTCCTTGACCGTCTCGTAGCTGCCTACGGACAGCAGAACGCGGATGGGCTGCGCCGGGATGACGGCGGCATCCTGCATCCGCGGCAACAGACGCTGGTCGAACCACAGCGACGGGCTGGACAGGATGTAGGTACTGAACATGTCCGGCTGGGTCGTCAGCACGTAGGCGCCGAACAGAGCACCATAGGAATGACCCGCGAACACGCGCCGGGCGGGATCGGTGCGATAACGCGCATCGACCATCGGCAACACCTGCGCAGCCACAAAGTCGCGGTAGTGCGCGGCACCGCCGTAGGTAACATCATCGCTGTAGTAGCCATCGTCGGTGCGCGCCGGGTTACTGGGCGTGTAATCGCGCGAGCGGCTCTGCTTGGAGGTCAAGCCCTCCTGCGGTGGGAGCCCGACCAGGATGAAGTTCTCGATGTTGACGCCCTGTTGCCCCACCAGGTTGCGCACGCTGCGCACCAGCGGGAAGCTGTACAGCGCATCGGTCACGTACAGCACCGGGTAGCGCTTTTCAGGATGCGCGGCATAGTCGGTGGGCAGCGCCACCCAGATCGGATAATCACGGCCGATCGGATCGTGCACGCGCAGCGCCTCGGTATCCGGCAGCACCACACCCGGCGCAGCGGCGGCCGCGCTGTCCTTCGTTTCACTCTGCGTTGCCGGTGGTGCCACCGACATCGCGCAGCCACTCATGGCCAAGCAGGCCGCCACACTCCATCCACGCACACGCTGCATCCACACTCTCCCGTTGCGGGCGGCGCGCACCGATGGCGCCGCTGCCGCATCCTCACATGCCGTGCGGGTGCACGCCAGATCTTCGGCTTACGGCGAGGCCGGCGGCGGCGCCGGGAACAATGTGCGCAATGCCTGCAAGGCGGCCGGGTGATAGATCGTGGCGTGGGTTTCCTCCGGCAACGGCAGGTATTTCACCAGCGGCGACGGCGAGGCCTGCTGCAGCAATGCTGCCAGCTGCGCGGTGGTCGCGGCCAGTTGCGGCTGCCCGCTGCTGGCCAGGAATACCTGCGGCCGTGCGCGCGCCACCGCCGGCAGCTGCTTGGCCGCAGCGGCCAGCATCGTGCCCCGGTTCCACCACAGACTCGGGTCCAGCGCGATGTAGCTGTTGAACAGCGTCGGTTCCTGCAGCAGCGTCTCGACCACGAACAGGCCGGCCAGCGACTCGCCAATCAGCGCCCGCTCGTCGGTGGTGGGGTAGCGTTGGCGCACCTGCGGCATCAGTTCATCGCGCAGGAAGCTGCGGTAAGCCGCCGAGCCGCCGATACGCGGCGCGATCTTCTGGTCCTGCCGGTCGGTGCTGGGGCCGGTCATGTCGCGGCGGCGTTCGGTGTTCTCGATGCCGACCAGCAGAAACGGACGCATGCTGCCATTGCCGCTCAGCACCTGCACCAGCCCGGCGACATGCAGGAAGTCCTCAGCGATGCCGCCATCGGGCATGTAGATCACCGGCAGCGGCGTCTTCGGGTCCAGGCCCCAAGGCTGCGGGCGGTAGACGTTGATGCGGCGCGTCTCACCCAGCGCCTTCGACTGCACGGTGAAGGTCTCGCCGATCACCAGCGGCGAGGCCGCCGCGGCCTGCGCAGGGGGGGTTGTCTTCGCGTCAGGACCGGCAGCAAGAACAGGCCCCGCGATAGCCAGCGACAACATCACAATCAGGGGAGCAACGCGCATGCGAACATCCATTTCCAAGAATGGTGGCCAGCATAGCGGCCCGCACGCCTTCAGCGGCGATCCAATGCAATCACGGCCTGGCAGGCCCGGAGCTGGTCGTCGGCATCGCGTCCGATTCGAACAAGCGTTGCCGCAACCTCTGCTCGTAACTGGGCGCCCGCATCACGTTCGCCGGTGCGGGCGGCGGCTTCGGACAGGCGGCCGGTATGGCAGGCAGCGAGGTCGTCGCGCAGGCGGAGAGTGCCAGCACGCAAAGCAGCCACCACGTCGGCGTCCACGTCCATCGCGCGCTCACGATCATGTTCATGTTGTTCTCCCAATGAGGCCATCGCCTGGCTTCGTGCGTCCTGTTGTTGCCGGAGCCTGCGCTCGGACAGCGCCGTCTCGGCATGCCGTTCCATCCCGGCCCGTGCGGTTGCAAGGTCACCGCGATCTCCACGCCAGCGCCACCCCGCTGCGAACATCAGCGACGACCACAGCACCAGCAGCGCCAACGCGATCGAGGTACGAGACATGCGTCACTGCTCCGCCAGGCAACGCGCGTGACGCTGCTGCTGACGCTCCCAGACACCCCAGCACACCGTGTTGGGGCGGCCATCGACCCGGCTCGAACAGTCGTAGCCTCCTGCCCGCTTCCACAGCAGCAGCGCATCGCAGGCCTGACGGTACTCGCCCTGCAGCAGATGCCGACGCATCGAAGACGCGCGCCAGTTGCCGATGCCGTACTGATAGAGGAAATCGACATAGACGTCGTACTCTCCTTGGCTCAGCGCCACGCCGGGCAAGGACGCACGGAACTGTCCTTCTTCCCTCGCCAGATGCGCCTGCACGGTATGCAGCGCGCGTACCGGCGTGGTGCGGTCGCCCATCTGCACCGGCGTGCCGTCCTCGCGAACCGTCGAGCCGAAGCCATAGGTCGGTCGATCGTTGCGCGTGGGCACCACCGCTGCATCGGTATAGCCCTCGCGCTCGACGATGGCGATCAGGCCCGCCGCGCTGAGCACCAGCGCGGCAGCCAGGCTGCGCACCGGCAATGTGCTGCCCGGCCGGCTCATTCGCGCTCCCTGCGGCGCCACTCGCGCAGCCAGCGCCAGCCCAGATAGGCGATCTGCGCGGCCAGGTAGATGATGGTCAGGACCACGACCAGGCGGTCCAGGGTAATGCCGGCTGCAAGCGCGCCGGCGACGGTGACCGGCGGCGCCGACTTGATGGCAGCCGCACCAGCCGTGCTGATGATTTCTTGGTTCATGAGGGGTCCTGGAAAGGAATGCAGGTCGCGTCGCATCGACGTGGCCCGAAGAAGTGCCCGCCCCGCTGCCGGCTGGACACGAGGGTTGTTCCGGTCTGGAGGCGGGCGGAAGATCGGTCCCGCTGCTCATGCAGCCTGGGCGATACCCTCCATCCAGCCGCGCACGCGCTGGAAACCGAGTTCAACCAGGTTGAGGTAATGCCGGTTGGACACCGGCCGCTGCCCGCAGTTGGCCAGCAGCAGATTGGCCGTCTCGAAGCGCTCGACCTTGCGCCGCCCGCGGCCACAGTAGTAGCCACGCAGCGCACAGGCCATCGCTACGTTGTCGCGCGCAACGGCGGTGATCAGGTCCTCGATCTGCTGCGCCAGCTGATCTGTTTCCAGCGGCTTGTAGCCCTGCGCACGACCGGGCATGTCGCCGCGATGCTCGATCAGCACCGCCAGCAGGTTGCGCGACTGGAAACCGAGGTACTCGCAGTCGCGATGCAGCGCATATTCGCTCCCCCAGTGTTCCAGGCGACCGCGCACGTACTCACCGAACGTATCAATCTGCATGACGGACTTCTCCTTGGGGGGACGATGGCGCCGGGCCAAACACATCCGGGCGCAGGGATTCACGGCGAACAGCGCCAGCGGTAGCCAGCTCGATGCGGCGGCATAGACGTGCGCCCGGCAACTTGTGGCCGCGTGCGATCAGGTAGAGGGTCCGCAGCGCACAACCGGTCTGGTGGGCCAGGCGGCGCATCACGGGGCAGCTGGGGGTGCCGTAGCCCCCCTGGGAGATGGCGTAGTCGATGAGGTTCATGGCGCACACATTACCGTGCCGGTAATGACAAGTCAATACCGTTTTGGTCATTTGCTGGATTGGTAATGCAGAGCACCATCTACAGATGGACGCCAGTACCGCTCGCACCCTCAACATGCGCCTCCGCGTGGCCGCTGCCGGCGGCCCTGCCGAATGGGCCCGCCTGTTCGGTGGCACCCGCTGGGCGCAACCCCAGGTCAGCCAGTGGATCTCGGAGAGCAACCCGAAGAGCATCGGCCATCGTCTTGCGCGCGATCTTGAATCAGTGATGCAGCTTCCACATGGAACGCTGGATCGGGTCGATCAGGACGCAGAGATGTCGCTTCAGTCTCAATCTACGGGACTGGATTTCGAGAAGATGAGCGCTGCGGTCAAGGTGCTTTCGCACTACCTGGAGCTGGTCGGCGATCCACCGGAATGGATCTACGATCCTGTGCTGCTGGAGACCGCATTCATGGTCGTGGACGAGTTCGGTCAGCCGTCGGCACCGGACAATGTGCTCGACCTGACGAAGCTTCTGGCAAGACGGATCAGGGAGGCAAAGGATGACTCACACGCGACTCGAGGAGCTCGCACAGCGGTTGGCCGCTAGGACCCAGGAACTGCGCGGTGAGCGCAGCCCGGCCCCGGCATTGCGGGTGGTGGCGGGAGACGCACACGTGGGCCGCGCGGAGAGGCGCATGGACGCGATCATGCGCGAGTGGCATTGCCGCATGATCCGCAACGTACGTCGGCGCTGGGGCGAACCCATGCAGCATGTGATCGACCAGGCATGCTGCGGTGTGGTCAACATCGAGCAGCTCGCCGACGACGCCCTGATCCAGCTGCACAAGGACATGGAACGCGCCGAGGAGTGCATCCGCGAGGGCATTTCCTTCCACGACGCCGGGCTTCTGCGCGCGCATTACGGCTGATGCAGTCTCTGACCGGCTGGAAACGGCCGGTTTTGACCACGATTCAATTACCTAAAATTACCAATTTAATTACCTTAATGGTTACTAGATTGGTGCCACCGATGCGATCCCGGCTCTCCGGAATCGAACCTGCGCGACTCCTGCTCCGCCCCTGCAATCTGCCAGCCTGCACGGCCATCGCGCGGGCATCGACACCGCATCGCCGCTGCCGCACGTCAAGGCGTTGCAGGAATGCATTCGAGGAGGCAAAAAAAAGGCGCCCGGAGGGCGCCTTGATCATCGATGCAATGGTGGGCCGTGAAGGATTCGAACCTTCGACCAAAAGATTAAAAGTCTTCTGCTCTACCGACTGAGCTAACGGCCCATTGCACTGCCCCGGCCTTTCGGCGGGGTGGGCATTCTACCCTACTTTGCCGGTTCGCGTGAATTCCCGGCGTGTCGCGGATGCCGGCCAGCGACCGGCACTACCCCGAGCTGCGCAGCGGCCTTAAACCTTCCTGCCCAACGCCGCATCCCATCTGCGATCCCATCGCGGAACCCTGCATGCGCCTGTCCTTCAGCCTGATCCTCGCCCTTGCACTGCCCTGCACGGCACTTGCCGCCCCATCGCAGGTCGTCACCGACGACATCGCCCGCTTCTGGGCCACCTACGATGCAGTACGTGCCGAGTCCGATGCGGAGCGCCGGGTGACACTGGTCCAGCAGCGCTACATCGATCCAGGCAGCCCCGGGCTGCATGCGCTGATGCAGGTGCGCAACTACAGCGCGCGCGAATACGCCGACGCCATGCAGGCGTGGCCGCGTTTCTGGGCCTCGGTGCGGCCGCTGACCGCCAACGCGCAGCAGGCCAGCGCCACGCTGGAGCGCGACCTGGTTGCGTTCCGCGCACTCTATCCGGCGCTGCGTCCGGCCACCATCACCTACGCGGTGGGCGTGCTGCGCACCGGCGGCACCACGCTGGGCGACAAGGTGCTGATCGGCGCGGAAATGGCGCTGGGCGATGAGCGTGTGGACGTCAGCGAGCTGCCCGAGCCGATGCGCAGCCGTCTGCGGATCTTCTACGACAGCAGGCCCGGTGCGAACAACGCGCAGAACAACCTGCACGAGTACGTGCATACCCAGCAGCGCGAGACCACCGGCACCCTGGCCCAGTACGCGGTGCGCGAGGGCGTGGCCGAGTACGTCGCCGAGCGCCTCAGTGGGCGTCGCCCGGCATTGCCGCTGTACACCTACGGCCCAGCGCACGAGGCCGAGATCCGCACGCGCTTCATCAGCGAAATGGACGGCAATGATCTGGGCAACTGGCTGTACAACAGCGCCCGCAATCCGTTTGGCGTGAGCGATCTGGGTTACTACGCCGGCTACCGCATCGCGCAGGAGTACATGCGCCAGCAGCCGGACGACAAGGCGGCGATCGCACGCATGATCGAGCTGGATTACGACGATCCCGCAGCGGTGCGCGCCTTCATCGGGGCATCGGGATGGTTGCAGCAGCGGTAGCGCCGGGCCATGCCCGGCGGGTCAGGGAGTGCGAACCAACGGTTCGCACCCACCGGGGTGTAGTCAGGCGTACAGCGTCGGGTCGGCCACGCCGGCTTCGGTGAAGCCCTGCGCGCGCAGGCGGCAGGCATCGCAATGGCCGCAGGCGGCGCCGTTGGCGTCGGCGTTGTAGCACGACACGGTCAGCCCGAAGTCCACACCCAGGCGTACACCCTCGCTGACGATCTGGCCCTTGCTGAGGAACTGCAAGGGGGCGTGCACCTTGATGCCCGCACCCTCCACGCCCGACTTGGTGGCCAGGTTGGCCAGCGCCTGGAACGCGGCCACGAACTCGGGACGGCAATCCGGGTAACCGGAATAGTCCACGGCATTGACGCCACAGAAGATGTCGTTGGCGCCGAGTACTTCGGCCCAGCCCAGGGCCAGCGACAGCATGATGGTGTTGCGTGCCGGCACATAAGTGACCGGGATGCCGGCACCGCCGGCCTCGGGCACGTCGATATCGTCGGTCAGTGCCGAACCACCGATGCTGCGTAGGTCCACGTCCACGGTCTTGTGCGTGACCACGCCCTGGGCCTTGGCCACGCGGGCGGCGGCATCCAGTTCGGAGGTATGGCGCTGGCCATAGCGCACGCTCAGGGCATGCACGGCGAAGCCCTGTTCCTGGGCCATGGCGATGACGGCGGCTGAATCCATGCCGCCGGAGAGAAGCACGACTGCCTTCTTCATGGGTAGAACATCCGGTTGGGAGGGGAAAGCCAGCACGCTGTCCCGCGCCGGAGCTACATCAGGGAACGTCGCGCCGGGTCATCGGCCGGGCTCGTCGTTCCACAGGATTTTATGCAACTGCATCTGGAAACGCACCGGCAGCCGATCTTCAACGATCCAGTCGGCCAGCTGGCGCGCGGTGATCTCACCCTTGCTGGGCGAGAAGAACACAGTGCAACGCTTCACCAGGTCGTGTTCGGCGACCATGGCCTTGGCCCAGTCGTAATCCTCGCGGCTGCAGACGACGAACTTGATCTGGTCGCGCGCGGTCAGCAGCGGCAGGTTTTCCAGTCGGTTGCGTGCCGCTTCGGCCGAACCCGGCGTCTTGATGTCGACCACGCGCGACACGCGCGGGTCCACCGCGCTGACGTCCAGTGCGCCGGAGGTTTCCAGCGAAACATCCATCCCGGCATCGCACAGCTTCTCCAGCAGCACCAGGCAGCGCTTCTGCGCCAAAGGCTCGCCGCCTGTCACGCAGACGTGGCGCACGCCCTGGGCCAGCACCTCGGCCACGATATCGTCGATGTCCCACCAGGTACCGCCATGGAAGGCATAAGCCGTGTCGCAGTACTGGCAGCGCAGCGGGCAACCGGTCAGGCGCACGAACACGGTCGGCCAGCCGGCGGTATCGGCTTCACCCTGCAGCGAGGTGAAGATCTCAGTGATCTTCAGGCGCGGCAGGGGCGATTGCACGATGTCGCTGGGCGTGGCGACGGCATTGGACGGGGTAACGGCGGTCATGGCGGGTACGTCTTGCTGGGGCAGGTGGCGGAAGGGCTACCGTGGCCGGTAACGATTGCAGCCGAGCATGGCTCGGCTCTACAGGAAAAGCCGGGGGGCGTGGCCCGGGATGGCCGATCCGGAAACGAAAGCAGCCGAGCGTGGGCTCGGCTCTACGGGGCTGCCATTGTACGCCCGGTCAGCGGATCAGCGGATCTGCTTGCCGAGGCGGATCGACTGCAGCCGATCCTGTGCAGTGCGGGCGGCGTCCGAGCCGGGGTACTGCGCCACGACGGTCTCCAGCGTCTGCTGGGCCTGGTCGACCTTGCCCTCGCCGTACTGCGAGAGGCCAACCTTGAGCAGGCCGCCAGCGGCCTTGTCGTGGGTCGGATAACGCGAGAGCAGTTCACGGAACTGGGTCTCGGCCATCGGGAAATTGCGGGTGGCGTAGTAGCTCTCGCCCAGCCAGTACAGCGCGTTCGGCGCATAGACGCCGTTCGGGTACAGCTGCAGGAAGCTCAGGAACAGCTGCGCCGAATCGTCGTACTTGCCGGCCTTCAGCGAATCGAAGGCGACGTTGTAGGAGGTGCGCTCGTCGCCGGTGGCGGCAAGGCTGCCGGCGTCACCATGGACGGAAGGCGGCCGCTCGGAAGTGGCCGCCGCTGCCGGTTTCGCCGGGGCCGGAGCGGCCTTGGGCGCGCTCGCCGGAACGGGCGGCAGGGCCGGGGCGGCATTGCCCCCTTCCAACCGGTTCAGGCGGCTGTCCAGATCCAGGTACTGATCCTGGGCGGACTGCTTGAGCTGGGCGTTGTCGTGCTGCAACTGCTCGATCGAGGCCTGCAGGCTGGTCACCTGCTGCCGCAGCTGGTTGATCTGGTTCAACAGGTCCTGGTTGGCACTGTTGTTGTACATCTGCTGCTCGAGCGCGCCGACACGATCGGCCAGGCTCTGTCGCTGTGCATGCGCCGGTGCGGCAGCCGCGAGGGCTGCCGCAACGACCAGCATCAATGTGATGCCAATGCGCATGGATTACTGCGCGGTGTAGACGATTTCGACGCGACGGTTCTGCGACCAGCAGGACTCGTTCGACTCGGTGCAGACCGGACGCTCTTCACCGTAGGACACGACGGTCAGCTGCGAAGCCGAGCCACCGTTGGCCTGCAGGGCCGAGTTGACGCCGTTGCCACGACGCTCGCCCAGGGCCTGGTTGTACGCGCGCGAACCGCGCTCGTCGGTGTGGCCCTGGAGGGTGATGCGCGAGGACGGACGGTCACGCAGGTACTTGGCGTGGCAAGCCATGATGGCCTGGAATTCCGGCTTCACGTCTTCCTTGTCCAGGTCGAAGTAGACAACGCGCTGGCGCAGGCAAGCGTCGGTGTCCAGATCGCCCGGGCCGTACAGGCCGGAGGTGGACGGACCGGTCGGGGTGGTGGTCGAGGTGCCGGTGTCGACCGAAGCCGGCACTTCTTCCTTGACCTTCTTCGAGCAACCGGCCAGGACGGCCACAGACAGCAGGGAAACAAGCAGAACGCGGGTGGACTTGTTCATGGCGATACCTTTGTGGCTCCTAGGCCGATGATGAGGGGTTCAAGACAGCAAAATGTTAACACTCTTTTAGCGCTGGGTACGGTATGGGGACCATGCCGGTTCGCGCACATCTCCGTCAGCCAGTACCAGGCGCTGGCGTACGCGCGCATCGGCCGAAACGGCGTACAGCACACCACGGCCACCCTCGCGGGCGGCGTACAACACCATGCTTGCGTTGGGCGCAAAGCTGGGAGATTCATCCAGGGACCCCGGCGACAGCGTGCTCCAGCGGGGCGAACCCAGCGAGCTGTCCATCATCGCGATCTTGTAGCTGTTGCCCGAGCCCTGGGCGACGGCGATCTTCTTGCCGTCGTAGGACACCGAGGGCTTGGCGTTGTAGTTGCCCTGGAAAGTCACGCGCTCGGCGCTGCCACCGCCCGCGCCCACCTTGTAGACCTGCGGGCGACCGCCACGATCGGAGGTGAAGTACACCGCGCTGCCGTCCGGTGCCCAGGTCGGCTCGGTATCGATGGCGAAGTGGTTGGTCAGCTGGGTCAGCTGCTTGCTGCCCAGGTCCATCACGTAGATTTCGGGGTTGCCCGAACGCGACAGGGTCAGGGCCAGCTTGCGGCCATCCGGCGAGAACGCCGGAGCGCTGTTGATGCCGCGGAAGCTGGTGATCAACTCACGCGCGCCGGTACCGATGTTCTGGATGTAGATCGCCGAATTGCCACGCTCGAAGCTGACATAGGCCAGCTTGCTGCCATCCGGGCTCCACGACGGCGACAGCAGCGGTTCGGCCGAACGCACGATGGTCTGCGGGTTGTAGCCATCGGAGTCGGCAACCATCAGCGCATAGCGCATGGCATCACCCTTGCCGCTGGCGGTCACGTAGGCGATGCGGGTCCAGAAGGCGCCGCGGACACCGGTGATCTTCTCGTAGATGGCGTCAGCCATCTGGTGGGCGACGTCGCGCATGGCATTGCCACGGGCGGTCATCGCCAGGCCGAGCAGGCGCTCGCCCTTGGGCACATCGAACAGCTCGTACTCGACGCGGTAGGCGCCGGCACCGGCGTCGAGCACCCGGCCGACCACGATGTAGTTCTGCTTCAGCGCGCGCCAGGTGGCGAACTGGATGTCGCCGCCGCGCACCGGCTTTTCGACGATCTGCGCTTCCGGCAGCGTGCGGAACTGGCCCGAGCGCTCCAGATCGGCGCGGACCACTCCGGCGACATCGGTCTGCGGAGCCGCCGACGAACCCTGGTAGGGCATCGGCACGATGGTGATCGGCAGCGCGGAGGCATTGCCGCCGATGATGTCGATATCCAGCCCCTTCTGCTGCGCGACGGCAGCGAAGGGCAACAACAGGGCCGCAAACACGGCAAGCCAGCGAGGCATCTTTTTCATGGAGCGCTCAATAGGGGGAAACCGGACAAGGGATAGCAAAGCGGAAGTGAACCACTTCGCAATCATGAACCAAGGGTACGTGAATTCCGGGTCAGTTCCAGCCCGTCTTCTCACGCATCGTTAACGTCGTGGCTAACATCGCGCCCGCCGGCCCCGGTCACGCCCCCTGACAGAGCGGCGTTCGACAGCAGCCCCCAGCGTGCCCGCCCGAGACCGGCCCCACCAGAGGCAAGAACGACAAACGTTGGCGCGGGCGGCCTGATGGCCGCCCTGCCCTGCCCGATCAATCCTGCGCAGTGAAGGTCAGGTTGAGCGTGCGATTGAACACCGACTCGAAGCCGCGGTATGGCAACGGCTGGGCATTGAGCACCGCCGCCTCGATCGAGCGCTTGCCGGCCTCGTCGTAGGGGCAGTTGGCGCCCACCTTGGCCTGCAGCACCTGGCCGCCCGGGATCTGGGTGATGGTGACCTGGCAGCGCTGGCCCAGCGGCACGCTGTCCGGGCGGGTCCAGGTGTCACGCACCTTGGCCTGGATCGCCGCAGCGTACTTGGCCGTCAGATCATTGCTGTTGCCACCGCCACCGGCCGCCGGCTGCGCAGCACCACTGGCACCGGCAGCGGCCGTACCCGCCGCATTGCGCGCAGCAGCCACCTGACGCAGCTTCTGTTCGGCCAGCTTGGCTTCCTTCTCGGCCTGCTCGCGCCGGGCACGGATCTCGGCGATTTTCTTCTGCTTCTCGGCCTCGGCCTTGTCTGCGGCCTGGCGCGCCTGGTCAGCCAGCTTCTTCTTGGCGTCCTCTTCCTGCTGCTTGGCCAGGCGCAGCTTCTGCTCCGCTTCTTCCTGGCGCTTGCGCTCGGTCAGATCGATCTGCTCCTGGCGGCGCTTGGCTTCCTGCTCCTGCTTGGCCTTCTCCTGCGAGATGGCCAGCGCGCTCGCCGCTTCCTGGTCCTTGGTGTCCGGCTGCGCGACACGCTCCTGCGCCTGTTGCTGCTGCGGCGTCGGGGCGTCCTGCGGGCGCGGTTCGGGAATCGGCTGCGGCGGCGGCACGGTGTCTTCCGGCACCGGGATCGGCTCGGCGACCGGCGGCGGCAGGTCTTCCAGTTTCTCCGACTGGCGCAGCGCCTGGCGCGCGGCAGCGGCCTCGGACGCGGACAGCGCCAGGCTGGCCTCGACCGACGGATCGCCGGCGGCGGCATCGGTGTTGCGTTCGGGCGACCACAGCCAGGCGCCGATGAAGATCAGCGCGACCAGCAGATGCACCAGCACCGCCAGCGCCAGGGGCAGGCCCCAGCCGGGTTCGCGCTGCTGCGGAGGTGGCAGGGCGTCAGCGTGCATCGGTGGCCAGGCCTACCTTGTCTACCTTGGCGCGCTTGATCACATCCATCGCGGCAATGACCTTTTCATAGGCCACGGCACGGTCGGCGGCGACGATCACGCGCACGCCCTTGTCCTGGGCGACGATGCCGGCCAGGCGCCCTTCCAGCTCCTCGGCCGACACGGCGGCCGGTTCCTTGGCGTCGGGCAGCTTCAGGCTGAGCTGGCCGTCCTGGCGCACCGAGACGATCACCGGGTCCTGCTTGCTTTCCAGCGCCTTGGCGTTGGACTGGGGCAGGTCGACGTCGAAGCTCAGGGTGAGCAGCGGCGCCGTGACCATGAAGATGATCAGCAGCACCAGCATGACGTCGATGTAGGGAACGACGTTGATTTCCGATTTCAGCTTGCGGCGCTTGCGGCGACCGATGGCAGCGGACATGGCTTGGACTCCCGGGTCAGGCGCTTACTCGTCGCCAGCGCTCTGGCGCTGCAGGATGGAGCTGAACTCTTCGGCGAAGGTCTCGAACCGCACCGACATGCGCTCCACGCGGGTGGTGAACCGGTTGTAGGCCCACACCGCCGGGATCGCCACGAACAGGCCGATGGCGGTTGCGAACAGCGCCTCGGAAATACCCGGCGCTACGGCGGCGATACCAGCCTGCGCACCGCTGCTGATCATGTCGTGCATGGTCACCATGATGCCGAACACAGTACCGACCAGGCCCACGTAGGGGGCAGTCGAGCCGATGTTGGCCAGCAGTTCCAGGTTGCGCTCGAGCTGATCGACTTCGCGGGTGTAGGTGGTGCGCATCGCGCGCTGGGCACCTTCCAGCTGCGCGCGGCCGTCCAGCCGGCGCTTGTCACGCAGGCGGCTGTACTCGCGGAAACCCGCTTCGAAAATCGCTTCCAGGCCGCCGACATTACGGCTGCGGTCGGTGGCCGAGCTGTACAGCTTGCCCAGGTCGGCACCCGACCAGAAGCGGTTCTCGAATTCGTCGGCTTCGCGGGTGGCCTGTTTGAACACGCGGGCCTTGCGGAAAATGATCACCCAGCTGACGAACGAGCCGACCAGCAGCAGCAGCACGATGAGCTTCACCGGCAGGCTGGCCTTGGCCATCAGTTCGAGGTAATTGATGCCGCCGCCGGTGGCGGCCTGGGCAAGGGTCTGGGTCGCGGCGTTGCTGACATCGGCCGGCAATGCCTCGGTGACCGTGGCCAGCAGGGCCAGGAGCGTTGCGATCATCCGTTGTTCCTCAGTGTTCGGATTCGGGGTGGAGGTGGGGTTGCAGCACGGCGAGGACGGTTTCGTCCATGCCACGCGGGCGGAAACTGGCCGCTTCCAGTGCGGCGATGCGGACCTGCGCCGACAGCAGCAGTTCGCCGTCGCGCAGGACCTGCTGGTTGAAGACCATGCTGGCCTTCTTCAGCTGCACCAGGCGGGCGCTCACCTGCAGGGTGTCATCCAGCCGCGCCGGCTTGATGAAATCCATCTGCATCGAACGCACCGCGAAGATCATCCCGTGCTCGGCGCGCATGCGCTCCTGGCCATAGCCCAGCGCACGCATCCATTCGGTCCGGGCCCGTTCCATGAAGGCCACGTAACGGGCGTGGTAAACCACGCCACCTGCGTCGGTATCTTCCCAGTAAATGCGTGTCGGCCAACTGAATCGGGGCTCAACCGACATCGGGAACCTCCGCAAACAGGTCCTGCGGCGGGTTCTTCGGTTTCAGGCCCATGTGCCGATAGGCCTTGTGGGTGGCCATGCGGCCGCGCGCGGTGCGCACCAGGAAGCCCTGCTGGATCAGGTACGGTTCGACCACATCTTCCAGCGTGCCGCGCTCTTCGGACAACGCCGCGGCCAGCGATTCGATGCCGACCGGACCACCGTCGAAGTAGTCCACCATGGTCTTGAGCAGACGCCGGTCGAGCTCGTCGAAGCCTTCCGGGTCGACCTTGAGCATCTTCATGGCGGCCTGGGCCACGGGCTCGTCGATGTGCCCACCGGCCTTGACCTGGGCATAGTCGCGCACGCGGCGCAGCAGGCGGTTGGCGATACGCGGGGTGCCACGCGCGCGGCGCGCGATTTCCCCGGCGCCATCGGCGGTGCAGTCGATGCCGAGGATGGTGGCCGAGCGGCGCACGATCCGGGTCAGTTCCTCGACGCTGTAGAACTCCAGGCGCTGGACGATGCCAAAGCGGTCGCGCAGCGGTGCGGTCAGCAGGCCGGCGCGGGTGGTGGCGCCGATCAGGGTGAACGGCGGCAGATCGATCTTGATCGAGCGGGCCGCAGGGCCCTCGCCGATCATGATGTCGATCTGGAAGTCTTCCATCGCCGGGTACAGCACTTCCTCGACCACCGGCGACAAGCGATGGATCTCGTCGATGAACAGCACATCGTGCGGCTGCAGGTTGGTCAGCAGCGCGGCGAGGTCGCCGGCCTTTTCGATCACCGGGCCGGAGGTCACCCGCAGCGCCACACCCAGCTCGTTGGCGATGACGTGGCTGAGAGTGGTCTTGCCCAGCCCCGGCGGGCCGAAGATCAGCACATGGTCGAGCGCATCGCCACGGGCCTTGGCCGCTTCGATGTAGATCTCCAGCTGCTCGCGCACCGGGGCCTGGCCAAGATAGTCGGCCAGGCGTTTGGGGCGGATGCTGGCGTCGGCGGCGTCATCCTCGCGGGTGGCGCCGGCGCCGATGATGCGGTCGTCGGTCATGTGCTGATTATGCGGCAAAAGCGCGGGTTTCGGCCGGGCTGCGCCCGGCACCCGCAATCTGCCGGTGGGTGTCGACCTTGGTCGACACGGGGTCGACACAGGGTCGGATCCGTTTTCCAACGGGAAACGGCTCTGACCCCACTCTCTGATGCGCGAAGCATGGGGTCAGAGCCCTTTTCCTGTGGAAAAGGGATCCGACCCCGCGCGCGTCAGATCTCCACCTGCGCGCCCAGCTCTACCAAGCGGTTGCCGGGAATGCGGAAGAAGCCCGTGGCTGGAGCGGCGTTGCGATGCATCAGCGCGAACAGCTTGTCGCGCCAGATCGGCATGCCGCGGTTGGCGGTGGCCACGATGGTCTCGCGGCTGGCGAAGAAGGTGGTGTCCATCGGGTCGAAGTAGATGCCGCCGTGATCGCACGAACGCATCAGCGCCAGCGGTACGTCCGGGGTCTCCATGAAGCCGAAGCGCACGTAGACGCGGTAGAACTCGTCACCCACCGATTCGATCTTCAGCCGTTGCCCCTCCGGCGCATAGGGAACCGGCAGGGTCACCACGTGCAGGAACACGTTGCGCTCGTGCAGCACCTTGTTGTGCTTGAGGTTATGCATCAGTGCGTGCGGGGCCACGGTCGGGTCGGCGGTGAGGAACACCGCGGTGCCGGGCACGCGTACCGGCGGCGCCAGCATCAGGCCCGGCAGGAAGGTATCCAGGCGGATGCCGTCCTTGCGGATCTCATCACGCAGCAGCTCGCGGCCACGACGCCAGGTGCGCATCATGGTGAACAGGAAGATGCCCAGCACCACCGGGAACCAGGCGCCCTGCAGCAGCTTGGCGCCGTTGGCGATGACGAAGCCGAGGTCGATGATGAAGAACACCACGCACAGCGGCAGGATCCAGTTACGCGCCTTCGGCCACAGCGAGCGTGCGACCAGGGCCAGCAACAGGGTGTCGATCAGCATCGTCGCCGATACCGAGATGCCGTAGGCCACGGCCAAGTTGGACGAGCTACGGAAGGCCAGCACCAGGCCGATCACCATCACCGCGATGCCCCAGTTGATGCCCGGGATGTAGATCTGGCCGATGGTGTCGTGCGAGGTGTGCTTGATGCGCATGCGCGGGATGTAACCCAGCTGCATTGCCTGGCGCGAGACCGAGAACGCACCGGTGATGACCGACTGCGAGGCGATCACCGCCGCCATCGTGGCCAGGATGATCATCGGGTACAGCGCCCACGACGGCACCGCCTCGAAGAACGGGTTCTTCACCGCTTCGGGGTGGTTGAGCACCAGCGCGCCCTGCCCCAGGTAATTCAGCACCAGGCACGGCAGCACGAAGAAGTACCAGGCGTGACGGATCGGCTTGGCGCCGAAGTGGCCCATGTCGGCGTACAGCGCCTCACCGCCGGTCACCGCCAGCACCACCGCACCGAGGATGAAGATGCTGTGCCAGCCATGCTCCATGAAGAAACGGATCGCCCACCACGGGTTGAAGGCTTTCAACACTTCCGGCGCATCAACAATGTTGTAGATGCCGATCGCCGCCAGCGAAATGAACCAGATCGAGGTGATCGGCCCGAACAGCTTGCCGATCTTCGCGGTGCCGAAACGCTGTACGGCAAACACCGCCAGCAGCACCACCACGGTGATCGGCACGATGAAGGCGTGCAGCCCGGGGGCGGCGACCTCCAGGCCTTCAACGGCACCCAGCACCGATATCGCCGGCGTGATCACACCATCGCCGAAGAACAACGACGCACCGAAGATGCCCAGGATGCCCACCACGTAGGCAGAGCGCGACCCGTTGCGCAGAGTCCGCTGGGTCAGCGCCATCAGTGCCATGATGCCGCCTTCGCCATCGTTGTCGGCACGCATGATGATGGTCACGTACTTCAGGGTGACCACGATGTTCAGCGCCCAGAACGCCAGCGACAGTACGCCCAGCACGGTGTCATGGTCGCTGGTGAGCCCGTAGTGCGGCGAGAACGCCTCCTTCAGGGTGTACAGCGGACTGGTGCCGATATCGCCGAAGACCACGCCGATCGCACCGATGATCAGCGCCAGTCCCCCGGCCGGGGGGGCGTGACCGTGACCGCCCGGGGCGGTTGTGTGCGGGGTTTGACTGCTGGACATGGGACTCCTGGCGAAGCTCAGGCGATGGGATGTGGGGAAAGGACGCGGCTCAGCGCAGCGCCGACTGCAGGGCCTTGCGGATCACGCTGGCCACTTCGTCGCCTTCGTTGAAGGCTTCGCGGGCCATGCGCGCGGCTTCGGCCGGCTTGTAGCCCAGCTGCTGCAGGGCCACGGTGGCATCGGACAGCGGATCGGCCGGGGCCGGACCGCTGCCGGTGGGCAGCGCGCCACCGGCGCCAAACTGGGCGGCGCGGTCGCGCAGCTCCAGCACCATGCGCTCGGCGGTCTTCTTGCCGATGCCCGGGATGCGGGTCAGCGCGGTGATGTCGCCGGCCTGGACCATGCGTGCGAACTCTTCCACGGTGACGCCGGACAGCACGGCCAGCGCGATCTTCGCGCCGATGCCGCTGACCTTCTGCACATCGCGGAACAGGCGCCGCTCACCCTCGCGCAGGAAGCCGTACAGCGAGACGCTGTCTTCCTTCTGCGAGTAATGGGTATACAGGGTGACCTCGCGGCCGAGCTCGGGCAGGTCATAGAAGGTGCTCATCGGCGCCTCCAGTTCGTAGCCCACTCCGTTCACGTCCACCACCAGCCACGGCGGCGCCTTGTAGGCGACGATGCCGCGCAGTCGACCGATCATTGCGTGCAGCTCCTCATTTGCGACCCCACGCCTGGCGGGCACTGAGCCCCAGGCGGTTGGCCGTTGCCCTTACGTGGGCATGGGTGATCGCCACCGCCAACGCGTCGGCCGCGTCGGCCTGCAGCTTGGTTTTCAGGTTGAGCATGAGCCCGACCATGTGTTGAACCTGTTGCTTTTCTGCGCCACCGCGGCCGACCACGGCCAGCTTGATCTCGCTGGCGGCATATTCGTGCACCGGGAGGTCGCGCAGCACCACGGCGGAAATCGCCGCGCCGCGGGCCTGGCCCAGCTTCAGCGCCGAATCGGGGTTGCGGGCCATGAACACCTTCTCGATGGCCACTTCCTGCGGCTGGTACTCGCGGCACAGCTCGGCCAGGCCGAGCACCAGCAGCTTCATGCGCTGCGGGAAGTCGTCGGCGCCAAGCAGCACCAGCGGCTGGTGGTGCACGTGACTGAGGCGACCGGCGGCATCGACATCGATGATGCCGACCCCGGTCCGCTGCGAACCGGGGTCGATGCCGAGGATACGGGTCATGCCGCACTCCTGGCGGGACGGAACGGGAAGCGCTGGCAGGCGTATGGGCTCATGACTGTCCGCGATGACCGTTCAACGGCCCGCGCCCAGGCCGTCGATGACGGCTCAGGCGTAGGCGTCGGCGCCGAGTTCGGCGTTGGAATACACGTCCTGCACGTCGTCCAGGTCTTCGAGCATGTCCAGCAGCTTCTTGACCTGCAGGGCGACGTCGCCCTCGACCTTGATGTCGTTGTCCGCGCGGAAGGTGATCTCGGCGTGGTCAGCGACATGGCCGGCGGCGGCCATGGCGTCCTTGACCGCGTTGAACGCGTCCGGGCTGGTGACCACGTCGATCGAACCGTCATCCGGGTAGACCACGATGTCATCGGCGCCGGCCTCGATGGCCGCTTCGGTGATGGCTTCCTCGTCGCTGCCCGGAGCAAAGCTGAGCACGCCCAGGCGCTTGAACATGAAAGCCACCGAACCTTCGGTGCCCATGTTGCCGCCGCACTTGCTGAAGGCATGGCGGACATCTGCCACGGTGCGCACGCGGTTGTCGGTCAGGCAGTCGACGATCACGGCCACGCCACCCGGGGCGTAGCCCTCGTAGCGGATTTCCTCGTAATCGACGCCTTCCAGTTCACCGGTGGCCTTCTTGATGGCGCGCTCGATCACGTCCTTGGACATGTTCACGCCCAGACCCTTGTCCATCGCCACGCGCAGGCGCGGGTTGTTGTTGGGGTCGCCTCCACCGCCGCGCGCGGCGACGCCGATCTCGCGGATGATCTTGGTGAAAATCTTGCCACGCTTCGCGTCGGACGCGTTCTTGCGGGCTTCGATGGAGGGGCCTCTACCCATGGGTGCTACCGTCTGGCTGCTTCAGGATCAAGGCGCGGATTCTACCTGATCGGGCGCTGAAACCGTGTCTAGGGCCGACGGGAGATCGGGATGGCGCCATCCACGCATGGCGTGGATCTACTGCCGTCGGGCATGAGCCGGCCAAGAACGTGCGAACCAACGGTTCGCACCCACCGATGCAGGCCGGTAGCGCCGGGCCATGCCCGGCGAACCGCCTTATGCCGCCGCGGCGCCGCGGCTGTGGTCGAAGGCGCCGTGGCGCAGGAAATGCGCGGTCTGCCGCGCTGCGTCGGGCGATACGACCAGGCCGCTGTGGCTGGTCCGGACCACGCAGTGGTCTGCCAGGCCCGGCAGGCGGGTCTCGGCCAGCGCCACGGTACCATCGGAAGCGTCGTCGATCGCTCCCAGAAGACTGCCCAACCCGTGCGGCACCGAGCCGGCGATCAGCCCGACTTCCGCGTTGCCCCGCCAGTCCGGCAGGCCATCGAGCAGCAGTTCGCTGCTGCGGCCCAGCGCCAGGCCCCAGCCATGCTCGGACAACGAGCGTGCGGTGCCGCTGCCGCGCAGCGGCGAGCCCAGGCAGACCACACGCTGCACCGGCAGCTGCGGATTGCGGCGCAGGGCCTCCAGGGCCAGCAATCCGCCCAGGCTGTGGCCGACCAGCGACAGCGGACCGGCATCGGCCAGCCGCTCCAGCAGTTGCGGCACGGCAACATCGGGGCCACCGAACACCGAGGAGTATCCGAAGGCGTGCACCTGGAAACCGCGCGCGCGCAGGCGCCAGGCCAGCGGGCCGACCCAGGCGCGGGCATTCCAGATGCCGTGCAGCAGCAGTACGGGGGGAGTCATGCAGACAGCCTGGCGGTCAGCGGGGCAGGAACATACGGTGATTGAACACGCGCGCGCAGCAAGCGGCGGTGAACGTCAGGCCGCGCGCGGTGCGCGGCGCAGGATGAATTCAAGATCGTAGGTTTCGCCCACCGGGAACAGATACTCGCCGGCCTTCTCGAAACCGTAGCGGGCGTAGAAGCGCTGCGCGCCGAAATTTTCCGACCACACGCCCAGCCACAGCGTGCGCGGGCCTTCGTGTTCCAGCCACGCCAATGCGCTTTCCAGCAGACGACTACCCCAGCCGCAGCTCTGCTGCGTCTTGATCAGGTACAGCCGCTTGAGTTCGCCATCACCGGGCTTCACGTCCGGGTGCGGCAGGCCACACGGGCCGGCGGCGGCATGGCCGACCGCCTCCCCGTCCAGTTCCAGCAGCCACACCGCGTAATCGGGGTGGGCCAGGATCACGCGCTGGCGCTCGACCGTGTAGGCCTCCTCGAGGAAGGCCTGCAGGTCCTGCGGCGGATACAGATGGCCGAAGGTTTCAGTGAACGTGCGGGCAGCCAGCGCCGACAGGGTCGGCGCGTCGTCCACGGTAGCGCGGCGGATCGAATACATACGGGAAGTTGACGTCAGCGCGAAGAGCGGGTCAAGCCTTTTCAGGCGTTTCCGCTTCGTCTTCCTCTTCCTCTTCCTCTTCCTCGTATTCCTCTTCGTCCTCGTCCTCTTCTTCCTCGCCTTCCTCGTCCTCGTCGTACTCTTCCTCTTCGTCGTCCTCGTAATCCTCGACGCCGAAGTCTTCACCGTCCCAACGGCCTTCGCCGTCGGCGACGAAGGTCAGGGCCATCGCCGCCGGGTTGGTACCGACGCGGACCAGCCAACCACCGAACACACGTGCGCGCTCGGTGACCAGGTTGGCCTCGGAGCCTTCATTGCCCAGCTTTTCCCACTCCAGCGAAAACGCGAACTCGGTCATTGCCTGGATCTCCTGATCAGTTGGTCTTGGGGCGAACCTGGATGTGCACTTCGGCCAGCTGCGCGTCGACGATCGGCGACGGCGCGTCGGTCATCAGATCCTGTGCACCGGTGGTCTTGGGGAACGGGATGACGTCGCGGATCGACTCGGTGCCGGCCATCAGCGCGGCGATACGGTCGATGCCGAAGGCGATGCCGCCGTGCGGCGGCGCGCCGTAGTTCAGGGCGTCGAGCAGGAAGCCGAACTTGGCCCGGGCCTCTTCGGCACCGATGCCGAGCAGTTCGAACACGGCGCTCTGCATGTCCGGACGGTGGATACGGATCGAACCGCCGCCGATTTCATTGCCGTTGAGCACCATGTCGTAGCCGCGCGAGACTGCGGTCTTTGCATTGGCGCGCAGGTCGGCGATGTCGTCCACGGCCGGCGCGGTGAAGGGGTGATGCAGGGCGACGTAGCGCTGGGCTTCGTCGTCCCACTCGAACATCGGGAAATCAGTGACCCACAGCGGCGCCCAGCCGTCGGCGACCAGGCCGAAGTCCTTGCCGGCCTTCAGGCGCAGCGCGCCCATGAAGTCGGAGACCTTGTTGTAGCCACCGGCGCCGAAGAACACGATGTCGCCATTGCCGGCGCCGACATGGGCGACCAGCGCAGCGAAGGAGGCTTCGCTGAAGAACTTCTGGATCGGCGAGCTGACTTCGCCGTTGTCGGCGATCTTGATGTACGCCAGGCCCTTGGCGCCGTACTTGGCAGCGTGTGCGGCGTACTCGTCGATCTGCTTGCGGCTCAGCGACGCACCGCCCGGGATGCGCAGCGCGGCCACGCGGCCTTCGGGGTCATTGGCCGGGCCGGTGAACACCGGGAACTCGCTGTCCTTGACCAGCTCGGCCACGTCCACCAGTTCCAGCGCGATGCGCAGGTCCGGCTTGTCCGAACCGTAGCGACGCATCGCCTCGGCCCAGGTCATGCGCGGGAAGCTTGCGTCCAGCTGCACGTCGACCACTTCCTTGAAGATGGCGCGGATCATGTCTTCGACGAAGTCCTGCACATCGCGCTCGCGGACGAAAGCGAACTCCATGTCGAGCTGGGTGAACTCCAGCTGGCGGTCGGCACGCAGGGCCTCATCGCGGAAGCAGCGCGCGATCTGGTAGTAGCGGTCGAAGCCGGCCACCATCAGGATCTGCTTGAACAGCTGCGGGCTCTGCGGCAGGGCGTAGAACTCACCCGGGTGCATGCGCGCCGGCACCAGGAAGTCACGCGCGCCTTCCGGGGTAGCCTTGGTCAGGATCGGGGTCTCGATGTCCTGGAAGCCCTTTTCGTCCAGGTGGCGGCGCAGCGCCTGCACCAGCTTGATGCGGGTGCGCTGCATGCGCTGCATTTCCGGGCGGCGCAGGTCCAGGTAGCGGTACTTCAGGCGAGTTTCTTCGCCCGGGTTCTCGTGGGCATGGAACGGCAGCGGCGCGGCCTTGTTCAGCACGGTGATGGCGGTGGCGATCACTTCCACCTTGCCGGTGGCGATCTTGTCGTTCACCGCATGGCGCGCGCGCACCACACCTTCGACCTGCAGCACGTCCTCATAGCCCAGCGAGGCGGCCACGGCGAACACTTCGGCGTTGTCGACCTCCACGGTCACCTGCACGATGCCTTCATGATCGCGGAGATCGATGAAGCAGACGCCGCCCTGGTTACGGGCCACGTCGGTCCAGCCGGCGAGGGTGACAGTCTGGCCAATCAGGGTCTCGTCGACCAGGCCGCAGAAGTGGGTACGCATGGGGGGAAAGCTCCGCTGGAGAACGCCGGCACCGGATGGGGGCCGGAAAGCCTCGTATTCTGCGGCCGAGGCCCCGGCCGGGGCAAATCCGGCCAGTCACGCCGGCTTGATCGCCCCCTTCCCTATAGTCAGGCACCTGCCACCGTATGGGATGCCGCCATGAAACCGCTGTCCCTGGCCAGCCTGGCCGTCACCCTGAGCCTGGGCGGCCTTGCCGGCCTGGCCCTGCCCGCTCCGTCGGCCCATGCTCAGAGCGGCGTGGTCCGCTGCGAGAGCCAGAGCAACCGCGAACGGGTCTGCAATACCGGCTGGCGCAATGCGCAGCTGGTGCGCCAGTTGTCCGGCTCGGCCTGCGAGGAGGGCCGCACCTGGGGCAGCCGCAACGGCAGCATCTGGGTCACCAATGGCTGCCGCGCCGAGTTCGTCGAAGCCCGCGGCGGCTGGGGTGGCGGCAATGGCGGCGGCTGGGGTGGCAACAACGGCCGGCCCGGTGAAACGATCCGCTGCGAGAGCGAGAACAACCGCGAGCGCAGCTGCCCGGTCGGTTGGCGCAACGCCCGCCTGGTCCGCCAGCTGTCCGGAAGCCCGTGCAACGAAGGCCGCAGCTGGGGCGTGCGCAACGGCGCAGTGTGGGTCAGCAATGGCTGCCGCGCCGAGTTCGCCGAAGCCAGCGGCTGGGGCGGCGGTGGCGGCGGTGGCTGGGGCGGCGGTGACCGCAACTACTCCGTTACCTGCAGCAGCAACAACAACCGCACGCAGAACTGCGACTGGGATGAACGCCAGGGCCGGCCGGTGCTGCAGCAGCAATTGTCCGGCAGCGCCTGCCAGGAAGGACGCAGCTGGGGCTATTCACGCGGCCAGGTGTGGGTGAGCAACGGTTGCCGGGCACGCTTCGGCGTGCGCTGAGCACAGGGTCGGAGCCCTGGCCGACGGCCAGGGCTTTGACCCCGGTCAGGCATCTCGCACCCACGCATGGCGTGGATCTACCGCAGAGGCCTCATCCACGCATGGCGTGGATCTACTGGGGGGCCTTCTCGTCGCCCCACGGCGGTGGCGGCAGGTCCACTGGCTTGGACAGGTCGAACTGCACGCGGAACAGGCGGCCACCCGGCCGGCTCAGCTCATAGACGAAACGCTGGTCCGGTTCGATCTCCATCGCCCAAGTGTTGTGGGTCGAAGCCAGCATGTCGGCCCTGCGGAACATCGCCACTGAGTCGGTATCGGCCGGAAACTGCTGGCGCTCGGCGCTGCCCGGCGGGGTGCTGTCGCCACCGTACAGGGTGATCGCATCCGGGCTTCCATCAGCATGCCGATGGTCGTGCTTCAGGCGCAGGCCGGCGCTGGTACGGGTCAGCACCCAGGTCCGCGAGTGGTCATCGCCGACGTGGAAGGGAATCCGCAGCTCATGGGCGGGATCGGCACACCCCCGCACATGCATGACCAGGCGCTGGCCGGCGAACGGATCCGTGCCGGTCGGTGCCGGCGTGTCCTGCACCACCTTGCCCTCATACGCCTGGCCGCAATGGGCGGCGATCGCCGCCATGAAGGCGTCGGCCGGTGCGGTGGCCAGATCATGGGTGACCGTCTCGGCGGGCTGCGAACAGGCAGCCAGTCCGAGCAGGAGGGCGGAAGCGGCAATGACGGTGAGCGGTCTCATGCCCCCAACCCTAGCGACCCTGGCCGGCGCGCGCAAACCGCACGGTCCGGCCACAGCACATCAGCGGTGCAGCCAGACCTGGCAGCCACCAATGTCCTGCTTCTGCCCCCCGGCCGCATGGCGACGGCTGATGTCGGCCAGCCAGCGCGCGCGCTCGGGCGTGCTGCCGATCTGGTTGGGGCAGTCGACCAGCGCGGCCGCCGGCAGCCCGCCCAACGCAGCATCATCAGCGGCCAGCGAGGCGAGCGCCTCATCCGACGCCCAGTCCGGAATCATCACCGCGCGGCGACCAGAGAAATAAGGCAGCTCGGAGGACCAGTCCTGGCCGAAGGCGACGACCACGCCCTGCTCCATCGTGCCGGTACGGATGGCCGAGGCGATCTGCGAGACCGGCGTCGACGCACGCGCTTCCTTGATGTCCTTCAAGGACTTCACCAGACCAAACCCCACAGACAGCACGCACAGGACGATCGCCAGCGCTACGCCGCGACGCGGCTTGCCGGCAGCCTCTGCCGCCAGCACCGTCGACCACAGCACCAGACCGATGACCGAGGTGGCGAACACGATGTTGGCCGCCTGGTAGTAGGGATGGGCAATGTGCAGGTTGGTGAAGACCAGGATCGGCGCCAGGTAGGCCAGCAGCAACACCCCCACCGCCGTGCGCGTGCGCTTCTGCCACAGCCCGGCGATGACGAAGATGAGGAAGATCCAGTTGGAGCCGATCGCACCGGAGAAGCGCTTCTTGAACACCGTGCCCCACCAGGTGGCCGGATCCAGTCGCTGCTGCAGCGTGCCGTAGTTCCAGGTGGACAGTGCATCGGAGGTGATCTGCCGGCCCAGTGCCGACTGCGCCTTCAATGCGTCGGCATGCTGCAGCCACAGGCTGAGCGTGGCCAGCACGGCAAGCGCGGAAAGGCTACCCCAGACCATCAGTCGCCAGTGCTGCTGCAGCCACTGCGGGCGCCAGCCATGCTCGCGCACGGCCAGCCACAGGAACGCCAGCGCGACGAACGCGGCAAAGCCGAAGAAGGACGTGACCTTGATGGCCGCCGACAGCACCGCCGCGACGATCGCGACCAGCCCCACCCATGCGCGCGGCTGGCTGCGCAGGCGTGCCATCGCCCAGACAAAGAGCAGGCCGAAGAACACGGCACTGGACTCCATCATCACCGAGCGCCCCCAGAACTGCGCGTAGGGCGACACCGCGAATGCACCGGCCACGCACAGCGCCAGCGTGCGATCCGGACGCCATGCCAGCAGCGTGCGATAGACCAGCCAGATGCAGCCGGCATGGAACAACGTGGAGACCAGCCGCCCGCTGTTGTCCGCACTCATGCCGGTGATGCTGGACAACAGCGCCGCCAGCCATTGGTAGAACGGGAATTCGAAGGGAATCGACCAGGGCGCACCCAGCACCGGGGTCATGTAGTCCAGCCACGGGCCGCCGCGCAGCAGCCAGTCGATCGACAGCGCGGTCTGCGTCTGCCGGAAACCAGAGGCATCCACCGGTGGCATCGACCAGCTGCAGACCAACAGGATCAGCAGCGTGATCGCCGAGAACCACAACAGGATCTTGCCCGGCAACAGGCTGCGGTCTGGGTTGCTTTCCTGGGTCACGCCTGTTGCTCCTGACTGTGGCCGCCCACGACAGGGCGCGCTTCACGGGCGCGCAGTGTCTGCCTTGACGCACGGGAGTGCAAGCCGCTGCACGCGGCTGCGGCTCAGCCCTGTGGTGGCAGCGGCGCCTTCAGGGGCTCGGCGTGAATGACCTCGGTGGCCGCTACCGGTGCGGTCTCGCCCTCGCCCGCTGGTTCCTGCTCCACCGGATCGACGTCGAACGGTGTGCGGAATACCAGCGACGGCAGCAGCGTGGTCAGCGCGGCATACAGCAGCAATGCGCCGAACAGCACCGCCGGGATCTGGAAGCGCTCGCGCATGATCGCCGCCAACACCAGGGTGAAGATCAGCGTCGGGGCCAGCGCCAGCGAGACGCGCAGGCTGCTGCGGAAGCTCTCGCCGAACATCACCCGGCGCTGCAGCCAGACCACGCCGATGCGCAGCGGCAGCACCACCAGGGTGATCACGATGCCCAGCCCCAGCGCCTCGAAGCTGAGCGCTTCGCTGGGCACCTTGGTGCCGGCATTGAAGAAGTAGAACGGCACGAAGAACGAGGCGAACAGGCGCAGCGCGTGCAGGTTTTCGTGCGAGGCCAGCAGCGGCATGCGCTGGTGCAGCAGCCGCGCGACCAGCCCGGCGATGAACGCACCGACCAGGTAGTACACGCCCAGCAGGTAGGTGATGTAGGCGGCCACCATGCCCACCATCACCAGCAGCGAGAACTCCGAACCCGGCGCATGCGGCGCCACCCAGCGGCCGAGCGCGATGAACAGCAGCGGCAGGCCGATCATCATCGCCAGCAGGGCCAGGCTGGACAGCGCCATATGGCCCGGATCACCGGCCTGCAGCACGATGAACAACGCTGCCAGCGCCAGCAACTCACCGGCAATGGCCTTGCTGGTCACCCAGAACCGCTCATCCTCACTCAAACCCAGCCGCGACAGCGAATCCATGATGAAGCCCGTTGAAGGCGTCAGCAGTGCCAACGCCAACAGGCCCGCGGCCTGCCACGGCAGTCCGGCATAGCGCCAGGCCAACCAGCCAACCCCGAACAACGTCGCACTGCGGATGACCAGGTGCGCCAGCAGCGGCCACATCCCGCGACGTAATGCCTGCAGGTCAACTTCCAGGCCGGCGAACAGGAACAGTGAAGAGATACCCAGCGTGGCCAGCAAGCCGATCACCGCATCGTGTGCCTGGTCACCCAGCCAGAGCATGCCGATGATGCCGAACAGCAGGCAGGTCAGCGGCGCAGGCAGGCTGAAACGCTGCAGCGCACGTGGGATCACCAGCAGCGCGAAGATCAGCAGCAGGTAGATCAATTCATGACTCATGGGGGTCTTCCGTGGGGTTCGAACGCGCGCAGGATGCGCGCGCCGAATCGATCCGGCAAGCCGTTTCTGGATGACTCCCGGTTACCTCATCCGATCATCCCATCGGCAATCCGACCCACCTGTGCCAGCACGGCCGCGCGCTGTTCGTTGCTGATCGCCCCGGCCTGCAGGTAGGCGGTGAGCACCCATGGCGTGCCTGCGGCGACCGGCCACAGCACGGCAATGTCGTTGCGCGCGTCCTCGCCGTTGCTGCCGGTCTTGTCGCCCACCCGCCAGCGCTTGCCCAGGCCCGCGCGCAGGCAGGCATCGCCGGTTTCGTTGTCGATCAACCAGTCGGCCAACTGCTGCCGCGAGGCCGGCTGCAGCACCTCGCCCAGCACCACCCGCCGCAGGCTCGCCGCCATCGCTGCCGGCGTTGTGGTGTCGCGCGGATCGCCCTCGGCAAAGCTGTTCAGTTCCGGCTCCAGACGATCGCTGCGGCTCACCGCATCCCCGCTGGCACGCAGGAAGGCCGTCACCGCCGGCGGCCCACCGACCACGCCGAACAGCAGGTTGGCGGCGGTGTTGTCACTGGTGATGATCGTGGCCCGGCACAGATCGCGCACGGTCATGTCCTTGCCGGCGTGGCGGCGGGTCACCGGTGCATGCGAGAGCAGATCGGCGGTGCGTACCGGCACGCGCTTGTCCAGCAACGTGGGCGTGCGTTCGGCCTGGCTGAGCACGGTGGCGGCCAGCATGCTCTTGAAGGTGCTGCACATCGGGAAACGCTCCTTCTGGCGATGGCCGACGCGGCGACCGCTGGCGGTGTCGAGCAGGGTCACGCCCAAACGGCCGGCGCACGCCTTTTCCAGCGCGGCGAAGTCGGTAGCGGCGTTGATGGTGGCATCGGTCGGGGAGGTGGCGGTCTTCACACCCGCCGCGCGCGTCAACGACGGCAGGACCAGCGAGGAAGCAACGGCAGCACCACTGAACTGCAGGAATCGGCGTCGGGCAAGCATGCGGGTTCTCCTGGGAACCGCCCGATTATTGGCGCCCCCTGCGGAGGCGACCAGCGCGAAATTTCAGCGACAGCCATCAATTATTCTCATGCCTTGAGCATTCAAACGCCCGATTCAAGGCGAATACCCCGTCAAACAGGTAGGATCAGTCATCACCCTGGCTCACGGCTTTCCGATGCTGCACCCTACCCTGCCGCTGAACGCGCTACGCGCTTTCGAGGCGGCTGCCCGCCACCAGAACTTCACCCGCGCCGCATTGGAGCTGTGCGTCAGCCAGGCCGCGCTGAGTCATCAGATCCGAGGCCTGGAAGACCGCCTCGGGATCCGCCTGTTCCACCGCCTGCCGCGCGGTGTCGCCCTCACCGATGAAGGTGCTGCGCTGTACCCGGTGCTCAATGAATCGTTCGAGCGCATCTCGGCCAGCATCGCGCGCTACACCGGCGGCCCGGCACGCGAGGTGCTGACGCTGGGTGTGGTTGGCACGTTCGCCACGGGTTGGCTGCTGCCACGGCTGGCCGCGTTCGAGGCCGCACACCCGGACATCGAGCTGCGCCTGCAGACCCACAACAACCGCATCGATCTGGCCGGCGAAGGCCTGGACCTGGCGATCCGCTTCGGTGACGGCGACTGGCAGGGCCAGTCCTGCACGGCGATCCTCGATGCGCCGTTCGCGCCACTGTGCGCACCGGCTCTGGCGCGGCGGTTGAAACAGCCACGGGACCTGGGCGCGGTGCCATTGCTGCGCTCCTACCGCAGCGACGAATGGCCGCGCTGGCTGCAGACAGCCGGCATCAACGGCGTGGAAGCGCGCGGGCCAGTGTTCGATTCGTCGTTGACGGTGGCGATGGCTGCCGCCGGCGGTGCCGGGGTGGCGTTGCTGCCGCTACGCATGTTCGAGCAGGAGCTGGCCGAGGGCCGTTTGCTTCAACCGTTCAGCACCACGCTGGAGCTGGGGCGTTATTGGCTGACGCGGCTGCGCTCACGCCCCGAGCGTGAACCAGCAAAGCGTTTCCGCGAGTGGCTGCAGGCGCAGGCATAAAAAAGGGGACGGAGGGGATTAAGTCGTTGGTGGCACAAACGACTTAATCCCCTCCGTCCCCTTTTCGGTTGCCGGCCAGCGGCCGGCGCTACCGGTCAGGACTCCAGCAGTTCCATCCAGGCCGCTTCGGCCTTTTCCAGCTGCGCGGCGGTGGTCTCGCGGTCGCGGCCGAGCACGGCCATGCGGGTGGCATCGGCATAGTTGGCCGGGTCGGCCAGCTGGCGGTCCAGTTCGGCCAGCGCGCCCTCCAGTTCGGCCACCCTGGCTTCGGCGGAGGCCAGCTTGTGCGGGTTCACCGGCTTCTTCTGCACCACCTGCGCCACCGGCGTGGTCTTGACCACCACCGGCTCTTCGACTTGTTCCATGCGCGCCTTGGTGCCCTGTGCCTGCGGACGGGTACGCAGCCACGCGGCGTAGGCATCGAGATCGCCGTCGAACGGCTCGACCACACCATCGGCCACGCGCCAGAAGGTGTCGCAGACCAGACCGATCAGATGGCGGTCATGCGAGACCATCACGATCGCGCCGTCGAAATCCGCCAGCGCTTCAGCCAGCGCCTCGCGCATTTCCAGGTCAAGGTGGTTGGTCGGTTCGTCCAGCAGCAGCACGTTCGGCTGCTGCCAGGCGATCAACGCCAGTGCCAGGCGGGCACGCTCGCCACCGGAGAAGCCATCGACCGGCTCGAAGGCACGGTCGCCGGGGAAATTCCACTTGCCGAGGAAATCGCGGAACGACTGGTTCGGCGCGTCCGGGGCGATTTCGCGGAAGTGCTCCATCGGCGACTGCCCTTCATGCAGCGATTCGACCGTGTGCTGGGCGAAGTAGCCAATGCGCAGGTCCGGGTGCGCGGCGCGTTCGCCGGCGATCGGTGCCAGCTCGCCCACCAGGGTCTTCACCAGGGTGGTCTTACCCGCACCGTTGGGGCCCAGCAGGCCGATGCGCTGACCTGCTTCCAGGCCGAAGCCCACGTTGTGCAGGATCACCGAATCGTTGCCATAGCCGGCCTCGACGTGGTTCAGGCGGATCAGCGAGAACGGCAGCTTGGCCGGCGGCGCGAACTCGATGCGGAACTCGCGCTCGGCGCGCACCGCTTCGGTACCGGCCAGCTTGGCCAGGCGCTTCATCCGGCTCTGCGCCTGCGCGGCCTTGCTGGCCTGGGCCTTGAAGCGGTCGATGAAGCTCTGCAGGTGGGCGCGCTCGGCCTGCTCCTTCTCGTGCGCGATCTGCTGCTGGCGCAGCTGTTCGGCGCGCTGGCGCTCGAAGTCGGTGTAGCCGCCCGGATAGAGTTTGGCACCGCCACCGTGCAGGTGCAGGGTGTGGGTGGCCACGTTGTCGAGAAACTCGCGGTCATGCGAGATCAGCAGCAGGGTGCCCGGGTACTTCAGCAGCCACTGTTCGAGCCAGTACACCGCGTCCAGATCCAGGTGGTTGGTCGGTTCGTCGAGCAGCAGCAGGTCGCTGGGCATCATCAGCGCGCGGGCCAGGTTCAGGCGCACGCGCCAGCCGCCGGAGAACGAGGACACGGCGCGGTGGTGCGTTTCCGCAGGGAAGCCAAGGCCGTGCAGCAGCTTGCCGGCACGCGCTTCGGCGTCGTAGGCATTGAGCTCGGCCATGCGCGTGTGGGCTTCGGCCACCGCTTCCCAATCTTCGCGGGCGGTGGCCTCGGCCTCGGCCGCCAGCACTGCCGCCACCTCGATGTCGCCGCCCAGCACGAAGCTCAGCGCGGGGTCGGGCAGCGACGGTGTTTCCTGGGCGACGCTGGCAATGCGGATCTTGCCGGGCAGGTCGACGTCACCCTTGTCGGCCTCCAGTTCACCCTTCACTGCCGCGAACAGGCTGGACTTGCCAGCACCGTTGCGGCCGACCACACCCACCCGGTAACCGGCATGCAGGGTCAGGTCGACATTGGACAACAGCAGCCGCTCGCCGCGGCGCAAGGCGAAATTACGAAGGGAGATCATCGGGGGAGGGGTCCATATAACCGAATGGAATGTGCTGGTGAGCACTGTTCCTGCGACGCAATTCTAGCGTTAACGAATACTTGACGCGCCCCGGGATGCGCAGCGGCCGGCGTTCCTCTCTCCCACGTCCTGTCCGCGCGCGTCCCGGGCCCCCTCCCCGCAAGTGCCGATCCAGGCTAAATGGTTGCTGCTGCAACGTTTTTTCTGATGACCGGCATTTGACAGGCACTGAATATCCCGTTAATTCCTGTATTGCGCACCGCAACAACCGCCGTCCGCCTCACGCCCGTGATGTCGATTCCGGTGCCACCCCCGCCAACCGGAGCCTCATCCCGATGACCCGCAAGACCCGCCTGATCGCCGCCGCCATCGCCGTCGCACTCGGTGGCTCTCCGTTCGTCGCCACTGCCCAGCAGACCGGCACCGCCGCCAATACCCTGGACACGGTGATCGTCACCGGTACCCGCGTGGCCGACCGCACGGTCGCCGAATCGCAGTCGCCGATCGACATCATCACCCCCGAAGCCCTGCAGTCCACCGGCACCAGCGAGCTGGCCACCGCGTTGTCACGCGCCCTGCCCTCGCTGAACTTCCCGCGCCCGGCGCTGACCGACGGCACCAGCGGCGTGCGCCCGGCACAGCTGCGTGGCCTGTCGCCGGACCAGGTGCTGGTGCTGGTCAACGGCAAGCGCCGCCACACCTCGGCGATGATCAACGTCAACGGCAGCATCGGGCGTGGCTCATCGGCGGTGGACATCAATGCCATTCCGATCGCCGCCATCGAGCGCGTGGAAGTGCTGCGTGACGGTGCGTCGGCACAGTACGGCTCGGACGCCATCGCCGGCGTGATCAACATCGTGCTCAAGGGCAGCGGCAGTGGCGGCAGTCTGGCCGTGGATTACGGCCAGTACTCGGCCGGCGACGGCAACAAGTACCAGCTGTCCGGCGATACCGGTATCGAGTTCGGCAATGGCCGGGGCCGCGTGCACGTGGCCGGCCAGATCAGCCAACAGGACGAGAGCAACCGTGCCGGCCCTTACCGTGGCACCACCCCGAACACCGGCAACTTCCCGAGCATCGGCCAGACCACCTTCATCGTCGGCGACCCGCGCGTGGACGCTACCGCGGCCTCGGTCAATGCCAGCTTCGACTTCAGCGACCGTGTGACCGGCTATGCCAGTGCGCTGCTCAGCAACCGCGACATCACCTCCTTCGCGTTCTACCGGTCGCGCAACCACAATGGGCAGACCGCGCTGCTGGCGCAGACCTACCCGGACGGCTTCGTGCCGGAGATCAACCAGTACTCCAAGGACCGTTCACTGGTAGCCGGGGTCAAGGGCAGCACCGACAACGGCTGGACCTGGGACCTGAGCCTGAACCACGGCGAGAACACCCTGGACTTCCACACCCGCAACAGCATCAACTACAGCCTGGGCGCCACCAGTCCGCGCTCGTTCTACGACGGCACGCTGAAGTACCAGCAGGACATCTTCAACGCCGACCTGACCAAGTCGTTGGACTGGGGCCTGGCCTACCCGGTCACGCTGTCCTTCGGTGGCGAATACCGCAAGGAGAAGTGGGACCAGAACCCGGGCGAGCTGAACTCGTACACCGGCAGCGGCGCGCAGGGCTTCGGCGGCTTCACCCCGACCAATGAAGTGCATGCCGACCGCCACAACTACGCGGTCTATGCGGGCCTGGAAGCGGATCTGACCGAGAAGTTCTCGGCTGGCATCACCGGCCGCTACGAAGACTACTCGGACTTCGGTGACCGCTTCTCCGGCAAGCTGTCGGCGCGCTATGCGTTCACCGACAAGGTCGCACTGCGGGCAACCGCGTCCAGCGGCTTCCGTGCACCGTCGCTGGCCCAGCAGGGTTACCAGGCGGTGACCAGCCAGTTCACCAACGGCGTGTTCGTCGAACGCGGCACCTTCCCGACCACCAGCCAGGCCGCGCAGGCGCTGGGCGCCTCGCCGCTGAAGGCCGAGACCTCCACCTCCTACAGCGTGGGCCTGGTGCTGCAGCCGGTCGACCGCCTGTACATCACCGTCGATGCGTACCAGATCGACATCGATGACCGCATCGCGCTGTCGTCGAGCATCACCACCAACGCGGCCAGCAGTGCCCTGTTGGCCGGCCTGGGCCTGCCGCAGGTGACGGCGTTCTCGTACTTCACCAACGGCCTGGATACGCGCACCCGTGGTGTCGATTTCGTCTCCAGCTACACCGTGCCGTTCAGCGCCAGCAGCCTGGAACTGACCGCGGCCTACAGCCTGAACGACACCGAGGTGCGTCGCGTCGGCGCCACACCGGCGGTATTCGGCACGCTGGGCCTGAACCAGTCGCTGATCGGCCGCGATGAAATCGGCCGCATCGAAGACAGCTACCCGCGCGACAAGGCGATCCTGAGCGGCACCTGGCGTTCGGATCACTGGGAACTGGGCCTGGCCGCGACCCGCTACGGCAAGTTCACCGTGCGCAACTCGGCCACCGCCGCGCGCGACCAGACCTATGGCGATGCCTGGGTAGTGGATGCCTCGGCCAGCTACAAGCCGAGCAGCAACTGGACCCTGACCGTGGGTGCGGACAACCTGCTGGACAAGTACCCGGACCGCACCGAAGACCTGCAGAACTCCACCTTCGGCATGCTGCCGTACAGCAACTACTCGCCGTTCGGCTTCAACGGCGCGTATGTGTATGGGCGGATCAGGTACACCTGGTAAGCGACATCGGTAGCGCCGGGCGATGCCCGGCGGCTTCTTCCGGGGCCAGATTCCTCTCCTGCGGGAGAGGAACTACCCGCTGCTCCTTGCACGTCGCAACCTTCCATTCCACCCACTGGGTTTGCTGCATCAGGCCGCTTAGGTGAAAATCGGGACATCCCCCCGTTTTCCTGCGAGAGCCGATGCACCATGACACCGACCTGATCAACATCGTTGCCGTTGGCCTCGGGCTCGCCTTCATCTTCGGCGCGCTGGCCAACAAGCTGCGTTTGTCTCCGCTGGTCGGTTACCTGGTTGCTGGCATCTGCGTAGGACCGTTCACCCCCGGCTTCGTCGCCGACCAGGCGCTGGCCAACCAACTGGCCGAACTGGGCGTGATGCTGCTGATGTTCGGCGTCGGCCTGCACTTCTCGCTGAAGGACCTGATGGCGGTCAAAGCCATCGCCATCCCCGGTGCCATCGGCCAGATCCTGGTCGCCACCCTGCTCGGTTGGGGCCTGGCCGCGTTGATGGGCTGGCCGGTCATCCACGGCATCGTGTTCGGCTTCGCGCTGGCCACCGCCAGTACCGTGGTGCTGCTGCGCGCGATGGAAGAGCGGCGCCTGCTGGAAACCCAGCGCGGCAAGATCGCCGTCGGCTGGCTGATCGTCGAAGACCTGGCCTGCGTGCTGGCACTGGTGATGATGCCGGTGATGGCCGGCGTGTTCGGGCCGGACGCGGCCAATGAACAGCACACCATCGGCAGCGTGCTGGCCAGCATCGGCTGGACCTTCGTGCAGCTGGGCCTGTTCGTGGCGGTGATGCTGGTGGTCGGCCGCCGGGTCATCCCATGGATCCTGGAACGCATTGCCGGTACCGGTTCGCGCGAGCTGTTCACGCTGTCGGTGCTGGCGATCGCGCTCGGCGTGGCGTTCGGTTCGGCCATGCTGTTCGGCGTATCGTTCGCACTGGGCGCGTTCTTCGCCGGCATGCTGCTCAATGAATCCGAACTCAGCCACAAGGCGGCCAGCGATTCACTGCCGCTGCGTGATGCATTCGCCGTGCTGTTCTTCGTCTCGGTGGGCATGCTGTTCAACCCGAGCATCCTGATCGAGCACCCATGGCAGGTGCTGGCCACGGCGGCCATCATCATGTTCGGCAAGTCGGCCGCCGCGTTCTTCATCGTGCGCGCGTTCGGCCACCCTACCGGCACCGCGCTGACCATCTCGGCCAGCCTGGCGCAGATCGGTGAGTTCGCCTTCATCATCGCCGGGCTTGGCGTGACCCTGAAGATCCTGCCGCCCACCGGCCAGGCGCTGGTGCTGGCCGGTGCGCTGATCTCGATCATGCTCAACCCGCTGGTGTTCGGCCTGCTCGACCGCTGGCTGCTGAAGAACAAGGAAACCGCGCCGGCGGCGGTCGAGACGGAACTGCCGCCAGGCCCCTCGCTGGACCTGCACGACCACGCCATCGTCATCGGCTACGGCCGCGTCGGCAGCGCACTGGCACAGGTACTGCGTGACCGTGGCGTGCCGGTGATGATCATCGACGACAACAAGGAACACGTGGCCGAAGCACATGCCGCGGGACTGCCCGGCATCCGCGGCAGCGCGGCTTCGGACAAGGTACTGGCCGAGGCCCATCCCGAGCGCGCGAAGATCGCGGTGCTGGCGATCCCACAGCCGTTGGAGGCCGGCGAGACGCTGGCCAAGCTGCGCGCGCTCAACCCCAACCTGACCCTGCTGGCGCGGGCGCACAGCGATGCCGAAGTGAAGCATCTGCTGGAACATGGTGCCGATGGCACGGTGATGGCTGAGCGCGAACTGGCCTACTCGCTGGCGGAAATGATCATGTCCACACCACCGTACCGGAACCTGGGGCAGCACAGCATTCCGGTGGTGTGAGGGTTATGCGGCAGGGCTTGCAGCCCTGCACCCACGGTAGTGCCGGCCGCTGGCCGGCAACCTCAACCTCAACAGCAACAGCAACGGCAGAAGCTGGCATTCCGTGGGATGGCGGGGTGGGTCCGGTTGCGGGAGACGCCGTAAACCCCGCTGCGCGGTCCGGCCCAGCCGCTGGCGGCAGTGCGTTCGGGCGCTTGCGAAGCAGTGCTTCGCAAGCAAAGCGCCCTCACCCATGGGGGCTTGGCCGCGGCATCCATGCCGCGGACACTCCCGCAACCGGACCCACCCCGCCTTCGACGGATTTCTGCGATCTGCAGTAGATCCACGCCATGCGTGGATGCTGTTCGATGGACTATCGGAATATTCGATTCCGATGGTGAGCCATCCACGCATGGCGTGGATCTACCAGGTTTGATGGCGCCCATCAGTGCATGAGGTCAGATCTGTTTCCCGCAGGAAAACGGATCTGACCCCGAAACCATAAAAATCCCCGGTCGACCCGCATCGACCGGGGATCGGTAACGCCACGTTGCCACGCCTTGGAGACGCACTTCCACCCTAGCGCATCGTGCGGCCGGTGGTGATCGCCTGTAGCGATGACGACCAAGCCAGGCGCTATCAGCCAGCCAGCGGCAGGCAGACGTCGGCACGCAGGCGTTCGGCCGGAACCTGTTCGGGATCGTCGAGGAAATGGAAGTAGAGCGGCGCCTCGGCCAGTGCATGGCCACTGCCGGGCCACCAATCACGCATCAGCACATCACTCACCACCTGCAGCTGTTCGTAAGGGCCCACGTGGCGGACCACGGCGTGCGGGCCGGCACCGAGCGCCTGCCGCCGCAGGGGTGACGGCAGCGATGGCAGCGCCGTGGCGAATCCGATGCCGCAATCGAAGCGGTGCGCGCGCGCCGGCACGTCACGATGGTCATCAATGGCGATGCCCACCAGATGCAGCAGGTCGTTGGCCAGGCCCTGCGTCTGCGCCCATTCGAACAGGCGCCCGAAGCTGGCATCGAGATCACCGAACGCCCCCTGTGCACGCAGCAGCACCACCTCGAACGGCTGCAGGGCCCGGACTTCCACCTTCAGCGGCGTGGCCTTGTCCTCATTGTCGTCGGCCGGTGGCTGCGCCAGCACCCGCTGCCAGTGTTGCCGCAGTCCTGCATCTGCGCGCAGGGTGCGGGGGGTGGCCGCCAGTCGCTGCCGGCAGCGCCGCGCCAGCGCCTGCGCGCTTTCGTAGCCGGCCGCCAGCGCTGCATCGGTGATGCTGGCCCCGGGCTGCTGCAGTGCCTGCAGCGCACTGAGCAGGCGCAGGCGATCCAGCGTCTGGCCCGGGCTCTCACCGGTCAGCGCCCGGTACAGCCGCTGGAAATGGTACGGCGACTGATGCGCGATCGACGCCAGCGCCGCCACGTCCGGAAGCGTCTGCTGTGCGCGCAGGCAGCCCTGCAGGTGGTCGATGACCCGTTCGATTCCCTGCGCCTGGCGCAGTCCCGCAAGCCGATTCATGACCATCTCCCTTCAAGGACATGGCTGCGATCGTGCCTGATCGGATGGCGGGGTGCGTGACCGATCCTGCTCGATGCCACACCTGTCAGGCAGCGGCCAAGGCCTGCTCCAGGTCCACGCGCAGGTCGCCGATGTGCTCGATGCCGATCGACAACCGTACGGTGTCCTCGCTCACCCCCGCCCTGGCCAGCTCGGCGGCGTCCAGCTGGCGATGGGTGGTCGACGCTGGATGGGTGGCCAGCGACTTGGCGTCGCCCAGGTTCACCAGGCGGGTGAACAGCTGCAGCGCGTCGAGGAAGCGTGCGCCGGCCTCGCGGCCACCGGGCAGGCCGAAAGTCAGCACCCCCGAGCCGTGCCCACCGAGGTAGCGCTGCGCGCCCGCGTGCTCGGGATCATCGGCCAGACCCGCGTAACGCACCCATGCCACCTTCGCGTGTGCCTTCAGGAACTGCGCGACCGCCAGCGCATTGGCGTTGATCCGCTCCATGCGCAGGGCCAGGGTCTCGATGCCCTGCAGGATCAGGAACGCATTGAACGGCGACAGCGCTGCACCGGTGTTGCGCAGCGGTACCACTCGCGCACGACCGATGTAGGCAGCCGCGCCCAGTGCTTCGGTATAGACCACACCGTGGTAGCTCGGATCGGGCTGGTTGAGGCGGGCGAAGCGCTGTGGCTGCGCCGCCCAGTCGAACCGGCCGGAATCGATGATGGCACCGCCCAGACTGGTGCCGTGGCCCCCCAGATACTTGGTGAGCGAATGCACCACGATGTCGGCACCGTGCTCGAATGGGCGCAGCAGGAATGGTGTGGCCACGGTGTTGTCGACGATCAACGGCACCCCTGCCGCATGCGCGACCTCTGCGATCGCGGCAATGTCGGTGACGTTGCCGCGCGGGTTGCCGATCGATTCGACGAACACCGCCTTGGTGCGGTCATCGATGAGCGCGGCAAACGCAGCAGGATCGGCCGGATCGGCAAAACGCGCCTGGATGCCGTACTGCGGCAACGTGTGTGCCAGCAGATTCAGGCTGCCACCGTACAACGCACTGGAAGCGACGATGTTGTCGCCGGCCTCGGCAATGGTCTGGATGGCATAGGTGATCGCTGCCTGCCCCGAGGCCAGGGCCAGTGCGCCAATGCCACCTTCCAGTGCAGCCACGCGTTGCTCCAGCACATCGGTGGTGGGGTTCATGATGCGCGTGTAGATGTTGCCCGGCACCTTCAGGTCGAACAGATCCGCCCCGTGCTGGGTGTCATCGAAGGCATACGCCACCGTCTGGTAGATCGGTACCGCCACCGCGCGGGTGGTCGGATCGGGACGGTAGCCGCCGTGCACGGCCAGGGTTTCCAGTTGCCACTGCGGGTCGCTCATTGCACCAGGCTCCATCCGGGGAAACCGCCACCATAGGCGAGCCGGCGGCCGGCGCTGAAAGCCACTGGCGATGACATCCGTACCAGCGGTTATCAGGTTGGCCGCGATTCAGGCAGCCGTCATGGGGCGTTGCTAGGCTTCGCCGCCGGGCGCTCCTGCCCGGGCACGGAGGCCCTACGCATGCAGCCATCCCCTTGGACCCCTACCACCAGCACGTCGCCCACATCGGTGCTGTTGGTCGAGGACGACCGTCGCCTGGCCGAGCTGGTCAGCGACTACCTGCACGAGCATGGCTTTTCCGTGCAGCACGTCGCCCGGGGCGATCAGGCCGGCGCCGCCTGCCGCCAGCACGCGCCGGAACTGGTGGTGCTGGACCTGATGCTGCCCGGGCTCGGCGGCATCGACGTGTGCCGGCAGATCCGCGGCTTCTCCGACGTGCCGATCCTGATGCTGACCGCCTGCGAGGACGACATCGAGCAGGTGCTGGGCCTGGAATCAGGCGCCGACGACTTCGTGCACAAGCCGGTCGAGCCCCGCCTGCTGCTGGCCCGCCTGCGCGCCCTGTTGCGCCGCCGCCACGGCAGCAGCAACACCGGCACGCCCTGTCGGCTGATGCATGGGCAACTGCTGATCGACCGCATGCAGCGGGAAGTACATCTGCACGGCGCCGCCGTTGAACTGGGCACCACCGAATTCGAGATCCTGTGGCTGCTGGCCAGCCAACCCGGACAGATCCTGTCGCGCGACCAGATCCTGCAGGCGGTGCGTGGCATCGGCTTCGACGGCCTGGACCGCAGCGTCGACGTCTGCATCGGCAAGCTGCGCCGCAAACTCGGCGACGATGCACGCGAGCCGCGGCGGATCAAGACCGTGTGGGGCCGCGGCTACCAGTTCAATCCAGCGGCCTGGTCGGCATGAAGCGGCTGTTCCTGCGCCTGTGGCTGCTGGTCGGCGCAAGCTTCCTGATTACCCTGCTGCTGATCAACCTGATCTTCAACCGCATCTATCTCCCCACCCAGCAACAGATCTTCGCCGAACAAGTGCGCGGCCAACTTTACGCGCTGCGTCAAGGGCTGCAGGGCAAGGACGAAACCGCACAGCAACACCAGTTGGCGCAGTGGCAACCGCACTACGGCATCGCGTTGGCGTTGCTGGCCGCACCGCCGCCGATCACACCGGAAGAACAGCAGCAGCTGCAACGCAACGGGATGATCGCCCGGCAGAAGTTCGAGATCGTCTGGGCGCCGTTGGATCCTGCACACCCCGACGGCCCCTGGCTGCAGCTGCATCTGCCCGGTGAACCTCCCACCTCGCTGTACCTGACGCTGGTCGCATACTCGGTGATGCTGGCGCTGTTCGGACTGTGCCTGTACGCCTGGTCGCGCCTGCTCTGGCGCGATCTGGACGCCCTGCGCGTGCATGCCGACCGCATCGGCGCCGGCGACCTGCAGGCGCGCGCGCAGGTGTCACCGCGCTCGCAGATCCGCGTCATCGTCGAACACTCCAACCGCATGGCTGCGCGCGTGGCCGAACTGGTGCAGCGCCAGCGCGACCTGACCCATGCGATCTCGCATGAACTGCGCACGCCCATCGCGCGCGTGGCCTTCGGCCTGGACCTGATGCAGGACAGCGATGACCCGGCGCGCCGCGCGCGCCTGGCGCAGGGCCTGCACGGCGACCTCGCCGAGCTCGACCGGCTGGTCAGCGAGCTGCTGGCCTACGAGCGGCTGGAACACCCCAGCGAAGGTGAGCCACTGCAGCGCATCGAAGCCAACGACTGGCTGCAGGCCTGCCTGGCCGACGCACAGCGCGATGCCGAACGCGCTGGCGTGGTGCTGCGCGTGCAGCCCAGCGCGCTGCCACGGGTGGATGCTGAGCCGCGCCTGCTGCAGCTGGCGCTGAGCAATCTGGTGGGCAACGCACTGCGCCACGCGCGCGCGCAGGTGGAAGTGTCGCTGGTCGGTGTTGCCGACCGAGCCTGCCTGCGGGTGGACGACGACGGCCCCGGCATCGCCGAGGCCGACCGCGAAAAAGTGGTGCGCCCGTTCACCCGCCTTGATGACAGCCGCAGCCGCGATACCGGCGGCTTCGGCCTGGGCCTGGCGATCGTCGGCCGTATTGCTGCGCGACATCAGGGCGAGCTGCGCATCGGCCGCGCCACGCTCGGTGGCGCACGCCTGGAAGTGCACTGGCCACTGGCTGCCAGCTGAACGCCTCGGGGCGCGATTACAGTTGCTTACAACTCCCGCACAACTGCGGACGGATCGGTCGCTGGCGCATCGCCACGCTAGCGACCCTGCAGCACCCGCCGGATGCGCGTGCTGCTTTCCTCCCATTGCCGAGAGTTTCCATGTCCCAGCTTCGCCGTTCCCCCGCCCTGCTCTGCCTGGCCCTGCTGCCGCTGCTTGCAGCACCGATCGCCCATGCCAAGGATGACCACTGGACCTTCGAAGTCGCCGCCGGTGGTGGCGTAACGCCGCGCTACAGCGGCAGCGAGGAGTACCGTGCGACGCCGTCGCTGTCCTTCGATGTCACCTCGCCGGGGGGCTGGTTTCTGGGCACCAGTGGCATCGGCTGGGGCACCGCCATCGGCGACCATACACGCGTGCGGGCGTATGTCGGTGCCAGCGGCATCCGCAAGGACAAGGACTCGCTGCTGGGTGGTTCGGACTTCCTGCGCGGCATGGGTGATATCGATACCCGTCCCCTGGTCGGCATCTCGGCTGGATATACGCTGGGCGAGGCCGTGCTGAGTGGCACCTGGCAGTTCACCCGCAAGGATGAAGACAAGGGCGACAACGGCCTGGCCACGCAGCAGATGCACCTGAGCCTGATGATGCCGCTGTTCGACCTCGCCGGCGGCGTGGTCAGTGGCAGTGTCTCCACCGACTACGGCAACCGCGGCTACATGCAGACCTGGTACGGCGTCAGCCCGGAGCAGGCCACGCGTACCGGCTTTGCTGAGCACAAACCGAAGGCCGGCCTGGTCAGTGCCGGCGTCGGCCTGAAGTGGAGCCAGCGCGTGGGCCGCAACGGCAGCTGGTACATCTCGGCCGAAGGCACGCGCCTGCTTGGCGATGCCGCCGACAGCCCGATCGTGCAGAAGCCGAACCAGTTCGGGCTGATGAGCGGTTACACGCACCGCTTCTGAAGGGTCGCCGGGCATGGCCCGGCGCTACCCGCGGGAAACGGGGCACTGCGCCCAGGCAGTGCCCCGCCGTGATTCACGCCTTGGCAAACACCAGGTGACCGCCGTCGTTGCCGACTTCGATGACGTCGCCGTTGACGAAGGCGCCAGACAGGATCTTCTGCGCCAGCGGGTTTTCCAGCTGTGCCTGGATCGCCCGCTTCAACGGACGCGCGCCGTAGACCGGATCGAAACCCACGTTGCCGAGCAGATCGAATGCCGCATCGGACACCACCAGCTTCAGGCCCCGCTCGGCCAGGCGCTTTTCCAACCCACGCATCTGGATGCGTGCGATCTGCTTGATCTGCTGCTTGTCCAGCGGGTGGAACACGACGATGTCGTCCAGCCGGTTGATGAATTCCGGGCGGAAGTGCGCCTGCACCACGCCCATCACCGCCGCCTTCATCTGCGTGTAGGCCTCCGGGCTGTCATCGCCACTCATGTCCTGGATCTGGTGTGAGCCCAGGTTGGAGGTCATCACGATGACGGTGTTGCGGAAGTCCACGGTGCGGCCCTGGCCATCGGTCAGGCGGCCATCGTCCAGCACCTGCAGCAGGATATTGAACACATCCGGGTGTGCCTTCTCCACCTCATCGAGCAGGATCAGCGAATACGGGCGACGACGCACCGCCTCGGTCAGGTAGCCGCCTTCCTCGTAACCGACATAGCCCGGAGGCGCACCGATCAGGCGGGCGACGCTGTGCTTCTCCATGAACTCGCTCATGTCGATGCGGATCATTGCGTCGGCACTGTCGAACAGGAATTCGGCGAGCGACTTGCACAGCTCGGTCTTGCCGACACCGGTCGGGCCGAGGAACAGGAACGAACCGGCCGGGCGATTCGGATCGGACAGACCCGCACGCGAACGGCGCACCGCGTCGGACACCACCTTGATCGCCTCTTCCTGGCCGACCACGCGGTTGTGCAGCACGTCTTCCATGCGCAGCAGCTTGTCACGCTCGCCTTCAAGCATCTTGTTGACGGGAATACCGGTCCAGCGCGAAACGACCTCGGCGATTTCCTCGTCGGTCACCCGGTCCTGCACCAGCTTGAAGTCGTGGTTCTCCACTTCCTGGGCAGCCGCCAGCTGCTTTTCCAGCTGCGGCAGAACGCCATATTGAATCTCGCTCATGCGGGCGAAATCCTGGCGACGCTGCGCGGCTTCCAGTTCCAGCTTGGCCTGCTCGACCTGCTCCTTGATCTTGGTTGCGCCCTGCAGCGCGGCCTTCTCCGACTTCCAGATTTCATTGAGGTCGGAGAACTCGCGCTCCAGCGCCTCGATGTCGTTCTCCAGGTCGGCAAGGCGCTGGCGCGAGGCCTCGTCCTTTTCCTTCTTCAGCATCTCGCGCTGGATCTTCAGCTGGATCACCCGGCGTTCCAGCCGGTCCAGCTCCTCCGGCTTGGAGTCGATCTCCATGCGCAGGCGCGAGGCGGCCTCGTCCATCAGGTCGATGGCCTTGTCCGGCAGCTGACGGTCGGTGATGTAGCGATTGGACAGCGTGGCTGCGGCGACGATGGCCGGATCGGTGATCTCCACCCCGTGGTGCACCGCGTACTTCTCTTTCAGGCCGCGCAGGATCGCGATGGTGTCCTCCACCGACGGCTCGCCCACGAACACCTTCTGGAAGCGGCGTTCCAGTGCGGCATCCTTCTCGATGTACTTGCGGTACTCGTCCAGCGTGGTGGCACCGACGCAATGCAGTTCGCCGCGGGCGAGCGCCGGCTTCAGCATGTTGCCCGCGTCCATCGCACCATCGGCCTTGCCGGCACCGACCATCGTGTGCAGCTCGTCGATGAACAGGATGATCTGCCCTTCGCTCTTGGCCAGATCGTTGAGCACGCCCTTCAGGCGCTCCTCGAATTCACCACGGAACTTGGCGCCGGCGATCAGCGCGCCCATGTCCAGCGACAGCACGCGCTTGCCGCGGAGGCCTTCAGGCACTTCGTCGTTGATGATGCGCTGGGCCAGGCCCTCCACGATCGCGGTCTTGCCCACGCCGGGTTCGCCGATCAGCACCGGGTTGTTCTTGGTCCGGCGCTGCAGCACCTGGATGGTGCGGCGGATCTCTTCATCGCGGCCGATCACCGGATCGAGCTTGCCGCTTTCGGCGCGCGCGGTCAGGTCGATGGTGTATTTCTCCAGCGCCTGCCGCTGCTCCTCGGCGTTCTCCGATTGCACGTTCTCGCCGCCACGCAGCGTGTCGATCGCGGCCTGCAGGCGGGTCTTGTCGGCACCGGCGGCGCGCAGCGCCATGCCCAGCGTGCCGCCATCATCCAGCGCGGCGAGCACGAACCACTCGCTGGCGATGAAGGCATCACCGTGCTGCTGGGCCAGCTTGTCGGTCTGGTTCAGCAGCCGGCCCAGGTCATTGCCCATCGAAACATTACCGGCCTGGCCGGACACCTTGGGCAGTGCATCCAGCGCCTCGGTCAGGCGCTCGCGCAGCACCGGCACGTTCACCCCGGCCTGGGCCAGCAGCGGGCGCGTGCTGCCGCCCTGCTGGTCCAGCAGCGCAGTGAACAGGTGAACCGGTTCGATGATGCTGTTGTCGCGGCCCACGGCCAGCGACTGTGCGTCTGCCAGCGCCTGCTGGAAACGCGAAGTGAGCTTGTCCATCCGCATTGCGAATCCTCATCGGTCATCAGGGCCGGCCCGCGCCGGCGATGCTGGAAAGATGCGGTTGCCCCACCCGGTTTCAAGGGTGGCTGCGACTGCACCCCCAGGCCAGTCAGCCTGCGGCCAGCATGCCGGAGCGGGTGTGGTCAGCGCGTTGATCCCGATCAGTTCCGCGTGGCGGGGGGCTCAACGCGTGATCGCGCTGCGGATGGCCCGCAGCTGCTGCTTCACCGCCCGCGCCTGCGCCACGTCCATGCGCAGCAGGGCCTTCTGGCCGATCGAGCGCGACTGCAGGGCGGGATCGACGAAGCGGTAGCGGCCGCGTTCATCGCGTTGTACCGCCGGTGGCTGCGCCAGTTCCGGGGTATCCAGCAGATGGTCGATCACCGCCACCAGGCGATCGTTGAAATAGCCTTCGGGCCGGCCCAGATCGACGTAGGCCTGCTGGATCAGCGGGTAGAAGCGCTTGTAGGCCGTTGCCGTCGCTGCGGGGTCGAGCGCGCTGAATGCCTGCACGTACGGCGCATAGCGTGCCGCGTTGGCGGCGGCAATGCGCTCGCCGCCCTCGCCAGGTTCCACCTGGAGGCTGCCTGGCAACGGCCGCGCAGCCAGCGCCGTCGGCGGTACGCTGGGCTTGTCGAGGTTGTCGACCTGGGTCACCAGGCGCTGGATCAGATGATCGCGCAGCAGCAGGGTCAGCGCGCCCTCGCCCTGGAACAATTGGCTCAACGCCCCCCAGGCAGCCGCATCGCTGTCGGCCAGCTTCGGCAGCGCGGGGTCAGCCGCCGCCTCGGCCGCCAGTGGGTGCCTGATCTGAGGCGCTGCTGGTGCCGGCGCTGCGCCCGCATCGGGTTGCGGCGGCGCTGCACTGCTGGCAGGCGTTGCTTGCACCGGCACCGAAACGCCGTCTGCCAGGCTCTTCAACTGATCGCGGAACAGCCATCCACCCGCGCCACCGATCACCACCACGCCCAGCACCCAGGGCCATACCGCCTTTCCACTCTGCATGATGCAGTCCCTCGTTTTTCACCTGCATGGAAAGGGTGTGACCCGCTCGATTCCAGCGGGTTCCCCGCGCGTTCCGCTGGCGTTGGGGTTGGACGGCGCGCTCACGCCTGCTTTGCACACCCTGCGCGAGGCTGTGCGTCTCATCGTGTGGGGACGCTGCCATGCAGTACGCGCTGTACTACTGGACCGGCATCCAGGGCCGTGGCGAATTCGTGCGCCTGGCACTGGAAGACGCCGGGGCGGACTACATCGACATGGCGCGGGTGCATGGCGATGCCGTGATGCAGCCGTTTCTCGACGGTGGCAGCGAAGGCGCGCAACCATTCGCGCCGCCGTTCCTGAAGGCGAGACGACACGTGATTGCACAGGTCTCGGCCATCCTCGATTTTCTCGGCCCGACGCTGGACCTGGTGCCGCAGGCGGCCTCGCGGCGGATGCAGGCGCTGCAGTTGCAGCTGACCATCGCCGATCTGGTGGCGGAAGTGCACGACACCCACCATCCGATCGCCGCGTCGAAGTATTACGAGGAGCAGAAGACCGAGGCCAAGGCGCGCGCGACGGCGCTGCGCAGCGAGCGATTGCCGAAGTACCTCGGCTACTTCGAGCAGGTACTGGCGGCCAATGGCGGCCGCCATGCGCTGCGCGAGCATTCCTACGTGGATCTGTCGCTGTTCCAGCTGCTGAGTGGGCTGGACTACATGTTCCCGCGCCGCATGCAGGCGCTCGGCCCCACCCTGCCCCTGCTGCGCGCGCTGCAGGAGCGGGTGGCGAAGCGGCCGAACATCGCCGCCTATCTGGCTTCGGAGCGACGGCTGCCGTTCAATACCAACGGCATCTTCCGCCACTACCCGGAGCTGGATTCAGCCCGGTAGTGCAGGCCGCTGGCCGGCATTACCGCGGATCAGTGGTTGTCACCCAGCGGCTTCACCGGCTGCTTCTGCAGCGACAGCAGGCCCAGCAGCAGCGCCAGCGCCACATAGGCGCCCGCGAACTGCCAGCTGATGATGCGCGCCAGGCCCTCCAGGTCCCAGGGCAGGTAGATGCCGCCGCGCGGGTCCACCGAATGGATCAGGCCGAACAGGGTCAGACCGGCGGCCACCAGCAGGAACCCGCAGGCACGACGCAGGCGGCCATCCACCATCGCCGCCACCGCCGAGATCCACAGCATCGAGGTGATGATGAAGCCGTTGCCGAGGGTGAAGATCACCGCCAGTTCGGGCAATCCGTGGCCGTCGAGCTTGGTCAGCAGCTGCGGCAGCTGGTCCGGTGCGATCCAGCCCGGCGCCTTGATCGCCAGCAGATAGGCCACCGACGGCAGGAAACCGAACACCATCGCGCCGGTGTGGTGGCGCGGCGTGGCCTGGAACGCCTGCGTGGTGATGTCGATGGCCACGTACACGATGATCGGCGCCAGCACCGCCAGCGGCAGCCATTGCACCAGCCCGGAGATGATGCCGAGCATGCCGCCGATGCCGACGAACAGGCCGGTCAGCAGCGTATAACCGCTGCGTGCGCCCATGTGCTTGTAGGCTGGTTGGCCGATATACGGCGTGGTCTGCGCCACGCCGCCGCAGACACCGGCCACCAGCGTGGCCACCGCTTCCACCAGCAGAATGTCGCGGGTGCGGTAGTCATCGCCGGCCGCGCGCGCACTCTCGGACACATTGATGCCACCGACCACCATCAGCAGGCCGAACGGCAGCAGCAACGGCAGGTAGGTCATCGCGGTGGGCAGGCCGTCGAGGAAGCCCAGCGTCGGCAGCGGCAGCACCACCTGCGGCGGCACCCACGCCGGCACATGGAAGCCCGGTGCGCCCAGCCCGGCCAGGCCCAGCCCGTAATACAGCGCGGTACCGAACACGAAGGCCAGCAGCACGCCCGGGCCTCGCACCGGCAGCTTGCCCTTGGCGATCAGCACGTACAGCAGCAGGCCCAGCGTGGTGAAGCCGACCAGCGGCGAGCGCAGCGTTTCCAGCAAAGGCAGCAGGCCCATCAGCACCAGCGCGATGCCGGCAATGGAGCCCAGCAGCGCGGCACGCGGCAGTGCACGGGTGACCGCTTCGCCGAAGAACGACAGCACGAACTTGAGCACGCCCATGATGACCAGCGCGGCCATGCCCAGCTGCCAGGTGGCGATGCCCGCAGCGTGCGGGTCCATGCCCTGCTGCTTGAAGGCGAGGAAGGCCGGGCCGAGCACCAGCAGCGCCATGCCGATGCTGGTCGGTGCATCCAGGCCCAGTGGCATCGCGGTGACGTCGTCGCGACCGGTGCGTGCCGCCAACCTCCGCGCCATCAGCGTGTACAGCAGGTTGCCGACCAGCACGCCAAAGGCGGTGCCGGGGAACATGCGGCCGAATACCACGTCGGCGGGGAACTGGAAGATCCCGACCAGGGCCATGGCGATGAAGCCGAGGATGGAGAGATTGTCGACGACCAGGCCGAAGAAGCCATTGAAGTCGCCAGCGACGAACCAGCGGCGCGGTGCGGCGGAAGCGGGAGCGGACATGGAAGGGGCGGTGGGGGTGGGGACCGCCGATGGTAGGCCCAGCGGGGCCGGCGCGCCAATTCCACGGTGGAATGATGGGTTCCAGCCAACGGCGGAGCCCCTCGTGGCTGGGTTGGTCGCCGAAAGCGGGTTTGTCGGAATGGGCCGGGCGGGTTGGGCTGCGCAGGACACGCCGTAAACCCATCCCTGGGGGCTCGATGGCGCCATCCATGGCGCCAACGGTCCTGCGCAACCCAACCCGCCCGGCCCCTGATAGTTTCCTGCGCGTACCAGCCACGGAAGAGAATCAAAAGATCAAAAGCAAAGGCTGGCTCTCGTTGTAGCTCCTAGCCCACGCTCGGCTGCCGTACGCGAAGCCTCCGAGCCGAGCATGGCTCGGCTCTACAGAAGATCATTCCGGTCATTCTTTCGTTCATCCACGCATGGCGTGGATCTACTGCAGATCGCAGGAGTCTGTCGAAGGCGGGGTGGGGGGGGGGGGGGGGGGGGGGGGGGGGGGGGGGGGGGGGGCGCGGGGGGCGCGCCCCCCGCCCCCCCCCGCCCCCCCCCCCCCCCCCCCCCCCCCCCCCCCCCCACCCCGCCATCCCCCAGGAAACCAGCTTCTGCTCTGGCTCTGGCTTGTAGCGGGTGCAGGGCGCAGCCCTGCATCGCCCCCCTACTTCTTCAGGAAATTGTCCACCAGCAGGTGCTTCACATCGTCGAAGCGGCCGTTCAACACCGCCTTGGCCGCATACAGCGCCGTGCCCGCGACCTGCTTGGCCTCGATCTGCGGTGGCATCACCAGCTCGGCGCGGCTGGTGTGCACGTCCAGCAGTGCGGGACCGCGCTGGGACAGGAAGTCCAGCACCGCTTCCTCCAGCTCCTCGCTGCGCGTGACGGTGCGGCCGTGGAAGCCGATCACCTCGGCCAGGCGGCCGAAGTCGGGGTTCTTCAGATCGGTGTAGTTGTCCAGCAGGCCTTCCACCTTCTGCTCCAGCTCGACGAAATTCAGCGACCCGTTGTTGAACACCACCACCTTGATCGGCAGGTTCTCCTGCACGGCGGTCAACAGATCGCCCAGCAGCATAGACAGGCCACCATCGCCGGACAGCGAGATCACCTGTCGTCCCGGGAATGCCTTCTGCAGGCCCAGCGCCTGCGGCATCGCGTTGGCCATCGTGCCGTGCAGCAGACTGGTCAGCGTGCGACGCCTGCCATTGACCCGGACATGCCGCAGCACCCACACCATCGGCGAGCCACCGTCAGCAGTGAACAACGCATCGTCCGTCGCGTGCCTGGACAGCAATGCAGTCAGGTGCTGCGGATGAATCAACTCACCTTCGCCTGGTTGCTCTTCCTGCTCGCGCTTCTTCAATGCCTTGTCGCGGCGCTCGATGCACTCCTCAAGGAACGCGCTGTCCTCGCGCGGCGGCAGCATCGGCAGCAACGCATCCAGTGTCGGCGCGATGTCGCCGACCACGCCCAGGCCTACCGGGTGGCGGCGGCCAAGATGGCTGCCATCACGATCAACCTGGATGATCGTCGCTTTGTCCGGGTAGAACTGGCCCCAGGCGAAGTCGGCCCCGAGCAGCAGCAGCGTGTCGCATGCCATCAGTGTGTGGAAGCCGGATTCGATGCCGAAGATGCCGGTCATGCCCATGTTGTACGGGTTGCCCGGCTCGACGAAGTCCTTGGCACGCGAGGTATGCGCGACCGGCGCCTGCAGGCGTCGGGCCAGTTCCAGCAGCTGCGCGTGCGCGCCCTGGCAACCAGCGCCGGCATAGACACCGATGCGCTTGCCCTGCCCCAGCAGCTCAGCGATGCGCTGCAGTTCGGCGTCGGAAGGACGCAGCACCGGCTGGGTGTAGTGCACCGAGAACGGCACATCATGCTTCACCTCGGCCTGGCTGATATCAGCCGGCAGGATCACCACGGCCACACCGCGGCGGCTGATGGCCGCCTGGCAGGCAAGTGTGACCACGCGCCGTGCCTGCTCGGCGCTGTGCACCTGCTCGCAGAACACCGAACAACTGGCGTACACCGCCTTGAAGTCCACTTCCTGCGGGAATTCCATGCCCAGCTCGCTGGTCACTACCTGGCTGGCGATCAGCACCATCGGCGCACGGTTGCGATTGCTCTCGAACACGCCGTTGATGAAATGCAGGCTGCCGGGCCCGCAGGAACCGGCGCAGGCAGTCAGCTCGCCGCTGACCAGCGAATCGGCGCCGGCGGCAAAGGCTGCTACTTCCTCATGCCGTACGTGCACCCAGGCGATGTCACTGCCATGCATCGCATCGGTCACATGGTTGAGCGTATCGCCCACGATGCCGTAGCAACGGCGGACACCGGCCTGCTGCAGGGCGTCCACCACGATTTCGGCCACGCGCTTGCTCATCGGATACATCCTCGAACAGGGAAACGTCCGAGGCTAGACCCGAGGAAGTGATGCCTCCGCAAAAAAGGGGACGGAGGGGATTAAATCGTTTGTGCCACAAACGATTTAATCCCCTCCGTCCCCTTTTTTTAGTCGTTGACGTTGATCCAACCCACCACCGCGCCCTGCTTCGGGTTGCGGTAGCGCAGCTTCACCCAGCCGTCCTGTTCATCCAACAGTTCCACGCGGTCGCCCTGCACCAGGTAGCGCTTGGTGCTGGATGCGCCGGGCCGGTCGAACAGGAACAGGCGAGCCGCCACCACAGAGGCCTGCTGACCCTGCAGCGGTCCATCGGGCGGTGCACCCAGGCCATCGGCAATCGCGCTCTCCAGCACACGGCCGGCAGGATCATAGGTGCGCCAGACCGCCAGCGGGCCCTGTTCTTCGGTCTGTTCCCACCGCAGCGCGGCGTTCAATGTATCGCCCAGCATCAACACGTTCTCGGCGCGGTACAGGTAAGGCTTCGCACCCGCGAACCGGTACTGGTCGGCGTACCACATCGGGCCGCTGCGGCAACTGCTGGTGAGGGTGCGGGTGGCAACGTCCACGCTCAGCCCCATCAGGTCACCGCAGCTGTCTTTGCCGTGGGTTTCAGCCTGCAGTGCGCGATACGAAGCACTGGCCGGATCGAACCGGTACACCGTCACCGCCTCGTTGACCATGCCCACCGATGCGCGTACGACCAGTTCCGGATAGCCATCGAAATCGACGTCTTCAAGAGACCACCGCGAATTGCCGTCGGCATCCGCCGCGCCCGCCAGCACCTGGCGCTTGCCCGACGGCGACAGCTGCACCGCGATGCTGCCATCCTGCTGCGGATCGGCATGCGCCTGCACGTGAGTGGCCACCTGGAACCGCAGCATTTCGCCATCGTCGCCACTCGCCTGCGCCGACGGTGCCAGCAGTCCTGCCAGCAGCAGGCCCAGCACGCATTCCCTGTGTTTCATCATCGCTCCCTGCGGCACCGCAGCGGCACCTTCAACTCAGAACGATACCTCGACCGGCTGCCGCGACCACAGCACCGATTGATGCTTGGTCTGCTGCTTCCACGCCAGGCGGATCGCTTCGATATCGGCGCGACGCTGCGGGGTGTCCTCATGCAGCACCACCAGCACCTTGGTGCGCAGGCGGTTGGGCGCGGCATCGCCGCGGAACAGCCACTGGCCGTAGGCATCGAACACGGTCAGGCCATCCGGGAAGCGCGGGGTCACTTCCTTGTCCAGGAAGGTGCGCCACTGCGCCTCGCTGATGGTGTCGGCCTGCGGACGGTTGCCCGCGCCCTGCTCCTCGCCCACTCCGAAATACAGCTCGCTGCGCACCCAGCCGTGGCCGGCGGACGGACGCGCGGCATCGCCCTTCAGTTCGGCGGTGGCGGCGGTGGCATAAGCACTGGGCGCCTGCGAGGACAGGCTGGCGCAACCACTGGTGGCCAGCAGCACGGCGAAGACGAGGCCAAGGTGTTTCATCGGTACAGCTCCGGGGAAGGGGGACAGGGCGAGCCGGCAGCGTACAGCGCCACCGGCCCGGCGTGCTGATGCCGACAGGGCATCAGCTCATGCCGGACCGGCAGGGGCTTGCATCGGCACCGGTCATCACGCGAAGATAATATATCGCTTCATCCGGATGGATGTAAGTGAAAACATCTCCCCTTCCCCGCCGTCGTTGTTGCTGGAGCCCCCATGTCCGCCCGTCCCTCCGTGTCGCCGCTCGGCCTCGCCATCGCCCTCGCGCTTTCCTCCGCCGCCGTCCCGGCCCTGGCCCAGGACGCCACCAACCTGGACACGGTGATCGTCACCGGCACCCGCGCCGCCGACCGCACCGTGCTCGAATCCACCTCCCCGGTGGATGTGCTCACCGCCGAGGACATCCGCAAGGCCGGCGTGGTCAACGGTGAACTGGGCAGTGCGCTGCAGGCGCTGCTGCCGTCGTTCAACTTCCCGCGCCAGTCCAACTCCGGCGGCGCCGACCACGTGCGTGCCGCACAGCTGCGTGGCCTGTCACCGGACCAGCTGCTGGTGCTGGTCAATGGCAAGCGCCGTCATCACACCGCGCTGGTCAACACCGACAGCAAGATCGGCAAGGGCACCACCCCGGTCGACTTCAATTCGATCCCGGTCAGCGCGATCAAGCGCATCGAAGTACTGCGCGATGGCGCCGGTGCGCTGTATGGCTCCGACGCGGTCGCTGGCGTGATCAACGTGATCCTCGACAACGGCGGCGACGGTGGCGAGATCGAAGCCAGCTACGGTGCCAACCACACCGACCTCAAGCCGATCGGGCGCACCCTCACCGACGGCCAGACCGGCAACATCAGTGCCAAGGTCGGCACCTCGCTGGGCGAGGATGGCGGCTTCCTGCGCGTCGGACTGGAGTACAAGCACCGCAACGGCACCAACCGCGCCGGCTTCGACCAGATTCCGCCGTGGGACCAGACGCCGGACAACCTGGCGCTGCAGGGCAAGCGCAACTACGTGCTGGGCGATGGCAAGAGCAAGGACATCAACCTGTGGCTGAACACCGAGATCCCGGTCGGCCAGACCGCCACCTTCTACGCGTTCGGCACCTTCAACCAGCGTGACACCGAAGGCGCGAACTACTTCCGCTACCCCGACGGCGATGCCAACTGGAAGCAGGTCTATCCGAACGGCTACCGGCCGATCTCCGAAGGCGAGAACCGCGACGTGCAGGCCGTGGCCGGCGTGCGTGGCCAGTGGGGCGAGTGGAGCTATGACGGCAGCCTGGATTACGGCCAGAACGACTTCACCTACCGCCTGCGTGATTCGCTCAACGCCTCGCTGGGCCCGACCAGTCCGACCCGCTTCAAGACCGCCGACTACGAGTACGCGCAGACCGTCGGCAACCTCGACCTGAGCCGTGTATTCACCCAGAGCGAGAGCATCAGCCACACGCTCGGCCTGGGCGTGGAAGCACGCCACGAGCGCTACCAGACCCGTCCGGGTGACCCGGCCAGTTATGCCGCAGGCCCGTACACCGATCGCCCGACCGGTTCGCAGGCCGGCGGCGGTCTGACCCCGCAGGACGCGGCCACGCTGTCGCGCGACGTGGCCAGCGCCTATGCCAGCCTGTCCAGCCAGTTCGGCGAGAAGTTCTCCACCGATCTGGCTGCACGCTACGAGCACAGCGATGACTTCGGTGGCGAACTGACTGGCAAGCTCGGTCTGCGCTACGAATTCACCCCCGCGTTCGCCCTGCGTGGCGCCATCTCCAACAACTTCCGCGCGCCGTCGCTGGCGCAGATCGGCTACGAATCCACCTCCACCGGTTACAACGCCGGTGGCCAGCTGGTACAGGGCCGCCTGCTGTCGGTCAACAATCCGATCGCACGCGGGCTCGGTGCGCGTGACCTGAAGCCGGAGAAATCGCTCAACACTTCGCTCGGCTTCACCAGCCGCATCGGCGAGCACTTCGACCTGTCGCTGGACTTCTTCCAGATCGACATCGACGACCGCATCGCGCTGTCGGAGAGCATCACCGGCGACGCACTGACCAACTACGTGGCCGCGAACTACGGCGTCAGCGGCCTGCAGAGCGCCAGCTTCTTCGTCAACGCCGCCGATACCCGCACCCGTGGCGCAGAGCTGGTGAGCAACTGGCGCCAGTCGCTGGGCGATGGTCAACTGCTGCTGACCAGTACCTACGCCTACACCAAGACCACACTGAAGAACGTGCTGGCCACGCCGGCGCAGCTGCAGGCGCTGAACCCCAGCTACGTGCTGTTCGGCATCGAGGAGACCAACACCCTCACCGATGCCACGCCGCGCACGCGTGGCAGTTTCTCGGCGGCCTGGAGCAACGACCACTGGTCGCTGAGCAGCCGGGTGAACCGCTATGGCAGCGTCACCCGCGTGTTCAACTTCGGCGACGGCTACATCCCGCGCCAGACCTACCAGGCCGAATGGCAGCTGGATGCGGAAGTCGAATACCGCATCACCCCGCGCTGGAGCGTGGCCATTGGCGGGCAGAACCTCACCGACAACTACCCGGATCGATCCAACAGCGATATCCACTACTTCGGCAACCTGCCCTACGACGTGCTGTCGCCGATCGGCAGCAACGGCGCGTACTACTACGGCCGCGTCCGCTACACGTTCTGATTGCTCTGGGCGCGGATTCGCATTGGGTGGGTGCGGACCGTTGGTCCGCACTGCCTGGATTCAATGCAGGCCGACCATCGTGCCGGCCAACGGTCGGCACTCATCGAAGCAAGGCAGTAGCCTGCCCTCGACCCCACGTACACGCTCACGCTGGCAAGCTGGGCGTCATGGCTGAATCGCTCCCCCTGCGTCCGCCACCGCCTTTGCTGGACGACGCCTGTGCGTTGTTCCTCGATGTCGATGGTACGTTGATCGAATTCGCTGCACGCCCGGATGCCGTGCAGCTGCTGCCGGATGTGCGTGAAGCCATCGGCCGCATCAGCGACCGCCTGGAAGGTGCCGTGGCACTGGTCAGTGGCCGCCCGCTCGAACAGCTGGACCAGCTGTTCGCTCCCCTGCAACTGCCTGCCGCCGGCCTGCACGGCCACGAACTGCGTGGCCACGACGGGCATGTCCTGCGCGACGAGCACGACGACGACACCGCCGAATGGCTGCACGCGCTGCACCAACAGGCGATGCGCTTCGCCCACGGCCATCCCGGCGTATTGATCGAGGACAAGGGTGTTGGCCTGGCCCTGCACTGGCGGGGGGCGCCGCACGCAGCCAGCGATGTCCGCGCCTTCGCCGATCGCCACGTGCGGGGCCGTACCAGCTACCGCCTGCAACCAGGCGACCATGTGGTCGAGTTCGTGCCCGTGGGCACCGACAAAGGCCGTGCAGTGCGCCGGATGATGCAGTACCTGCCCTTCCGTGGCCGCTTGCCGGTGTTCCTCGGCGACGACCTGACCGATGAGTTCGGCTTCGACGCCGCCAATACCCAGCATGGCTGGAGCGTGCTGGTCGGCGAACGTGAGCCCAGCGCGGCAGTGTTCGCCCTGCCTGACATACGCAGCGTGCACGCCTGGCTGCGTGAGAATGCCTATTGACCCCGGCCACCCCACGGCCGCAACCGAGATGTACCGCGTGATGACCCAACCCGATCTTGATCTGGGCGTGGTCGGCAACGGCAGCTTCGGCGCCCTGGTCGACAAACAGGCCCGCGTTGTCTGGAGCTGCCTGCCCACCTTCGACGGCGACCCCACCTTCTGTGCCCTGCTCGGCCCCAACCAGCAGACCGGCGGCGATTTCGCCATCGAGCTGGAGGATTTCGCCGACAGCGAACAGGAATACCTCACCAACACCGCGATCCTGCGTACCGTGCTGCGCGATGTGCACGGCGGTGCGCTGGAAATCCTCGACTTCGCCCCACGCTGGCGGCAGAACGATCGCTTCTATCGCCCGGTCAGCCTGATCCGTCAGGTGCGGCCGCTGGCCGGCAGCCCACGCATTACCGTGCGCGCACGGCCCTTGGCCGACTGGGGTGCCCGGGTACCCGAATCCACCTGGGGCAGCAACCACGTGCGCTGGATCCTCCCCGAGCACGTGCTGCGCCTGACCACCGACGTTCCGGTACGCATGGTCCGCGAGGGCATGCCATTCGTGCTCAACCATCCTGTCCACCTGATCCTGGGCGTGGATGAATCGCTCAACCGCTCGATCAGCGGCTACGTGCAGGAAGCCTTCCAGCGAACGCGCGATTACTGGCGCGAGTGGGTGCGCTATCTGTCCATCCCGCTGGAATGGCAGGATGCGGTGATCCGCAGCGCGATCACCCTCAAACTGTGCCAATACGAGGACAGCGGCGCGATCATCGCTGCAATGACCACCTCCATTCCGGAAGCGCCTGGCAGCGTGCGCAACTGGGACTACCGCTACTGCTGGCTGCGCGACGCTGCCTTCGTGGTGCGCGCGCTGAACCGCCTCGGTGCCACGCGCACGATGGAACAGTTCCTCGGCTACATCTTCAATCTGGCTACCACTGACGGCACCCTGCAACCACTGTACGGCATTGGTTTTGAAGCCAAGCTGGACGAAGACGAAGTGCCCAGCCTGTCCGGCTACCGCGGTATGGGCCCGGTGCGTCGCGGCAACCTGGCCTGGGTGCAGCGCCAGCACGATGTCTACGGCAGCGTGGTGCTGGCGTCCACACAGTTGTTCTTCGATCGGCGCCTGCAGGATCCGGGAGACGCGCACACGTTCGCCCGCCTGGAACCGCTCGGCGAACAGGCGTTCGCCCTGCACGATGTACCCGACGCCGGTCTGTGGGAATTCCGGGGCCGCACTGAAGTGCACACCTATACCAGTGCGATGTGCTGGGCCGCCTGCGACCGTCTGTGCAAGATCGCCGTGCGCCTGAAGCGCGACGACCGCGCCCGCTACTGGCGCGAGCGTGCCGATACCATCCACGCACGTATCATGGGCGAGTCGTGGAGCGAAGAACGGGGCCACTTCACCGATACCTTCGGCGGCCATCGCCTGGATGCCTCGCTGCTGCTGCTGGCCGACATCGGCTTCATCGATGCCATGGACGCACGCTTCATCGCCACCGTCGAGGCCATCGGCCGCGACCTCAAGCATGGCAATTCGCTGTATCGCTATGTCGCGCCGGATGACTTCGGCGAGCCCGAAACCAGCTTCACCATCTGCACTTTCTGGTACATCGACGCGCTGGCGGCGATCGGGCGCATGGACGAGGCGCGTGCAATGTTCGAGACGCTGTTGCAGCAGCGCAACCATCTGGGCCTGCTGTCGGAGGATCTGGCCTTCGACAGCGGCGAAGCCTGGGGCAATTTCCCGCAGACCTATTCGCACGTCGGCCTGATCACCGCCGCGATGCGCCTGTCGCGGTCCTGGCAGGAGGCATCGTGAGTCGTCTGGTAGTGGTTTCAAACCGGGTAGCGGTACCGGGCGAGAACCGTGCCGGTGGCCTGGCGGTGGGCCTGCTGGCAGCGCTGAAGGAGCGCGGCGGCATGTGGTTTGGCTGGAGCGGCAAGAGCGTGCGCGACGGCAGTGGCACGCTGCACCGGCAGACCGAGGGTGACATCGAGTTTGTCACCCTGGACCTGAGCAAGCGCGAGGTCGATGGTTACTACAACGGCTTCGCCAATCGCACGCTGTGGCCGTTGCTGCACTTCCGTCTGGATCTGGTCGACTATGATCGCGGCACCCGCGAGACCTACCACAAGGTCAATGCACTGTTTGCCGACAAACTCGCGCCGCTGCTGCGCGAGGACGACATCGTCTGGATCCACGATTACCACCTGATCCCGCTCGGCGCGCTGCTGCGAGAGCGCGGCATCGGCTGCCGCATCGGCTTCTTCCTGCACATTCCGATGCCCTCGGCCGACCTGCTGCAGGCGATGCCCGATCACCTGCGCCTGTTCTCGGCGCTGTATGCCTACGACCTGGTCGGCTTCCAGACCCAGCGTGATGCCGATCGCTTCCAGACCTACCTGCGCCTGTTCGGTGGCGGCCGCGTGCTGGACAACGGCGCGCTGGAAGCACCCGGTGGGCGCCGCTTCCGTGCCGCGGCCTTCCCGATCGGCATCGACACCGGGCTGATCGCGCGCCAGGCCGGTACTGCCGCTTCCAAGGCCACGGTGAAGAAGCTGCGCGCCAGCCTGCGCGACCGCCAGCTGGCGATCGGCGTGGATCGCCTGGATTACTCCAAGGGCCTGCCCGAACGCTTCCTCGGCTTCGAACGCTACCTGGAGCGTCACCCCGACCAGCGTGGCTCATTGACCTATCTGCAGATCGCCCCGGTCTCGCGCGGCGATGTCACCGAGTACCGGCAGCTGCGCAGCCAGCTGGAACAGATCGCCGGCCACATCAACGGTGGCCATGCCGAGCCCGACTGGACACCGTTGCGCTACGTCAACCAGAACTTCACCCACGCCACGCTGACCGGCTTCTACCGGGCAGCGGCGGTCGGGCTGGTGACGCCGTTGCGCGATGGCATGAACCTGGTGGCCAAGGAGTACGTGGCCTCACAGGATCCGGAGGATCCCGGCGTGCTGGTGCTGTCATTGCTGGCCGGCGCCGCCGACGAGCTGAAGCAGGCCCTGCTGGTCAACCCGCACGATCTGGATGGCGTGGCCGACGCCATCGCCACCGCCGCCACCATGTCGTTGCGCAGGCGCAAGGAGCGCTGGCACGCGATGATGGAACACCTGCGCACCTACGACATCAACCACTGGCGACGCAGCTACCTGGACGCCCTGGAAGGCTGACCGACCGTCACTACGGCTGCCGGCCACACGCCGGCGGAAACCAAAGGTGCAGCGCGCCGAGGCGGTGTCACAGGCATTGCAGGCGCTGGGCGTGGATCCCACCACGCTGGTGGCGGTCGGCTACGGGCAGGATCAGCCGGTGGCCGACAATCGCAGCGACAGCGGTCGCGCACAGAACCGCCGCATCGGCTACCAGCTGCTCGACTGAGAAAAAGGGGACGTAGGGGATCAAGTCGTTCATGCATGAACGACTTGATCCCCTCCGTCCCCTTTTGGGTCAATCCAGGAATCGCGCGGCCTGTTCGGGTGTCGGCAGGTGGCAGGCGTCGTGGCGCCCGAACCAGCGGTAGCGGTTGCGGGCCAGCATGCGATACGCCGAATCGCGCCAGCGACGTGGCAGCACACGCAGCGCGCCGCTCAAGCGCCAGGCGCCGCCCAGCCCCGCCAGCACACGCAGGATCGCGTCGGTATCAGTCCAGGCGCCGTGCGCATCGATCAGCAGGAACGACGCCGGGTCCTGCGGGTCCAGCCCGTGCGCGCGCAGCAGCGCACTGCCCTGCGTGCCCTGCATCGCCGCGAAGCGATAGCGCCCGGTACGGTCGAAACGCAGCAGGAAACCTACCCAGCGGTTGCACAGCGCGCAGACCCCGTCGAACACGATCACCGCGCTGCCGGTTCCGGCGGCGGCCTCACTGCGCTTCAAGCCAGCCTTCATAGCGGATCAGGGCTCCTGCCCAGGGCAAGGTCACGTCGACCAGGAAAGTGTAGCGCTGGCCGTGCCAGGCCTCACGGCAGCGCACGCCGCCGAACCAGCGCGCCGGCAGCGGCAGCAGCCCGAATGCCCAGACCCGCCGTACCGACCAGTCGATGCCGCCGTCACGCGCCTGCAGGTCGAACTCGAAGCGCACGGCACCCAACTGCTCGCGCAGACGGCCTTCGTGCGCCCACAGCCGCGACACCATCGGCCAGCGGCCGAAGCATCGCGCCCAGCGTTCGCCCTGCCCGTCCGCGCTGAACACCACCTCGGTCGGCAGGGCATCGCCGTCCTTCGGCAACCGCGCCAATGCAGCCAGCAACGGCACCAGCCAGTGCCGTCCACGCTCGATCCGCGCCTGCCCCACATAGCGGCAGGGCAACGGCGCGGCATGCAGCGCCTGCACCGGGGCCGCCAGGGTGGCGAAGGCTGGCCCCAGCACGCGCGCGAACAACGACGCGGTCAGGGGGCAATCCAGGCCAGCGTAGCCATGCGGCCGGTGCAGCGATCGCGCCGGTGCGAATACAGGTCCGGATCGGCCATGGTCGACACCGTACCGCCATACACCTGCGCCGGGTCCATGCCCGCAGACTGCAACCGCTGTCGCGCCAGCGCGAACAGGTCCACCTTCCAGTGGCCCGTGCGGGTGGCAACGAAGGCCATTGCAGCAGCCGGATCATGGCCGACGAAGGCGTGGTAGACCTCTTCGCCGATCTCGTAGTCGGCCGGCCCCGCAGCCGGACCCAGCCAGGCCCGCAGCCGCGCCGGTGGCGTCTGCAAGGCGGCCACGGTGGCCTCCAGCATGCCGTCGGCCAGCCCACGCCAACCGGCATGCGCCGCACCCACTTCACTGCCATCGTCTGCGGCGAACACCACCGGCAGGCAATCGGCGGTCAGGATCGCCAGCACCACGCCCGGTACCGAGGTCACCGCCGCATCCGCCACCGGTTCGCTGACGCCAGGCACCGGCGGCGCAGTGAAGCGCAGCACGGTGCTGCTGTGCACCTGGCGCAGCCAGTGCGGTGCCGAGGGCAATGCCAGCCCCTGCTGCAGCACCTGGCGGTTGTGCTCGACGTTGGCCGGGGTATCCCCTTCGGCCGCGTGCCGGTTGCCCAGGTTGAACTGTGCGAACGGCGCCGGCGAGATGCCTGCGCCATGCCGACGCGTGGTCAGTGCATGGACGCCCGGTGGCGCCGGCCAGTCCGCCTGCAGCAACGGCAGCGCGGCCGTCATCACCAGCGATCCCGCTCGCGCGCAGCGAAGGCGTCGCTGTCTTCGCGCAGCACCTTCATCAGGTGCAGCATGTCGGCCGGCACCGGCGCGGTGTTGCGCACCGTCTCACCGGTGATCGGGTGCACGAACTCCAGCGTCTCGGCGTGCAGCGCCTGACGCTTGAAGCCGCGCAGCGCGGCCACCAGCTCGTCGCTGGCGCCCTTGGGCAGCTTCAGCGCACCGCCGTACAGCGGGTCACCCACGATCGGGTGACGCAGGTGCGCCATGTGCACGCGGATCTGATGGGTACGGCCGGTTTCCAGGCGGCATTCCAGCGCGGTGTGCGCTCGGAAGCGCTCGCGCAGGCGGTAATGGGTCACCGCTTCCTTGCCGTCCTCGCGCACGCCCATCTTCAGGCGGTCGCGCGGGTGGCGGTCGATCGGGGCATCGGCGGTACCGCCGGCCACCAGCGCGCCCATCACGATGGCCAGGTACTGGCGGTGCACGTCGCGTGCGGCCAGCTGCTCGACCAGCGCGGTCTGCGCTTCCAGCGTCTTGGCCACCACCATCACGCCGCTGGTGTCCTTGTCCAGGCGGTGCACGATGCCGGCACGCGGCAGCACCGCCACCGACGGGTCGCGGAACAGCAGCGCGTTGACCAGGGTACCGCTGTGGTTGCCGGCGCCGGGGTGGACCACCAGGCCGACCGGCTTGTTGATCACCAGCAGGTACTCGTCCTCGAACAGCACGTCCAGCGGGATGTCCTCCGGCAGAGCGTCGGTCTGGGTTTCCAGCACCACGTTGAGGGTTACGACCTCGCCGCCACGCAGCGGATCGCGTGGGCGGACCTGGGCGCCGTCGAGCAGGACCTCGCCGGCCTTGATCCACTCGGTCAGGCGCGAACGCGAGTATTCGGGGAACAGTTCGGCCACGACGGCGTCGAAACGGCGGCCGGCGGCGGTGTCGGGGACGATGGCCTGGCGGGCCGATTCAGAGGGTTGTTCAGACATGGCAGGGGGCATTCTTTGAAATTTTGGGGTCCCGGCGGCCGGTTTCAGTCGCTGGACAGGACACTAGGCTATCATCGACCCTTCGTATTCCAGCCGCGTCCCGCCTCGACCTCATGATCCGACGCTCCGCAATGCTCTCCGCGCCCGTCCGCCTCACCGCCCTGCTGCTGGTGCTGGTCATCGCCGCCACTGGTTGCCACCGCGGCGCCAAGAAGGGTGATCGCCCTGACGAAGGCGTGCCGGTTGAACAGCTGTACGAAAAGAGCCACAAGCTGATGCAGGGTGGCAACTGGAGCGGCGCCGAAGGCAGCTTCCGCCGCCTGGTGGCCCAGTACCCCTATGGCCCGTACACCGAGCAGGCGATGATCGAAACCGCCTACGCCCAGTACAAGGCCGGCAAGCATGATGACGCGGTGTCCAGCGTCGACCGCTTCATCCGGACCTACCCCACGCACCGCAACATCGCCTACCTGTACTACCTGCGTGGCCTGGCCAACTCCAATCGCAGTACGGTTTTCCTGCGCCGCGTATGGTCGCTGGACGCCAGCCGCCGCGACCTGTCCACGCCGCATCAGGCGTACTCGGACTTCAACATCGTGGTCGACCGGTACCCGAACAGCCGTTACGCCGCCGATGCGCGCAAGCGCATGCTGGAACTGCGTGACGTGTTCGCCCAGCACGAACTGGACAACGCCCTGTACTACATGCGCCGCGGCGCCTGGGTCTCGGCCGTGGGCCGCGCCAACTACCTGCTGGAAACCTACCCGCAGAGCGCCTTCCAGTACGACGCCGTCGCCGTGCTGGCCGATTCCTACACCCACCTGGGCAACAAGACCCTGGCCGATGACGCCCGTCGCGTCCTGCAGCTGAACCAGCCGGACCACCCGTGGCTGGAAGGCAACTGGCCGAAGTACCCGTGGATGATCCGCAAGCTGAACCCGTTTGCCGGCGAGAAGTCCGCCAGCACCGGCCAGCGCAACGCGCGACTGGAAAAGAAGTAAGAAGAGGCCCCGCAAGGGGCCTTTTTTTTGCCCGGTGAATCCACGCCGTGCGTGGATGGCGGGCGCCCCCCTGGACCTGGGCACTAGGAATTCTACGAATCCGCAGCCGTTGCGATGCCGCTCCCAAACCGAACCCGCACGGCCCTCCACACTCCAGCGCACGGCCATTCCCGCCTGCATGGAGTCCGCATGACCTCAACCGTTTTCCGCATCCGGCCCTTGCTGGCCCCCCTCGCCGCCACCCTGCTGGCCCTGCCGGTTGCCAGCCTGGCCGCCGAGCCCGGCGATCTGCTCACCGCGGCCCCCTACCGCGCCGACTGGGTACCGTCGCGGGCCGCCCAGGCGTACCTGCTGAGCTACCGCACTCCTGATCACCACGACCGGCTGGCCGAGGGCACCGGGTTGCTGTACCTGCCTGCCGGTACGGCGCCGGCCGGCGGCTGGCCCGTGGTGTCTTGGGCACATGGCACCCAGGGCGTCGCCGATCATTGCGCCCCGTCCGTCTCCGGTCCCACCCATCCCGAGCGCGACGGGCGCTTCCTGGACCACTTCCTGGCCCAGGGCTATGCCGTCGTCGCCGCCGATTACCAAGGGCTGGGCAGCTCTGGCGACCACGCCTATCTGCATGTCCGCACTGCCGCCCGCAATGCCATCGACCTGGTCAAGGCCAGTCACCAGTTCCTGGGGACCCGCCTGTCACCGCGCTGGGTTTCGGTGGGTTACTCGCAGGGCGGCGCGGCGGCGTTGAGCGCCGGCCACCTGGCACCGACGTATTCCGGCCCCGGCCTGCAGTACAAGGGCAGCTTCACCGCCGGCACACCCACCGCCGTGGAGATGACCGCACTGGTGATGCGGCCCGACAGCCGCACCGCCAATCCGGGCGGGCCCAATGCCTATCATGCCTACCTGCTCGATGGCCTGCTGCAGGTGGCGCCGCAGATCGACCGCGTGCTGAGCGCGCAGGGGCGTGCGCGCATCGCGTTGGCGCGCCAGCACTGCCTGACCGATCTGGCCGCGCAGCTGGAGGGTGCCAGCACCGGGGAGATGTTCATTGCCCCGCTTACCTCGGTTCCCGGCATCTGGACGCTGCTGCACGACTACCTGGGCGTGCCACGGCGGGGATTCAGCCAGCCGCTGATGCTGGCCCACGGCACCGGCGACCGCGATGTGCCCTACCTGACCACCCTGCTGTACGCCGCCGGGCTGGCCCTGCGTGGCGAGCCGGTGGCCTTCCGGCAGTACCCGGTCAACCACCAGGGCACGCTGGATGCGGCTGCCGCCGATGCCCTGGCCTTCGTACGTGCGCGGCTGGCCGATGGCGCCTTCGATGAAGCCGCCGAAACCGCTGGCCTGGAAAAACTGCTCAACGACGCCCCATAGATCCACGCCATGCGTGGAGGAGACGCGCCCCCCGCAGCGCCGGGCCATGCCCGGCGCCCCTGTCAGCCCTTGTAGCCGTTGCTGATCGGGTAACGGCGTTCGCGACCAAAGGCACGGCGCGAGACCTTCGGGCCCGGTGCGGCCTGGTGCCGCTTCCATTCGCTGATGCGCACCAGGCGCAGCACGCGGTCCACCACCGCCGCGTCGTAGCCGGCCGCGACGATCTCCCCGCGCGACTGTTCCTGGTCGATGTAGCGGTACAGGATGCCGTCCAGCACGTCGTAGGCCGGCAACGAATCCTGGTCCAGCTGGTTCTCGCGCAGCTCGGCCGACGGCGGCCGGCTGATCACCGCTGGCGGGATCACCGGCGCACCACCCACGGTATTGCGCCATTTGGACAGGCCGAACACCTCGGTCTTGTACAGGTCCTTCAGCGGCGCATAGCCACCGCACATGTCGCCATAGATGGTGGCGTAGCCGACCGCGTACTCGCTCTTGTTGCCGGTGGTCAGCAGCAGGCCGCCGAACTTGTTGGCCAGCGCCATCAGGATCACGCCGCGGCTGCGCGACTGCAGGTTTTCCTCGGTCACGTCCGGCGCGGTGCCCTCGAACATCGGCGCCAGCGATTCCATCAGGCCCTTGAACGCCGGCTCGATCGACACCGCCTCCAGCTTCACGCCAAGCGCCTGGCACTGCTCGGCGGCCAGGTCGTTGGACAGGCCGGCGGTGTAACGCGATGGCAGGCGCACGGCGGTCACGTTCTCGGCGCCCATCGCGTCCACGGCCATGGCCAGCACCAGCGCCGAATCGATGCCGCCGGACAGGCCCAGCCACACCTTCTTGAAGCCATTCTTGCGGCAGTAATCCTGGATGCCGCGGGTCACCGCACGCCAGGCCAGCGCATCCATGCTTTCGTCGCCGTCATCCATCCACACGTGCGGCATGAAGCGGCGGCTGGCGCCGTCGTACTCCACCACCAGCCACTGGTCGACGAAAGCCGCCGCGGCCGGATGCACCGTGCCATCACCATCGGCCACCACCGAGGCACCGTCGAACACCAGCGCGTCCTGGCCCCCGACCACGTTGAGGTAGGCGATCGCTGCGCCGCTCTCGCGCGTACGTGCGGCCAGCACCGCATCGCGCTGGGCATGCTTGCCGCGCTCGTACGGCGAGGCATTGGGCACGACCACCAGCTGCGCGCCGGTGCGCACCGTGTCGGCCAGCGGCTCGGCGAACCACAGGTCCTCGCAGATCAGCAGGCCGACCGGAATGCCATTGACCTCGAACACGCAGCTGCCGCCGTCCGGATCCACATCGAAGTAGCGGCGCTCGTCGAACACCGCGTAGTTGGGCAGCTCGCGCTTGCGGTAGGTCTGTTCCACCAGGCCATCGCGCAGCACGCTGGCAGCGTTGTAGACCACCGCACCGGCCGCCTGCGGCCAGCCGACCACGGCGGTGATACCGCGGCAGGCCGCGGCAATGCGGGCCATGGCCTGCTCGCATTCGTACAGGAAGCCCGGGCGCAGCAGCAGGTCCTCCGGCGGATAACCACTCACCGCCAGCTCGGGAAACATCACCAGTTCGGCGCCGTACTCGTCGCGCGCCTGGCCGATCATCTCGATGATGCGCTCGGTGTTGCCGGCGACATCGCCGACCGGGAAGTCGAACTGCGCCATCGCGATGCGGATCGAAGCCATGGGAATCCAGCCTGTGGTTGCAATGCCGCCATTGTAACGCCGCGCCATGCGCGCGCCGGGCGCGCGCACTGCGTGGACAGCCCGGACTCAGTAGATCCACGCCATGCGTGGATGGGCTTGCCGGGATGGCCCAGGGCGCCAGACGCAGAAAGGCCGCCCGGAGGCGGCCTTTCTGTTTTTGCAGCAGCCGGTGGGAAGAGCCGTCGACCAACAGTCGACTCTACAGTCCCCCGCCCAGCGGTCTTACTTGACCAGCTTGGCGATGGCAGCACCCAGGTCGCCCGGCGAACGCACGGTGACGACGCCAGCAGCTTCCATGGCGGCGAACTTGCCTTCCGCGGTGCCCTTGCCGCCCGAGGCGATCGCGCCGGCGTGGCCCATGCGCTTGCCGGCCGGAGCCGACGCACCGGCGATGAAGCCGACGACCGGCTTCTTCACGTGGTTCTTGATGTACTCGGCGCCGGCTTCTTCAGCGTCACCGCCGATTTCGCCGACCATGATGATGCCTTCGGTCTGCGGATCTTCGTTGAACAGCTTCAGGCAGTCGACGAAGTTCAGGCCGTTGATCGGGTCACCACCGATGCCGATGCAGGTGGACTGGCCCAGGCCGACTTCGGTGGTCTGCTTGACCGCTTCATAGGTCAGGGTGCCCGAACGCGACACGATGCCGATCTTGCCCGGCTTGTGGATGTGACCCGGCATGATGCCGATCTTGCACTCACCCGGGGTGATGACGCCCGGGCAGTTCGGCCCGATCAGCACGGTGTCCGGATGCGAGCGGGTCAGCACGTTCTTGACGCGCAGCATGTCCAGCACCGGAATGCCTTCGGTGATGCAGACGATGACCTTGATGCCAGCAGCAGCGGCTTCCAGGATCGCGTCAGCCGCGTACGGCGGCGGCACGTAGATGACCGAAGCGTTGGCGCCGGTGCTCTGCACGGCGTCGGCCACGGTGTTGAAGACCGGCAGGTCGATATGGGTGGTGCCACCCTTGCCCGGGGTCACGCCGCCGACAACCTGGGTGCCGTACTCGATCATCTGAGTGGCGTGGAAGGTGCCCTGCTGGCCGGTGAAGCCCTGCACGATCACCTTGGTGTTCTTGTTGATCAAAACTGACATTGGATTTCCTTCGGTGTCGGATCAGGCGGCGTTCTTGACAGCTTCGACGACCTTCTTGGCACCGTCGTTGATGTTGTCAGCCGGGATGATGGCCATGCCGCTGTCACGCAGCAGCTGCTTGCCTTCTTCCACGTTGGTGCCTTCCAGGCGCACCACGACCGGAACCTTGACGCCCACTTCCTTCACGGCGGCGATGATGCCTTCGGCAATCATGTCGCAGCGGACGATGCCGCCGAAGATGTTGACGAAGATGCCTTCGACCTTGTCCGAGGACAGGATCAGCTTGAACGCTTCGATGACGCGCTGCTTGTTCGCACCGCCGCCCACGTCCAGGAAGTTCGCCGGCTCGCCGCCGTTGAGCTTGATGACGTCCATGGTGGCCATGGCCAGGCCGGCGCCGTTCACCATGCAGCCGATGTTGCCGTCCATGGTGACGTAGTTGATGTCCAGCTCCGAAGCGATCACTTCGGTCGGATCTTCCTGGGTCTTGTCGCGCATGGCGACCAGGGCCTTCTGGCGGAACGCGGCGTTGTCGTCGCTGTCGAACTTGCCGTCCAGTGCGTACAGGTTGCCGTCGTCCAGGATCGCCAGCGGGTTGATTTCAACCAGCGCCAGGTCCTTTTCGTTGAACAGGCGGTACAGGTTCACCATGATGTTGGCGAACTGGCCGGCCTGCTTGGCGGTCAGGCCCAGCTTGAAGCCGAAATCACGGCCGTGGTAACCCTGCACGCCTTCGACGAAGTCGACGTTCAGCGAGTGGATCAGCTCCGGGGTTTCAGCGGCGACCTGCTCGATCTCCACGCCGCCTTCCGAAGAAGCGATGTAGGTGATGGTCTTGGTGCCACGGTCAACCAGCACCGACAGGTACAGTTCCTTGACGATCTCGCCGGCGGTGGTCACCAGCACCAGGTTGACCGGCAGTTCAACGCCTGCGGTCTGGTAGGTGGCCATCTTGGTGCCGAGCATCTTGGCCGCAGCGGCCTTCACGTCGTCGGTGGTCTTGCAGAACTTGACGCCGCCAGCCTTGCCGCGGCCGCCAGCGTGGATCTGCGCCTTGACCATCCAGGGGCCCTGGCCCAGGGCGTTGGCAGCGGCAACCGCCTCATCCGGGGTCGCCGCGACCTTGCCGGCCGGGACCGGGATGCCGTACTCGGCAAGCAGCTGTTTTGACTGGTATTCGTGGAAATTCATGCGTCACCGTGGGAATAGGAACGACCGCACGCAATTCCTCAGGGCCCCGGCGGGGCGCCGGCATGGACCGCGGCGGGCCCACTATTGTGGCCGAGCCAGCGCCGGGGCGCAAAGAAGTATGGACAAATGGCCAGACCCGGCCAGATTTCCAACGTCATTCAGGCAGTTGCGGGCGCCTGCCGGTTCCCGACCCGCTCCGGTCCCGGCCCGATTGCGCAGCAAATCCCCCTGCCCGGCGCCTGGGAACGGCCCCCCCCGGGCAGCGTGGGGCCTATACTCGCCCGGTAGCATCCGATGATCGGGGGAACATCGGCTACGCTGTAGGCCACCGCCGTCAAAACCCAGTTCCAGGCAGCCAGAAGGGGAGTTCCGGCGTGTCACCCAGTGCATCATTGATCGACCGCATCGAATCGATTCCGCGGCGCGAGCTGTATTTCTTCGCGCTGTACCGGGTGCTGATCGCCTCGGTCATCGCCGCCCTGCTCTACAGCCCGTTGTCGGCCATGGTCGGCGAAGCCCACCACCCACGGCTGGCCGATACCGTCGCCGCCATCTACCTGGTGCTGTCCCTGCTGGCGCTGGTGATCGGCCGCAACGAACGCTGGCTGCGCCCGATCGTGGTCAGCGGCGTGCTGGTGGACATCGTCGCCGCCACCCTGTTGTCGCATGCCCTGCCCGGGGCCAGCGCCGGCATCTCGATGTCGCTGCTGTTCAACATCGCCGCTGCAGCCACTCTGCTGCCGCTCAGCCTGGGGCTGGGTCTGGCGCTGGCCGCCAGCCTGGCCACCGGCGTCGAATACACCTGGAAGCTGCTGGAAGGCGGCGACCCCACCCGCACCCTGGCTGAACTGGCGATGTTCGCCACCAGCTACCTGGCGTTGGCCTTCATCAGCTACCAGGTCGGCAACCGCGCGCGCCGCAACCAGCAGCTGGCCAACCAGCGCGGCGACGAAGTGGCCAACCTGTTCCAGATCAACGAGCTGATCATCCGCCGCATGCGCACCGGCGTGCTGGTGGTCGACGCCGATAACCGCATCACACTGGCCAACGAGGCCGCCTCGGTGCTGCTCGGCGACAGCGATGGCAGCGGCGAAAGCGGCCGCCTGGATCTGGTCAGCGCCGCACCGGAACTCGCCCGTCGCCTGCAGCGCTGGCGCAACGGTTGGGCCCAGGACGAACTGCCGCTGCAGCTCAACCCCGACCAGCCGGAAGTGCAGCCCCGCTTCGCGCGGCTGCTGGCCGGCAGCGACCTGGCCCTGGTCTTCCTGGACGACTCCAGCGTGGTCTCGCGCCGCGCCGAATCACTCACGCTGTCAGCAATGGGTCGCTTCTCGGCCAGCCTCGCCCACGAAATCCGCAATCCGCTGGCGGCGATCAGCTACGCGGTACAGCTGCTGGAGGAAGGCACCGGCTTCAACGAAAGCGACCGCCGCCTGCTGCAGATCATCCGCCAGCAGTGCCAGCGCACCAACGGCATCGTCGAAAGCGTGCTGGGCCTGGCCCGGCGCGAGCGCGCCACGCCCGAGAACGTCGACCTGGCCGCCTTCGTGCGCCGCTTCGTGCTGGAGTACAAGCAGGGGCAGACGCTGGAAACGGACAGCATCGAGCCGATCATCAACGACACCTCGGTGCCGGCGCAGGTCGATACCAAGCATCTCTACCAGGTGCTGACCGTGCTGGTACACAACGCACTCAAGTACGGCCGCATCGGCCAGCAGCCCGCGCGCGTGCGGCTGCGCGTGGCCCAGCACGAACGCAGCGCGGTGATCGACGTGATGGATCGTGGTCCGGGTATTCCCGAAAGCGTGGCCGCGCAGTTGTTCCGACCATTCTTCACCACCTCCGAGCACGGCACCGGGTTGGGCCTGTATATCGCCCGCGAACTGTGCCGCGCCAACCAGGCACGCCTGGACTACATTCCGGTGCCGGCCGGCGGTTCCTGCTTCCGCCTGGTCCTGCCCGGCCCGCACACGCTGCTGCCCACCTGATTCCCATTCTGTGCGTCAAACATTTGTCGCTTCCAGCCCCCTCGTTTATCTTCTCCGCCCATGAACGAAACCCGCAGCGCCCTCGTCGTCGACGATGAACGCGACATCCGCGAACTGCTGGTACTGACGCTTGGCCGCATGGGGCTGCGCATCAGTACCGCAGCCAACCTTGCCGAAGCACGCGAGCTGCTGGCCAGCAATCCGTATGACCTGTGCATCACCGACATGCGGCTGCCGGACGGCAACGGCATCGAACTGGTCAGCGAGATCGCCCAGCACTACCCGCGTACGCCGGTGGCGATGATCACCGCCTTCGGCAGCATGGACCTGGCCGTGGAAGCCCTGAAGGCCGGTGCCTTCGACTTCGTCAGCAAGCCGGTGGACATCGCCGTGCTGCGCGGCCTGGTCAAGCACGCGCTGGAACTCAACAACGCCGAACGCCCCCAGCCCGGCCCCGGCGCCGAACAGGGCGCGCGCCTGCTGGGCGCCTCGCCGGCCATGGACGTGCTGCGCACCACCATCGGCAAGGTCGCGCGCAGCCAGGCACCGGTCTACATCCTCGGTGAGTCCGGGGTCGGCAAGGAGCTGGTCGCGCGCACCATCCATGCCCAGGGCGCACGTGCGGCCGGCCCGTTCGTGCCGGTCAACTGCGGCGCCATTCCCGGCGAACTGATGGAGAGCGAGTTCTTCGGCCATCGCAAGGGCAGCTTCAGCGGTGCCCACGCCGACAAGCCCGGGCTGTTCCAGGCCGCGCACGGCGGCACCCTGTTCCTCGATGAAGTGGCCGAGCTGCCGCTGCAGATGCAGGTGAAGCTGCTGCGCGCGATCCAGGAAAAATCGATTCGCGCGGTCGGCGCCGCGAATGAGGAACCGGTGGATGTGCGCATCCTCTCGGCCACCCACAAGGACCTGGCCGAGCTGGTCGAAGATGGCCGCTTCCGCCACGACCTGTATTACCGCATCAACGTGATCGAACTGAGGGTGCCGCCGCTGCGCGAGCGCCGCCAGGACCTGCCCGACCTGGCCGGTTCGATCCTGGCGCGGCTGGCCCGCAGCCACGGCCGCGCCACACCTTTGCTGGCACCGTCGGCGCTGGATGCACTGGCCCAGTACGCCTTCCCCGGCAACGTGCGCGAACTGGAGAACATCCTGGAACGCGCGCTGGCACTGGCCGAGGAAGACCGCATCGGCGCCGATGACCTGCGCCTGCCACAGCACGCCCCGCGCACGCCCGGCAGCGCAGCTCCCGCCGAAGCCGTGGTGGACCTGCAGCCCGGCAGCGCCGCCCTGCCCTCGTACATCGAGCAGCTCGAACGCAGCGCCATCCAGCGCGCGCTGGAAGAGAACCGCTGGAACAAGACGCGTACCGCTGCGCAGCTGGGGATCACCTTCCGCGCGCTGCGCTACAAGCTGAAGAAGCTGGGGATGGAGTAAGGACAGGGTCGGATCCCTTTCCGCAGGAAAGGGCTCTGACCCGACGGCGGGCCCACCAACCTGGTAGTGCCGGCCGCTGGCCGGCAATCTCATGCATCGTGCATCCACGCACGGCGTGGCTCTACCTCAATCCTTGGTGACGCGGTTGATCTCGGCCAGGCTGGTGATGCCGGCCGCCGCTTTCTTCAGCGCCGACTGGCGCAGGTCGTTCACGCCGATCTGCTGGGCCGCCTCGGCAATCTGCAGCGCGTTGCCACCAGCCAGCACGATGGTGGCGATCTCGTCGGTCATCGGCATCACCTGGTAGATACCGGTACGGCCCTTGTAGCCTTCGGTGCACTCGTCGCAGCCCACCGCCTCGTACAACTCGATGCCGGCATCCAGCTGCGCCTGAGTGAAGCCCTCGGCCAGCAGTGCATGCTCGGGCAGGTTGGCCGGGCGCTTGCAGTTGCTGCACAACCGGCGCGCCAGGCGCTGGGCGATCACCAACGTCACCGAGCTGGTGATGTTGTACGGCGCGATACCCATGTTCATCAGGCGCGCGATGGTCTGCGGCGCATCGTTGGTATGCAGCGTGGACAGCACCATGTGGCCGGTCTGCGCCGCCTTGATCGCGATCTCGGCCGTCTCCAGGTCGCGGATTTCGCCGACCATGATGATGTCCGGATCCTGTCGCAGGAACGAGCGCAGCGCCGCAGCAAACGTCATGCCGCGCTTGTTGTTCTGCTGCACCTGGTTGACGCCGGGCAGACGGATTTCCACCGGGTCTTCGGCAGTGGAGATGTTGCGCGTCTCGTCGTTGAGGATGCCCAGCGCCGTATACAACGACACGGTCTTGCCCGAACCCGTCGGGCCGGTCACCAGCACCATGCCGTACGGCTTGTGGATGGCATCCAGGAACAGCTTCTGCTGGTCCGGCTCGTAACCCAGCTTGTCGATGCCCAGCTTGGCCGCGCTGCCATCCAGGATACGCAGCACCACCTTCTCGCCGAACAGGGTCGGCAATGTGCTCACGCGGAAGTCGATCTGCTTGCTCTTGGACAGGTTGAGCTTGATGCGTCCGTCCTGCGGCACGCGCTTCTCGGCGATGTCCAGCTGCGCCATCACCTTCAGGCGCGCGGCGATGCGCTGGTTCAGCTTCACCGGCGCGCGCGCCACCATCTTCAGCAGACCGTCGATGCGCAGGCGCACGCGGTAATCGTCTTCGTAGGGTTCGAAGTGGATGTCCGAGGCGCCCTTGCGGATCGCATCGACCAGCACCTTGTTGACGAACTTCACCACCGGGGTGTCGTCGCCCTTGGCGTCGATGCCGGTATCGCCGCCGCCGGAAAGATCCTCGTCGCCGCCAGACACGTCGAGGTTGCCCATTCCTTCGTCGTCACCGCCGAGCGCATCGCCCAGCGTGTCGTGGCTGGCGTGCCACTGCTCCAGCGTGCGGCGGATCTGGTCCTCATCCACCAGGATCGGCTCCACCACCAGATTGGTATGGAACTTGATCTCGTCCAGCGAATGGGTCGGGTTGCTGGTGCCGACAAACAGCTTGCCGCCGCGCTTGAACAGCGGCAGCACGTTGTGCTTGCGCAGCAGGTCCTCGCTGACCAGGCTCATCGCGTTCTGGCTGGCGTCGAACGTGGACACGTCGTACAGCGGCATGCCGAACTCGACCGCATTGGCGGCTGCCAGCTGGGCGGCCCCCACCACCTTGTTCTGCGCGAACCAGGTCGGCAGCGGCTGCCGGGCCGCGGCGGCCTTGGCCATCGCATCGCGGGCGGAAGCCTCGTCCAGCGCACCATCCTGGACCAGGCGACGGGCCAGGCCGGTGATGCCGACGAGATTGGCGGTGGTTACGGCATTCATATGGATCCTTGGCTCATGGGTCAGGCAGTGCGGCGCCTTCACTCCCGAAGGCACTGCACAGGGCAGTAGAACCTGCCGCGACCCGATGGCCGGCGACGACGCCAATCCTTCAGCATGACTGCCTTGCCCGGCACTCCCAGCCCGGCAGACACGATCCTGACTCCCCCGGGGATGATAGCCCTGTCAACGGTCAGCTGACATCCCATTGGAAGGTCGAAGTGTGATCAACAGCCGGTGGGGCGATAGCGTGCCTCGAAGGCGCTGCCGTCGCAGGTCCAGGTGCCGTCGGCTGCGCGGCGGAGGATGAGGTCTTTGCCATTGACCGCCGGACCACCAATGACGGTACAGCCTATGCTGGCCACGCCACTGGCCGCCAGCTCTGCCGATACATCCGAACAGCGCACAGTAGGCCTCAAGCCCACATAGGTCGCGTCGATCAACGAACTATCGCGGTTGTCCTGCACTGTCGTTTCAATTGTCGTCTTGCCCGGACGGATATCGGCGAAAGCTGCCGACAACTGCGCCCTCGCGACATAGTCCTGATAGATCGGCAATGCAATTGCCGCAAGGATCGCAATGATCGCCACGACGATCATCAACTCAATCAAAGAGAACCCACGCTCCCGGCTCATATGGAACACTCCCCAATGGTTCCAGACCTGGTCCAGCAAATCTGGCTGCACAGGCAAGCAGCCCCCAAAAAAGAGGCCCCGACGAGCGGGGCCTCTGATCAACCGATGCGGGTCACATTAGCCGGTGACGCAGCCGCTCGGGATGTACTTCTTGTCCGCTGCGGTGATATCGGTCTTGCAAGCCCAGGTGCCATCAGCAGCACGCTCCACGCGGATCTTCTTGCCGACGATCTTGGTGTTGCCCGCAAGGGTGCACTCGATCGAGCCCGTCGCGCTCAGGGTGGTGATCGGCGAGATGGTGCAACGGTCAGAGTTCTTCAGGCCCAGTTCGGCGATGTCGGCGACGGTGGTCTTGCCTTCGTTCAAGGCGACTTCGTACTGGGTCTTGCCCGGGGTGATTTCTGCCAGGCCAGCAGTGACCTGCGACTTGGCCACATAGTCCTGGTACATCGGCAGAGCGATAGCAGCGAGGATGGCGATGATCGCAACGACGATCATCAGTTCGATAAGGGTGAAGCCCTTCTGGTTCTTCATTTTTTACGTCCCCAAGATAGTGGTGGTTGATGTTCAAGGCACAGGATCGATCCGGCAGTGGCCGGTTGAGCGGGCTCCTGTCCCCTGCGGGTGGATCAACGCAGGTTGCGTGCCAACCCCGGCACGCCTCCCCCTGGATTTCCCCAGGCCCATGATGGCAGCTATTTCAAGGATGGGAACCCCCCGGGTGCGAATCTGCGATGGACGCGGCAATGTGACGCAGTGCGTCACCTTTGGCCGGCACCCGGCACGAATTTGCAAGATGGGGACCCCAACAACTGCCCAGACGGGCGTGAACCCGCTACCATCGACGACTAGACGCCCGTCTGGGGATGGCGGGTCTTGGGGAGCCGATATGTCTGTCAGTCGCAGTGCGATCAAGAAGGAGCCCGTGGCGCGCAGCACCACGGAGCTGCAGCCGTTTGTCTGGGTGGGGACCGACAAGCGGGGCGTAAAGATGAAAGGGGAGCAGGCCGCAAAGAACGCGAACCTGCTGCGGGCTGAGCTGCGTCGCCAGGGCATCACGCCAGGCACGGTCAAGCTCAAGCCCAAACCACTGTTCGGCGCCTCTGGCAGCCGGATCTCGGCGAAGGACATCGCGTTCTTCAGCAGGCAGATGGCCACCATGATGAAGTCCGGCGTGCCGATCGTCAGTTCGCTGGAGATCATCGCGAGCGGGCACAAGAACCCTCGCATGAAGAATATGGTTACTGGCCTGCGTACCGACATTGAGGGCGGCTCGTCGCTCTATGAGGCCGTCAGCAAGTATCCGGTGCAATTCGACGAGCTCTACCGCAACCTGGTCAAGGCCGGCGAAGGCGCCGGTGTACTCGAAACGGTGCTGGACACCGTTGCCACCTATAAAGAGAACATCGAAGCCCTGAAGGGCAAGATCAAGAAGGCGATGTTCTACCCCATCATGGTGCTCGCGGTCGCCCTGCTGGTCAGCGGCATCCTCCTGGTCAAGGTGGTGCCTCAGTTCGAGGACGTGTTCAAGGGCTTCGGTGCAGACCTTCCTGCGTTCACGCAGATGATCGTCAACATGTCCCGATTCATGGTTTCCTGGTGGTTGTTGATCCTGCTGGTCATCGTCGGTGCGGTCGTCGGGTTCATTGCCGCTTACAAGCGCTCACCGAAACTACAGCACAGCTTGGATCGCTTCATATTGAAGGTGCCGGTCATCGGGCAGATCATGCACAACAGCTCGATCGCCCGCTTTGCCCGCACCACTGCCGTGACCTTCAAGGCCGGCGTGCCGCTGGTGGAAGCCCTGGGCATCGTGGCCGGCGCCACCGGCAATTCGGTTTACGAGCAAGCCGTATTGCGCATGCGCGACGACGTTTCGGTCGGCTACCCGGTCAACGTGGCCATGAAACAGACCGCCCTGTTCCCGCACATGGTCATCCAGATGACCGGCATCGGTGAAGAGGCGGGCGCCCTGGACGCCATGCTGTTCAAGGTGGCCGAGTACTATGAGCAGGAGGTCAACAATGCCGTTGACGCCCTGAGCAGCCTGCTGGAACCGATCATCATGGTGATCATTGGTACCATCGTGGGCGGCATGGTCATCGGCATGTACCTGCCCATCTTCAAACTTGCCGCCGTTGTCGGATAATCACTGAATGGCATTTCTCGACCAGCATCCCGGCCTCGGCTACCCCGCCGCGGCCGCCCTGGGACTGCTGCTGGGCAGTTTCCTCAACGTTGTCATCCTGCGCCTGCCCAAGCGGCTGGAGTGGCAGTGGAAGCGCGATGCGCGCGAGGTTCTGGAGGAACCGGACTTCTACGAGCCCCCACCGCCGGGGATCGTGGTCGAGCCCTCGCACTGCCCGCACTGCAAGCACAAGCTGAGCTGGTACGAGAACATCCCGCTGTTCAGCTGGATCATCCAGGGCGGCAAGTGCCGCCACTGCAAGGCGCCGATCTCGCTGCAGTACCCGCTGGTGGAGGCCCTGACCTCGGTGCTGGTGCTGGCCTGCGTCTGGCAGTTCGGCTTCGGCTGGCAGGGCTTCGGCGCCATCGTGCTGACCTGCTTCCTGATCGCCCTGTCCGGCATCGACCTGCGCACCCAGCTGCTGCCCGACCAATTGACCCTGCCACTGATGTGGCTGGGCCTGATAGGCAACATCGACAACCTGTACATGCCGGCCAAGCCTGCATTGGTCGGCGCGGCGGTTGGCTATCTGTCGCTGTGGATGGTCTGGTGGCTGTTCAAGCAGCTGACCGGCAAGGAAGGCATGGGCCACGGCGATTTCAAGCTGTTGGCGGCCCTCGGCGCCTGGTGCGGGCTGAAGGGCATCCTGCCGATCATCCTGCTGTCGTCGGTGCTGGGCGCCATCATCGGCTCCATCTGGCTGTATACCCGAGGCCGTGACCGCGCCACGCCGATCCCGTTCGGCCCCTACCTGGCCATCGCGGGCTGGCTGTACTTCATGTGGGGCGCTCCCGTGGTGGAGCAGTATCTGGTGATGAGCGGGCTGCGCTGAGGGGAATCCCCATGAGCCGGTATGTGGTTGGCCTGACCGGCGGCATTGCCGCTGGCAAGAGCGAGGTGACCCGGCGCTTCGAGGCGCTGGGCATCGTGGTGGCCGACGCCGATCTGGCCGCCCGCGCGGTGGTCGCCGCCGGCAGCCCTGCCCTGGACCGCATCGCCGAGCGCTTTGGCGCCGACATGCTGCAGGCGGACGGCAGCCTGGACCGGGCGCGCCTGCGTGCCCACGTGTTCGCCGACCCGGCCGAGCGGTCCGCGCTGGAAGCCATCACCCATCCGGCCATCCGCCTGCTGATGCAACAGCAGTGCGGGCAGGCCGCCAGCCCCTATGCGATTGCCGCCATTCCGCTGCTGACCGAGGTCGGCGGCCGGCAGGCCTACCCGTGGCTGGACCGGGTACTGCTGGTGGATGCCCCGGAAGCCGTGCAGCACGCCCGGCTGATGCAGCGCGACGGCATTGACGCCGCGCTGGCCGACCAGATGATCGCCGCCCAGGCCAGCCGCGGACAGCGCTTGGCACTGGCCGATGATGTGGTGGTCAATGATGGCCACCCGGAGGACCTGCAGACGCAGGTGGAAGCGCTGCATGTGCGCTATCTGGGGTTGGCTGGGGGTTGATACGCTCGCGTTGAGGCTGCCTGCATCCACGCATGGCGTGGATCTACTGATCCGGGTATCCACGCGCGGCGTGGATCTACTGTAGAGCCGAGCCAGTGCTCGGCTCACCTTCCCCCATCCACGCGTGGCGTGGACCTACTCCAGCTGTTGGCGCGCATAACGGGCCAGTTCACGTGCGCCAAGCAGCAGCCCGTCGACGACATCCGGGCTGAGCTGCTGGTGCGCACCGCCCTGCTCGCGGGCGGCTTCGGCGGCGTGCAGCACCTGCATGAGTGCATTCAAGCCGGCCAGGGTACGGCTGAGGCCGGCCATGGTGGCCGCCTGGGCAGGACTGAGGCCCTGCGCTTCCAGCCGCCGGCCGTCGGCTGCATCGCGCCCATCCATGCGTGCCAACAAGGCGGGCAATAGATCCTTGGGATCATCGAGCAGGGCTTCGACGCGCTCGGCGATATCAACGGGCAACAGGTCGATGGATTCGCCGATCAAGGCGTGCAGATGGGGAAACAGCGGGCGTGCGGACATGGTGAGGCTCCTCGCAGACGGCGGGCCACCTGCGGATGCGAGGTGGCGGACGGTGCGGGTTGGCGTACCGGAGACCCAACAACTCAAGCGCGAGGAAAAAGACTCCAGCGGATTCTGATGAATCCCCACGCACCGTCCGCCGAAGGCAGGCGATGCAGTTTCCATGATGGGCCACGGCTCATCCGGAGCGCTTGAGTTGAAGGTTTTTTTCAGGACGCCAATCCCGGCCAGGGCACCTGCCCCGGCCGACCCATCAGGCCATCACCCAGCGCCGTGATCTGTAAGGAAATTCTCAAGCCGCAGCTGAGAGTACGAATGCGTGCATGCGGACACGCACGCGGCGTGGCGGCGATCACGGTGATGTCGTGTTGGGCTTCTGGCCGATCAACCCTGCGCGGTAGATTCGGTGGCACAAGCGACACAGGGCGCGATGCGAGGTCGGCAGGATTTGTGCCGACCAAGGTCGGCACCCACCAAAGCAGGGACCCTTACAACGGCTTCGGCGAGAACGTCAGGGTGGCGATCACGCCGCGCTCGCCACCGGGGCGCACGCTCACCTGCCAGCCGTACAGATCGCACAGGCGGCTGACGATCGACAGGCCGATACCGCCGCCCTGCGAGTGGCCGGCGTGCGTGCCGCGGTAACCGCGCTGGAACAGCTTGGCGGCGTCTTCTTCGCTCAGGCCCGGGCCGCTGTCGGTCACCGAAACTGCATTGGCACCGACGTGCACGCGCACTTCGCCATCCTGCGAATACTTCACCGCGTTGCCGATCAGGTTGCCCAGCGCCACTGACAACGCCGCTTCCGGCGCATCGATGACCAGGTCACGCTCGCCTTCCAGCGCCAGCTCCAGCGGTTTGCCACCCAGCTGCGCGCGGTGCGCATCCAGCAGCTGTTCGGCCACGCGGGCGACGTTGCTGATGCCCTGCCCGCGCTCGTTGCGCGACAGCAGCAGCAGTGCGCCGATCAGGTCGCTGCACTGCTGTTCCGCGCGCTGGATGCGCTGCAGACGCTGCAGCACCTTCTCATCCAGGCCAGGCCGGGTCAGCAGCAGTTCGGTGGCGCCACGAATCACCGCCAGCGGAGTGCGCAGCTCGTGGCTGACGTCGGCATTGAACTCACGGTCGCGCTGCACCACTTCGGTCAGCCGCGAGGAATAGTCGTCCAGCGCCTGCGCCAGCTGCCCCACTTCGTCGTCGGGGAAGCGCGGCGCCAACGGCTCGGGGTCACTGGTGCCGCCGCGATAGGCGCGCAGGCGCGCGGCCAGGTCCGAGACCGGCTTCATCACCTTCGAGGCCGACCACCAGCCCAGCACCAGCGACAACAGGCTGAACACCAGCACCGACAGCACCAGCGCGCGGTTGAGCTGCTGCCCGCCGCGCACGCTGTCGGTCATGTCATAGGCCAGGAACGCCCAGGCATCGGGCGTCTTGCGCACGGCCAGCTTGTAGGCGTACGGCTGCCCACGCTCGTCGGTACCGGAGATGTTGTGGTTGCCGTCGGGCAGCGCCGCCCAGTCCGGCTCTTCCTCGCGCAGCGCATCGAACTTGTCGGGCTTGACCAGGCGCGCGCGCATCTGCTGCACCGGCAGGTCCGGGTTGCGGTCCGGGCTCTCATAGAACCGCCGCACATACTCATTGATGTTGCGGTTCATCACGTCTTCCACCAGCTGGTTTTCCACGCGCATGCGGGCCCAGTTGGTGGCGAACGCGAACAGTGTCGTCAGGCAGAAGCCCAACAACACGAACGAGACGATGATGCGGCTGCGCAGACGACGCCGATAGGGCGTACGCCGGCGCTCCGGCTTGGCTGCCACGGAATCAGACTTCCGGGGTGGCGATGCGGTATCCGATGCCATGGCGGGTCTGGATCAGCGGCACTTCAAACGGCTTGTCCACCACGGCACGCAGGCCGTGGATGTGGACGCGCAGCGAATCCGAATCCGGCAGCTCTTCGCCCCAGACGCGGGTTTCCAGTTCCTGGCGGGTCACCACCGCCGGGGCGGCTTCCATCAGCGCCTGCAGGATCTTCAGCGCAGTCGGGTTGAGCTGCAGCAGCTTGCCCTGGCGGCGCACTTCCAGCGTATCCAGGTTGTATTCCAGGTCGCCGGTTTCCAGCACGCGGGTCTGCACGCCCTTGCCGCGGCGCGACAGTGCGTTCAAGCGCACTTCCACTTCCTGCAGCGCGAACGGCTTGATCAGGTAGTCATCGGCACCGGAATCGAACCCGGCCAGCTTGTTGTCCAGCGAATCGCGCGCGGTCAGCATCAGCACCGGGGTCTGCTTGCGCGCTTCGTTGCGCAGCTTGCGACAGACTTCGATGCCGTCCATGCCCGGCAGGTTGAGGTCCAGCACGATCGCGTCGAACTCGTGGACCACGGCCAGGTGCAGGCCGGTCACGCCATCAGCGGCGAAGTCCACGGTGTGGCCACGATCCTCAAGGTAGTCGCCAAGGTTGGCGGCGATGTCGCTGTTGTCTTCGATTACGAGAATGCGCACTGGAACCTCTGGTTCTTGAAGGGTCGTCGGGGGGCCAGGCCCACCCGCTCAGGATGCCCCTGTACGGGTGGACGCGACGTCTACCTGCTGAACGATACAGGTTCCATTCTTAACATTTCGTACCGAAGGCGCGACGTCATCAAAAGCCCCCGGGGGCCGCCATTCAGCGGCTGAGGCGCTGCTGGTCGGTCAACGCCTGGCGGCTGTCTTCCTGGGCCTTGCGACGCTGGGCTACGGTCAGGCAGACGCTGGTCGGCATGTTGCTGCCGGTGAGGCGCTCGCGGCGGCAGATCATGCGGCTGTCAGCCTGGGCGCGGCTCATGATCGTATTGACGATCTCCTGCTCGTTGAACAGGTCGTTGCGCTCCTGCGGTGCCAGCTCGTCCACCTTCTCACGGCCATTCATCTTGACCTTGATCCGGCTCAGCGCCTGCTGCACGCGGCTCTTGTCCTCCAGCCCGATCTCGCTGTAGTCCTCACTGCCGATGGCCATTTCAACGCGGCGGATCTGTTCGGACACCGGCGTGATGGAATCCATCCGTACGGTGTCCTTCTGCACTTTGGCCTGCACGGTGGCAACCAGGCCCAGGGAAAGCATCAGGGCCAGGGTGGTCTTGCGGTACATGACGAGCTCCGTGTTCGTCCATGAATAGGGCCTCGACTTTACGATTCCGCCGATGCGTCCACAAGGGACGCACGGCAGGGTGACCGATGGACGCGGGTGCCCGCGCCGGGCCCAGAATCAAGGCTTGAAGTTGTTGAAGCGCTGGCTGTCGTTGAGTGCCTTGCGGCTGTCCTCCTGCGCCCTGCGGCGCTGGGCCACGGTCAGGCACACGCTCTGCGGCATGTTGCTGCCGGTGGAGCGCTCGCGACGGCAGACCATGCGGCTGTCAGCGCGGGCCCGGGTCATGATCGTGTTGATCACTTCCTGGTCGTTGAAGATCTCGGTGCGATCGTGCGGGCTCAGCTGCTCCACCCGCTCGTGGTCGCCCATCTTGATCTTGATGCGACCCAGCGCCTGCTGCACGCGGCTCTTGTCCTCCAGCCCGATCTCGCTGTAATCGTCGGCGTTGATCGCCGATTCAACGCTGCGGATCTGGTCGGCCACCGGTGCATTGGCGTCGAATCGCACATCGCTCTTCTCGGACTTGGCCTGAACGGTGGCGGCCAGTGCCAGGCCCAGCATCAGGGTGAGGGTGGTCATGCGCTGCATCATTACCTCCGTGTTCTTCCATGAGTGAAACATCGACTCCCGGTTCCTCCGATGCCCCTTCAAGGAGCAATCGGAAGGGTGACCGGCAGCGTTGCGGTCAACGCCCGGCGGGCGGTGGGCTGAGCGTGTTGTAACTGCGCTGGTCGTTGATCAGCGCCTTGCCCTTCTCTTCGATCCGGCGCCGCTCGGCCACGGTCAGGCAGCGGCTCTTGGGCATGTTGCTGCCGGTGGTGCGTTCGTACTTGCAGATCTGCCGGCTGTCTTCGTGGCCGCGCGCCAACAGGGTGTTGATGCGCTCCTGCTCGTTGAAGACCTCGGCCTGCAGCTGCGGCGGCAGCTCCTGCACGGTCTGGCGTTCGCCCATGTGCTGGCGGATGCGTGACAGCGACCGCTGCACCTGGCCGCGATCTTCGGCAGAAAGTTCAGCGTATTCCGGCGTACCCAGGGCGGACTCCACCTGGCGCATCTGATCGGCTACCGGCGCCTGCCGGTCCATCTGTACAGCGACCTTCTCCGGCTTGGCGGCAACACCGCCAGACAGGCCCAGCAGCAACGCGATCATCATGATGCGGTACATCGCCAACCTCCCGATCCATCCCGGAACGAAGGACCAACTCTATTACCGTCACGCGGCGTCCACAAGAGACCTTGGGCACAGGGCCGACAGGCATAAAAAAGGCCCAGACGGTGCACCCGCCTGGGCCTGAAGTCGTATCCCGATACCGATCCTGCTGAGAGGCAGAGCTGCGGTTCGCTGAAGCCTACGCCGGGGCCGATTAAAGGCTCGTTAAAGCATTGGATCAGCCACCCATGAGAATCTCAACTAACTGAATTATCTGGATTTTTTGAGCTTCTCGACGTGCTCGATGATGCGCGTGGCGACATCAACCCCGCAGGCCGCCTCGATGCCTTCCAGCCCGGGGGTGGAGTTGACCTCCAGCACCAGCGGGCCGCGCGCGGAGCGGATCAGGTCCACGCCACAGACCGACAGGCCCAGTGCTTTGGCCGAGCGCACCGCCACCTGTTGCTCGGCGCGGCTGGCCTTGGCCGCCACCGCGGTGCCGCCAGCGTGCAGGTTGGAGCGGAAGTCACCTTCCGGCGCCTGCCGCTGCATCGAGGCCACCACCTGGTCGCCCACCACGAAGCAGCGCAGGTCCGCGCCCTTGGCCTCGCCAATGAATTCCTGCATCAGGAAATTGGCGTACAGGCCGCGCAGGGCCTCGACAATGCCACGCGAGGCACTGGCTTTCTCGGTCAGGATCACGCCGCGCCCCTGGGTGCCTTCGTTGAGCTTCACCACGTGCGGCGGCGGGCCAAGCATGGACAGCAGGTCAACGGTGTCATCGGGGTTGTCGCCGAACACGGTGACCGGCATGTCGATGCCCTTGGCCGCCAGCAGCTGGTGCGCGCGTAGCTTGTCCCGCGAGCGCAGGATCGCGTCGGACGGATTGGGGGTGCGCGCGCCCATCAGTTCGAACTGGCGCAGCACGGCCGTGCCATAACGGGTGATCGAGGCACCGATGCGCGGGATGACCATGTCCACGCCGGTCATCGGCCGGCCCTTGTAGTGCATCGAAAAGCCATCGGCGGCGATGCGCATGTAGCAGCGCAGCGGGTCGAGGATGCGTACGGTATGGCCGCGCGCGCGCGCCGCCTCGACCAGCCGACGGGTGGAATACAAGGAGCTGTTGCGGGACAGGATGGCGAGCTTCATCGCGGCAGGGTCGGTCGGCAGGCGCGCAGCATAGCGCGAGCGTGTGGCGGGTGGATGATGCCCTGGCCGGCGCCAGCAGAGACGCCACACGTCCCCATCCGCCTGCGGTCTGGCGCGGGGTCAGAACCCGCGCGCAGACTCGCCGAGCGCCGCGATGCAGGTCATCTGCGTGGCCGAGCCGGCCGAGGTGGTCTCGTAGATCTGCCACAGCAACTGCGCTGCCTTCGGCCCGCCGGCGCGGCCCAATGCACGCAGTGCTTCCAGCTGCCGGGACGTTCCGGCGCCGGAGTGTTTGTAGATTTCATGGATGCTGCCGACGACGTCGTCCTTCGTTTCCACGTACTACTCCCTGTCTGGAAAATTCCGCCACGGTAGCCAAGCCCGGGCAACCAGGGATATGAAAAAAGTTGGAAACGAAGAAGGCCGCTCCAGGGCGGCCTTCGATCCACGCCCGGGGCGTGAGTGGAGCGGGTGAAGGGAATCGAACCCTCGTCAGTAGCTTGGGAAGCTACAGCTCTACCATTGAGCTACACCCGCATTGCGGATGAAAGTCTATGCGGTGGGGCCGGTGTTGCGCAATGGTGGCCGCTGCATCAGAGCGGGGTCAGAGCCCTTTCCATGCGGAAAGGGATCCGACCCCGTCTGGAGTTGCCGCTTAGAACGTACCGCTGAAGTTGGCGAACAGCGTCGCGTCCTGCGCACGCTTCTGGCCCGTCGACGCGCTCACGCCGACGTTGCTCTGCAGGCCGAACAGTTCGGTACGGGCGCCCAGCACGACGGTGGCGTAGTTCTTGTCGAACTTCAGGCCCGGCACGCGGTAGCTGCCCAGTTCCGGCAGGGTCTGCAGCCAGGCGCTGGCCTGCTTGGTGTCCTCGAACTCGTGATCGTAGGTCACCTGGGCATACGGCTTGACGGTGCCGCCATCGAAGCGCGCCTGCCAGCCGAGGCGGCCGACGGTGGAATCGACGTTCTGGCGGTCATAGCCCAGCGCGGTGGCCAGGGTGCCGGCGGCGGCGCTTTCGGTGTAGCCGTCGATCTTCACCTTCTGCCAGATCACCGAAGCGATCGGACCGTGGCGGAAGCCGCCTTCGGTGCCGAACTCGTAACCGGCGTTCAGCGCGGCGGTCAGGTTGCTGCCGTCCGGCGAACCACCGTGCTCGCGGGTGGCCGGGCCCAGCTGGACCTTGCGGTTCACGTCGTACGACAACCAGGTGTAGCTGACCTGGCCGTTCACCCAGATGCGATCGCTGTACCAGCCGGCGAACAGACCGGCGGTGGTGTCCTTCTGGGTGAAGTCGCCACGGCTGTTGCCGAAGTCGGCGTTGAGGCGACCGAAGCCGGCGAAGCCGCCGAACACCATGCCGTCGCGCGCCCAGTCGATACCGAACAGGCCGGCCGGTGCCAGGCCGTCGTAAAGGTCGGCATGGTCGTAGCGCTGCATATCACCGCGCACGCCGCCCCACCACGACAGGCCGTCAGCCGGGCGACCGCCCAGGTGCATGCTGACCTGGTCGGCGCGCGAACGGCCGATGGTCTGTGCCGAGTGGCTCAGTACCTGCTGCAGGCGCGGCGCTTCGAGCACCGACACCGCGTACTGGCCCAGCAGCAGATGGCCGGCGGTGGTCGGGTGCACGCCATCGGCGAACAGGTAGGTATTGGCCGCATCCGGGCTGACATAGCTGGTCGGGTTGCAGGTCAGGATGCTCTGCGTCGAATTGGCCGGATCGATCTTGCAGCCGGTGCTGGTGACGTTGGTGAAGCCGTACATGCCCGGGTTGGCGGCCACTTCGCCCAGCACGGTGAAGGTATCGAGCGGAATGAACTCGATGCCGGCCTGCTTCAGGCCGCCGTAGAGCGCCTTGTTGTAGCCGGCCGACAGCGCGGTGGCGGTGGCGGCGTTCGGGCCGCGGAAGGACGGGGTCAGGCCGACGTTGGGCAGGTTCGGCACCAGCACGTATTCGGCACCGGCCTGCTTCAGCGCACCCACCAGGGCGATCTGGTCGGTGACCGCCGCGCCGATGATGGCCTGCGCCTGCGCTGGTGCAGCGGCGGCGGCGAACAGGTCATTGGCGCCGCCCCACACCGTGTACAGCACATTGGCGTCGGCCTTGCCGCCGTTGGCGGCCAGGTAGCGTGCGGCCTGGGTCTTCAGCGACGGGATGGTACCCATCGCGCTGGCCACATCGACGCCCACGCGGGCGCCGCCGGCGGCGTAGTTGTCACCGTTCTGGCCGTTGCCGTTGGCAGCGCCGTTGACACCGTAGTAGTTGGCGACCTGCTGCGACCACACCCAGCCCGGGTTGGTGGTGAACTGGCCGGTGACCGGCTGCACGCCGGCCGGCAGCAGCGGGCGGAAGTAGCCGGCATCGGTCAGGCTGTCGCCGAAGAAAACGGCCTTGGAATACGGGGATTCGCCTGCCATGGCCGGAAGCGCGGCCAGCGCGATCGCGGCCGCCATCAGGGAGCGGATCGGGCGTTTGCTGAGCAACATGTAAGAAACTCCAGTGGGGAAATCGTTGAGGACCCGGCGGACGTACGCCGGCGCACGGTGAATGGTTTCACCGCACCGCCAATTGCTCACGCTGCGCCGCCGCATGAATTGTCGCCCGGCGGTGATCCCCGCAGTGTGCCGGCGGTCGCGTCCTGGACGGATTGCAGCAGTTCTTACGGCAATTGCGACGATCGGCGACAATGCCTGGATGGACATCCAGCTCAACGGCGAACCCCGCACCCTGCCCGCTTCGGCGACCCTCCACGACCTGCTGGAGGCCGAGCAGCTGCTGCAGCGCCGCGTGGCGGTGGAAGTCAACGGCGAGATCGTCAGCCGCAGCCGCCATGGCGAACATGTCCTGGCCGAGGGCGATGTGGTGGAGATCGTGCACGCGCTGGGCGGCGGTTGAGGCCTGCCCAGGTAGTGCCGGCCGCTGGCCGGCAGTCCGCCGCTGTCCGGCGCTTTGCATCTGCCCGCCAGCGGCCGGCACTACCCTCACCCTACTGCGGACAGCGCCGCCTTGCATGACCCCATCTTCAGGCGGATAAGCGATAATCGCGCCATGAACGTTCATGTCTCCCCCGATTCGCTGGTGATCGCCGGCAAGACCTATGGCTCGCGGCTGCTCACCGGCACCGGCAAGTTCAAGGACCTGGAAGAAACCCGCCTGGCCACCGAGGCCGCTGGCGCCCAGATCGTCACCGTGGCCATCCGCCGCACCAACATCGGGCAGAACCCGGGCGAACCGAACCTGCTGGACGTGCTGCCGCCGGAGCGCTTCACCATCCTGCCCAACACCGCCGGCTGCTATACCGCCGAAGATGCGGTGCGCACCTGCCGCCTTGCCCGCGAACTGCTGGACGGTCACAACCTGACCAAGCTCGAAGTGCTGGGCGACCAGAAGTCGCTGTACCCGGACGTGGTGCAGACCCTCAAGGCCGCCGAACAGCTGGTCAAGGACGGCTTCGAGGTGATGGTCTACACCTCCGACGACCCGATCCTGGCCAAGCGCCTGGAAGAGATCGGCTGCGCTGCGGTGATGCCGCTGGCCGCGCCGATCGGCTCGGGCCTGGGCATCCAGAACAAGTACAACCTGCTGCAGATCATCGAAGACGCCAAGGTGCCGATCATCGTCGATGCCGGCGTGGGCACCGCGTCGGACGCGGCGATCGCGATGGAGCTGGGCTGCGACGGTGTGCTGATGAACACCGCCATCGCCGGTGCACGTAGCCCGGTGCTGATGGCCAGCGCCATGCGCAAGGCGGTCGAGGCCGGCCGCGAGGCCTTCCTGGCCGGACGCATTCCGCGCAAGCGCTACGCCAGCGCTTCCTCCCCGGTGGATGGGTTGATCGGCTGATGACCAATCCTTTCGACAGCGCCGGTTCCAAGGCCCCGCCCAAGCCCTTCACCGTCAGCGAAGGCCGCCGTGAAGTACGCAGCTTCGTGCTGCGCCAGGGCCGTTTCACTCCCGCCCAGCAGCGCGCGTTCGACGAACGCTGGCCGCGCTTCGGCATCGACTACAACGGCCAGCCGCGTGACCTGGACGCCACCTTCGGCCGCCCGGCGCACAAGGTGCTGGAAATCGGCTTCGGCAACGGTACTGCGCTGCGCTTCGCCGCCCAGCACGACCCGTCGCGCGATTACATCGGCATCGAGGTGCACGCCCCGGGCGTGGGCCGCCTGCTGAACGCACTGGCCGAGGACAACGCCGATCACGTGCGCCTGTACCACCACGATGCGGTGGAAGTGCTGCAGAACGAGATCGCCGACGGCGCGCTCGATGAAGTGCGCATCTACTTCCCGGACCCGTGGCACAAGAAGCGCCACAACAAGCGCCGCCTGCTGCAGCCGGCCTTCGCCGAGCTGCTGGTGCGCAAGCTGCGTCCGGGTGGCCGCCTGCACTGTGCCACCGACTGGGAGGACTACGCCGAGCAGATGTGGGACGTTCTCGACGCCACCGCCGGCCTGGTCAATCGCGCCGGCCCGCGGGGCAGCGTGCCACGCCCTGACTGGCGCCCGCAGACCCACTTCGAGACCCGCGGCCAGAAGCTCGGCCACGGCGTCTGGGACCTGTTGTACGACCGCACCTGATCATCACCTGAGGACGCTGCGCCCCACATGGATACCGCGCTGACGCTGACCACTGACATGAAGCTCGTGCTTGGGCTGGTCGGCTTCACGATGGCGATGTTCCTGTTCGAGCGCATCCGCGCCGACGTGGTCGCGCTGGTGGTGCTGGTGGTACTCGGCGTCACCGGCCTGATCGCGCCGGAAGAAATCTTCGGCGGCTTCTCCGGTAACGCGGTGATGAGCATCATCGCCACCACCATCCTCGGCGCGGGCCTGGACCGCACCGGGGCGCTGAACCGGCTGGCGGCCTGGCTGCTGCGGCGCGGGCATGGCGTCGAACAGCGGCTGCTGATGATGACCACGGCCATCGCCGGCCTGAATTCGTCCTTCATGCAGAACCCGTCGGTGATGGCGTTGTACCTGCCGGTCGCCTCGCGACTGGCGGCGCGCACGGGCCTGACGATGCAGCGCCTGCTGCTGCCGATCTCGGCGGCGATCGTGATGGGCGGCGCGCTGACCATGGTCGGCAACTCGCCGCTGATCCTGCTGAACGATCTGCTGGCCTCGGCCAACAACAACCTGCCCTCCGGCCTGGCCACCATCGAGCCGCTGCGCATGTTCGCGCCGCTGCCGATCGGCCTGGCGCTGCTGGTCGCCTCGCTGCTGTACTTCCGCTACTACGGCGACCGCAAGCTGATCGAGGAAGAGACCCTGGTCAACGACGGTGTCACCCCGGCGCGCACCGAAAGCTACTTCGCCAAGACCTACGGCATCGAGGGCGATGTGTTCGAGCTGGTGGTCAGCGCCGAAAGCCCGCTGGTCGGCATGACCCTGGGCGAGGCCGAGAACCTGCACGATGCGCCGCTGCTGCTGGCGCTGAAGACCGGCAACGACACCCGCCTGGCGCCGCCGGCGGAAATGCGCATCTGGGTCGGCAGCGTGCTCGGCGCGATGGGCCCGCGCGAGCAGATCAGCGACTTCGCGCAGAACCAGTTCCTGCGCATGTCCTCGCGCCTGAAGCACCTGGGCGACCTGTTCAATCCCAGCCGCGCCGGCATTTCCGAGGCCGTGGTACCGCCCACCTCGAACGTGATCGGCAAGAGCGCGGCCGACCTGCGCCTGCGCAAGGAACGCGGCATCAGCCTGCTGGCGATCAACCGCGACAAGCAGGTGATCCGTGAGGATGTACGCGACGTGCAGCTGCGCGCCGGCGACATGCTGGTGTTCCACAGCATCTGGACCGACCTGGCGCAGGCCGCACGCAGCCGCGACTTCGTGGTGGTCACCGACTACCCGACCGGCGAGCAGCGCCCGCACAAGTTCAAGATCGCCATGGCGATCTTCGCCCTGACCATCCTGATCGCGCTGACCAGCAAGCTGCCGGTGGCGCTGACCCTGATGACCGGCGTGGCCGGCATGCTGTTGACCGGCGTGCTGCGCATGGACGAGGCCTATGCCTCGATCAACTGGAAGACCGTGTTCATGATGGCCGGGCTGATTCCGCTCGGTTGGGCGATGGACTCCAGCGGCGCAGCGGCGTGGGTGGCCGGGCACACGATCGACAAGCTGCCGACCGGCATTCCGCTATGGGTGCTGGAGGTGGCGCTGGCGCTGCTGACAACCGCGTTCTCGCTGGTGATCAGCCACGTGGGTGCGACCATCGTGATGGTGCCGATTGCGGTGAACCTGGCGCTGGCGGCGGGTGGCAACCCGACCGCATTCGCGCTGATCGTGGCGCTGTCGGCGTCCAACAACCTGATGACGGCCTCCAACCCGGTGATCTCGATGATCACCGGCCCGGCCAATTACACCCCGCGCGAGATGTGGCGGGTCGGCGGCCCGTTGTCGCTGATCTACACGCTGGTGGTGGTGTTGATGATCAACCTGATGTTCTGAGGTTGGGGGGTGTTGGCAGGGCTGCGCCCTGCACCCGCAGAAGCCGAAGCAACAGCAACAGCGTGCATTCCGTGGGATGGCGGAGTGGGTCCGGTTGCGGGGGACACCGTGAACCCATCCATGGGGGCTTGATCGCGGCATCCATGCCGCTCACACCCCCGCAACCGGACCCACCCCGCCTTCGACAGATTTCTGCGATCTGCCAGAACGGCATCCTTCTCTGGTGGGTGTCGACCTTGGTCGACACGGTAGATCCACGCCATGCGTGGATGGATCTCTGGATATCCATTGATCCTGTGGGTGCGAACCTTGGTTCGCACACCGGTTACCTCAGGCCAGATAGACCTGCCCATCACGCACATCCACCGGCACCACGCGCAGGCGGTCGCCCTTGCACGGGCCGGCGATGCAGTCGCCGCTGTCCAACGCGAACGAGGCGCCATGCGCGGCGCACACCAGATGGCCTTCACGGCTCTTGAGGAACTGGCCCGGCGCCCAGTCCAGGCGGCGGCCGGCGTGCGGGCAGATGTTCAGGAACGCCCGCACCTGCGCGCCATCGCGGTACAGCACCAGCGACTCGGCATCGCCATCGACCACCGCTTCGACCTCGGCAAACGCGCCATCGGCAATGGCTTCAAGGGCGATCAGGGCAGCAGCGGTAGTCATGGCGAAGGCTCGGACGGCAAACGGGAATTGTCGCATGCCTGCTCAGGTGACTGGCTGCGACATGAACACAAGTCATTGATCCGTAATAAGCACAGGCTATATTTAACGAGTTTTTCACTCAATGACAGTGGCACGTCCCGATACTCTGGTTTCGCTGATCCCAGCCTATCGAGCCGCCATGTTCAATCGCGCATCCGCCTTCACCCAGTTCCGCACCCTGTTCGCGCCGCGCAAGCCGCGTCATCCGCTGGTGCGCGTTGCCGTGGGCCTGCTCGGCCTGGCAATCCTGGCCGCGATGGTGTTCATCGGTGTGTTCGTTGGCGCGGCGATGATCCTGGTCGGCCTGGCGTGGAAGCTGCTGGCCTCGCGCAAGCCGGGCACGGCCCGCCCGGTCGACCCGACCGTGGTGGAGGGTGAGTACCGCGTGGTGCGCAAGCCGGTGCTGCCGGCCTCGCGCTGACCGACGCCCTCCGCGCCCGCTGACGGCGGGCGCCATGCGTTCTAGACTGCGGGCACGCCCTTCCTGGATGCCCGCATGTCCGATGTCTCCGATGTGATCCCTGCCGTAGCCCTGCCGCGTGTGCCGGTGGTCGGCGGCGGCAGTTTCCCTGTGCACCGCATCTACTGCGTCGGCCGCAACTTCGCCGACCACGCCCGCGAAATGGGCGCGGCGGTGCCGGCGGCCGATGACCGTGGCCGCCCGATGTTCTTCAGCAAGCCGGCCGATGCGATCGTGGTCGGCCATGACGACGCCATCCCCTACCCGCCGGCGACTGCCAACCTGCACCACGAGGTGGAACTGGTGGTGGCGATCGGCCGCGATGCGCCCGCCGGTGAGCTTGCCGTGGCCGACGCCGATGCACTGGTCTACGGCTACGCCGTCGGCCTGGACCTGACCCGCCGCGACCTTCAGGCCGCTGCCAAGGACAAGGGCCATCCGTGGGATGCGGCCAAGGGCTTTGATGCCTCCGCGCCGATCAGCGAGATCGTCCACGCTGCCGAAGTGGGCGACCTGGCCGCGTTGAATCTGTCACTGGAGGTCAACGGCGAGGTGCGCCAGCAGGCGCTGCTGGACCAGATGATCTGGAACGTACCGGAGATCCTGCATGAGCTGTCCAAGCTGTGGCAGCTGCGTGCCGGGGACCTGGTATTCATGGGCACCCCGTCCGGCGTGGCCGCATTGAAGCCCGGCGACCGCTTCAGTGCCCGCCTGGAGAACGTGGCCGAGCGCCACGGCGTGATCGCCGGCTGACATCACCTGCGCTACCCTGCGCGCTGTCCACTTCCCCCACCGGAGAAAAACAACAATGGGAATGCTCACCGAGTTCAAGGAATTCGCGATGCGCGGCAACGTCATCGACCTCGCCGTCGGCGTGGTGATCGGCGCTGCCTTCGGCAAGATCGTCACTGCGCTGGTGGAGAAGATCATCATGCCGCCGCTGGGCATGCTGATCGGCAAGGTGGATTTCTCGCAGTTGGCCTGGACGCTGTCTCCGGCCAGCATCGGTGCCGATGGCAAGGAGATCCCGGCCGTGGTGATCGGCTACGGTGACTTCATCAATACGCTGATCCAGTTCGTGATCGTGGCCTTTGCCATCTTCCTGGTGGTCAAGGCGATCAACCGCCTGTCGCGCAAGCAGGAAGCCGCACCGGCCGCACCGGCCGAAGAAGTAGTGCTGCTGCGCGAGATCCGCGACAGCCTGAAGAAATAAGGCCGTCGACCGGTAGTGCCGGCCGCTGGCCGGCAACATCGGAACCTGCGGGGAGCCGGCCAGCGGCCGGCACTACCGCTATTGCACGAAAGCCCCGCCCCGGCGGGGCTTTCGCTTTGCCGGACATGGCGGAAAACAGCGTTCGCGCCAGCCATGACCTCCCGCCCATGCGCGGGCCTGAACGACTGTTAAGCTCCAAGGCTTGGTCCCTTCCGGAGTTGCCCATGCGTCGCCGCGTCCTTGCCATCGCATCCTCCCTCGCCCTGCTGGCCGCTCCGGCCTTCGCAGCGCCGCGCACCACCACCCTGCCCCCCGCCTCGCTGGCCGCCGCCGCGCAGCTGCGCGACCAGGCGCTGGCCGATGACACCGGCTGGAAGGTGGTTGAATCGCTGACCACCGAGATCGGCCCGCGCATCGCCGGCAGCGAAGCCGACGTCCGTGCCGTGGCCTGGGCCGAAGCCAAGTTCAAGGCGCTCGGCTTCGACAAGGTCTGGAAGGAACCGGTCACGTTCCCGAAGTGGGAGCGCCGCAGCGAACACGCCGCCGTGACCGGCAAGAACCCGCAGCCGCTGCAGATCACCGCACTGGGCGGCAGCCCAGGTGGCACCGTGGAAGCAGAAGTGGTGCGCTTCGCCGACCTGGCCGCACTGCAGGCCGCGCCGACCGGCTCGCTGAAGGGCAAGATCGCCTTCGTCGATTACCAGATGCTGCCGTTCCGCGATGGCCGTGACTACGGCCGTGGCGGTGCGATCCGCAGCAAGGGCCCGTCCGAGGCGATCCGCAAGGGCGCGGTCGGCTTCCTGATGCGCTCGGCCGGTACCGACTCGCACCGCGTGCCGCACACCGGCATCACCCGCTTCGACGAAGGCTTGACCCCGGTGCCGTCGGCGGCATTGTCGGTGCCCGATGCCGACCAGCTGGCCCGCCTGCTGGCGCGAGGCAGCACCACGGTGAAGGTGGCGCTGGATTGCGGTTGGGACGGCACGGCGACCTCGTACAATGTGATCGGCGAGATCACCGGCCGCAGCCTGCCGAAGGAAGTGGTGGTGATCGGTGGCCATCTGGATTCGTGGGACCTGGGCACCGGCGCAGTCGATGACGGCGCGGGCGTGGGCATCACCATGGCCGCCGGCCACCTGATCGGCCAGCTCAAGCAGGCACCGAAGCGCACCATCCGCGTGATCGCCTTCGCCAACGAGGAGCAGGGCCTGTACGGCGGCAAGGCCTACGCCGAAGCACATGGCAAGGACGTGGCCCTGCACCAGCTGGCCGCCGAGAGCGATTTCGGCGCCGGCCGCATCTATGCCTTCAACACCGGTTCGCCGAACCCGGAAGGTTCGCGCGAGGCGACGAAGCAGATTGCCGAAGTGATGAAGCCGCTGGGCATCGAGTACCAGGCCGACAAGGGTGGCCCGGGCCCGGACGTCGGCCCGCTGGCCGCCAAGGGTGGCGCATGGGCGTGGCTGGCGCAGGATGGCTCGGACTACTTCCACCTGCACCACACCGCCGACGATACGCTCGACAAGATCGACCCGAAGGCGCTGGCGCAGAACGTGGCGGCGTACACCGTGTTCGCGTATCTGGCGGCGGAGGCCGATGGCAGCTTCGGCAGCGAAGCCAAGGCGACCACGCCGCCGAACGAATGATGCGGTAGCGCCGGGCCATGCCCGGCGAGCGCAGCGGGAAGCGCGGTGCGAACCAAGGTTCGCACCCACCAAGCAGGAACGTGGGGGCAGCGCCCTCGCCGTTGGCGAGGGATCTGACCCCGATCCAGCTATCCCTCCCAGGTGCGGGTGTTGCGCAGCCCCAGTTGCTGCGGATTGAACAGCGGATCGCGCTGCTTCCTGCGCTGCGCTTCATAGTCGCGCAGTGCCACCAACGCAGGCTTCTGCAGCAGCAGGATGGCGATGATGTTCAACCAGCTCATCATGCCCACCCCGATATCGCCCAGTGACCACGCCACCGTCGCACTGTTCAGCGCCGAGTAGCCGGTCGCCGCCAGGAACAGCAGCTGGAACCCACCCATCACCCACCACGACGGACGATCACGGCACAGATAGCTGACGTTGGTTTCGGCCATGTAGTACAGCGCCAGGATGGTGGTAAACGCGAAGGGCAGGATCGCCAGCGCCACGAATGATCGGCCGAAGCCCGGGAGCGCGGATTCCACCGCGTGCTGCACGAACCGGGGCCCGGCTTCGACACCCGGCAGGTTGCCCAGCAGCAGGCGCGCCTCGTCCGGAATCCCGTTCACGGCCGGGTCGTAAACGTTGTACAAGCCGGTGGACAGGATCAGGAACGCGGTGGCACTGCACACCACCAGCGTATCGATGTAGACCGAGAACGACTGCACCAGGCCCTGCTTGACCGGATGCGAGACCTCGGCCGCGGCCGCCGGATGCGCACCACTGCCCATGCCGGCTTCGTTGGACAACACGCCGCGGCGCACGCCCCACTGGATGGCGGTGCCGATCATCGCGCCAAATGCCGCGTCAACGCCAAACGCGCTGCGCAGCACCAGCATGATCACCTCGGGCACCTTTTCTGCATTGAGTACCATCACCAACGCGGCCACCAGCAGGTAGGCCACGGCCATCAGTGGCACCACCCATTCCGCAACACGTGCGATGCGACGCACGCCACCGACCAGGATGGCGCCCAGCACCACCAGCAGCACCGCCGTGGTGGTCATCACCGGTACGTCCCAGGCTTCGTTCACCGCACTGGTGATCGCGTTGGACTGGGTACCGGCCAGCATTGCGCCCGCCATCACCGTGACCACCGCGAACAGCACCGCATACCAGCGCTGGCCCAGGCCTTTTTCAATGTAGTACGCCGGACCGCCGCGATACTGGCCCTTCGCATCGCGGTCCTTGTAGATCTGCGCCAGCGTGGATTCGATGAAGGCACTGGACGCGCCCAGGAAAGCCACGATCCACATCCAGAACACCGCGCCCGGGCCGCCAAAGGCGATGGCCATGGCGACACCGGCGATGTTGCCGACACCGACCCGGCTGGACAGCGACAGCGACAACGCCTGGAACGGCGAGACACCGGCATCGGAGCGCTCGTGATGGAACATCAGGCGCAGCATGTCCGGCAGCGCGCGCAGCTGGATGAAACGCGTACGCACGCTGAAGTACAGGCCGGTGAGCAGGCACAACACCACCAGGTACGGACTCCAGACAACGCCGAGAATTGCATTGACGATGGATTCGATAGTCATCGGCCGCCCCTCAGAAGAACATGCCCAGGGCGACCTGGGGGCTGATGATGCGGCCGGTGTTGCGCCCGGCCACGGTGAATTCCACGCCGGCGATCAGCCCCAGTGACGGGCTGAAGTGGTACTCCACCGCTGGCGCCAGGGTCACGCTGCGGCTGGCCGGGCGATGTTCGTCGATGCGCTCGATGGCACCGCTGGCGTTGCGTGCGAATCCACTCAGGCGTTGGCCGGTTTCGCGGCTGGCGGCGACTTCCATCACCCCGACCCAGCGCGAATTGAAGCTGTATTCGGCGCCCACCGACAGGCCCAGCACCGAGCCGCGCGCGATGTGTCCCTGGAAGCTGTCATCGGTGCCATACACGCTGGCCCCGGAAATGGCCGTGCGCGAAGGCGCCGGCCCGGCACTGAGCTGGGCACGCCAGCGCAGCGGCCGATCATTGCCCAGCCACACCACCTGCTGCACGCCCAGCGCGGCGGCGGTGCGCTGCACGCCGTCGCCCTGGGCATCCAGCGCATTACCCGTGATGCGATCGTGGCTGCCGGTACTGAAGCGCTGCACCAGTGCCACCGAGATCGCCGGGCGGATGCCATCTGCACTGGGCGCCTGCAGCAGGTACTGCAAGCGCGCCGTGGTGTCGCCGGCGCGGAAGCCGCTGCTGCGCTCGCTACCTGATTCTGCCCGCGATGCGCTGAGATTGACCTGCCCCATCACCCGGTCGCTGAAACCGTAGATGATCGGCACCACCGTTGCCCACGCACCGCTGCGCTGCCCGCTGCGGCGGCGATGGCCGTCGTTGTCGAAGTGATCGCGGCTGTCGACCCGCACCAGATACGGTTCGATGTACCAGTGGCCCTGCGGCAGCCCCGCCGGATTGGGGGTGATCAGCGGGCCGGTGAAGTTGACGCCTTCCAGGCTGCGTTCGTCAGCCGCTGCGTGGGCGCTGGCAAGGACGCTGGCCAGCACCAGCAATGCGACGGGGGTACGGCGAGGATGATGCATGACAGCCACTCCTGGACACCATGGGATGGAATTCCACCCTGCGTCGCCGGGAACGGCTGACCAATAAGGAAACTTTCAAAACATCATGCGTGCTTGACGCATTTGCCAGCCCAAAATGGGGTCAGAGCCCTCGCCTGAGGCGAGGGATCCGATCCCGGTCACTGCATCAGCTGCGGCGGCTGGCCCACTGCGCCAGCAGCACGGCGGTGGCCGAGGCCACGTTCAGGCTCTCCACCGCGCCGCTGCCGGGAATGGAGACCTGCAGGTCGCACTGCGCGGCCAGGCTGCGGTCCATGCCCTCACCTTCGGCGCCCATCACATAGACCAGACGTGCCGGCAGCGACGCGCGGAATACGTCATCACCGCCCTCGACCAGGGTCGCGGCAAGGCCGAAGCCGGCCTCGCGCAGCTGCGCCATCGCCTGTGCGGTGTCCGGCAGCTGCACCAGCGGCACCGACTCTGCCCCACCTTCGGCCACGCGGGCAGCAGCACCGGACAGCGCCAGCGTGCTGCCGGCCGGCAGCAGCAGCGCCTTGACACCGAAGTGCGCGGCCGAACGCAGGATCGCGCCGAAGTTGTGCGGGTTACCGACACCGTCCAGCCACAACGCCAGTGCCGGCCCCTCTCCCAGATCCGCCAGCCACTGCGCCAGCGGCACGACCGGCGCGCGCAGCACGTCGGCCACCAGGCCTTCGTGATGGGTCGTGGCGGCCAGCTTGTTGAGGTCGCCCTCCTCCACCACGCGATAGCCCACGCGGTTGGCCACGCACCACTTCAGCACCGGCTGCATGCGCGGAATCAGCGCATCCACCAGGTACAGCTTGCGCAGCGCCTGCGGACGCTTGTCGAACAGGGCCTGCACGGCGTTCCAGCCATACAGGCGCAGCTCGTCGTTGCCACGCCCCGGCGGCGGCGGGGTGCCGCCCTCACGCGGTGGCAGCGGGGTGGCCCGCGGCGGTCGCGACGACGGGCGGCGGGCATTCTTCCAGGGATCATTCACTACGGGACAACTCCAGCTTGCGTTGACGCCAGAAATCGGCGTTCTTGATGCCCAGGGCATCGGGGTCGAAGATCGGATCGAGGCCGAGCTTCTTCTGTCGTTCGTAATCACGCAGGGCCAGCATCGCCGGCTTCTGGATGATGAGGATGGCGATGATGTTCAGCCAGGCCATCAGGCCCACGCCGATGTCACCCAGCGCCCAGGCCAGGGTCGCATTGTGGAACGCGCCGAACACCACCATGGCGATGATGCCCAGGCGCAGGACCAGCACGGTCAGCGGGCGCTTCTTGTTGTGGTTCACATAGCTGAGGTTGGTCTCGGCCATGTAGTAGTACGCCATGATGGTGGTGAAGGCGAAGAAGAAGATGGCGATGGACACGAACGCCGAACCCCAGCCCGGCAGCACGGCTTCCACACCGGCCTGGGCGTAGCCGGCGCCTTCGGGAATACCGGCCAGGCCCTGGAAGATCGGCGCGCCACCCGGCACCGGCGAATACACGTTGTAGGTGCCGCTGGCCAGGATCAGGAACGCGGTGGCGGTGCACACCATCATGGTGTCGAAGTAGATGGCGAAGGCCTGCACGTAACCCTGCTTGGCCGGATGCGAGACTTCCGAGGCGGCCGCCGCGTGCGGGCCCGAACCCTGGCCGGCTTCGTTGGCATAGATGCCGCGCTTGATGCCCCACTCCACCGCCAGGCCCATCATCGCGCCGAACGCGGCGTGGGTACCGAAGGCGCTCTTGAAGATGATGCCGAACATCTCCGGCACGCGGTCGTAGTTGATGATCATGATGACGATGGCCATCAGGATGAAACCGGCCGCCATGAACGGCACCACCACTTCCGCGAAGTTGGCGATGCGCTTGACGCCGCCGAAGATCACCACGCCCAGCAGCAGTGCCACCACGATGCCGATGCCCAGCTTCAGCGCCTGCACCTGGTCCATGCCGAAGGCCTGGCCATCCAGCGGGCCGCACAGCGCGGTACCGCGGCAGGCGTTGATGACGCTGTCGGCGATGGCATTAGCCTGCACGCCCGGCATCAGGAAGCCGGCGGCGATGATCGTGGCGAAGGCGAAAGCCAAGGCATACCACTTCAGGCCCATCGCCTTTTCGATGTAGTACGCCGGGCCGCCACGGTAACGGCCTTCGGCGTCCTTGGTCTTGTAGATCTGCGCCAGGGTGCATTCAACATACGAGGTGGATGCGCCGAGGAAGCCCATCACCCACATCCAGAAGATCGCGCCGGGACCGCCGAAGGCGATGGCGGTGGCCACGCCGGCGATGTTGCCGATACCCATGCGGCCGGCCATGGACATGGCCAAGGCCTGGAACGAGGACACGCCGGCGTCGGATTTCTCACCGGACACGGTCAGGCGGCACATCTCGACGAAACCACGGATCTGCATGAAGCGTGTGCGCAGGCTGAAGAACAGGCCGGCGGCCAGGCACATGAAGATCAGTGCCTTGCTCCAGATGATGCTGTTGATGAAATGTACGGTAGCTTCCACGCGCGCTCTCTCCAGTCGGCGGGTTGTGAGGACGTCCCGTCGGCTGGAGGGGACCTGTCCGATTCTCCCTGATCGAAGGTCGCTGCGATAGCGCCAGAAGGAATCCGCCGGGCGTGGCCCAGCGCTACCGTCTCCGCCGCGGGTGGCGCCGGGTCATGCCCGGCGGCGTTCAAGGCCGCTGGGTACGGACCCGGGCGAAGCGGCGCAGGTCGTGCAGCACCCCGCGCTTGTAGACCGCACAGCGGTCCACGCCCTCTTCCTGGAAGCCGTTCTTTTCCAGCACCCGGGCCGAGCCGAAGTTGAAGTCGACCACCCCGGCCTGCAGCCTGAACAGGCGCAGCTCGTCCATCACCCACGGTGCGAACAGGCCGACCACGCGGGTCATCAGGCCCTGGCCCCAGTAAGCCTGGCCCAACCAGTAGCCCAGTTCAGCCATATGCGCGCGCTCGGCGCTGCCCTGCTGGGCACCGACGCTGCCACAGGCGTGGCCGTCGATCTCGATGGCCAGCGCCAGCGTGCCCGGGGTCAACACCCGACCGGCCAGGAAGGCCTCGCCATCGGCACGCGTGTACGGGTATGGGAAGCGGTCGCGCAGGCCGCGTGACACGTCGGGGTCGTTGGCGTGGTGCAGCAGCGATTCGAGATCGTCGGGGTGCCATGGGCGCAGTCGGAAGCCATGGCCGTCGAGGACTGTGGTCAGAGCCCTTTCCCGTTGGGAAAGGGATCCGACCCCCGATCCGACCCCATCGGCATGCCGGTCAGGCATGGCCACCGACCGAGGGCGACTCCGCTTCCTGCTTCTCCAGTTCGCGCTTCACTGCTTCCGGCGAACGCGTGTACGGCGCCAGCCGCGCGTAGAACGCCGGCACCACGAACAGCGACAGGAACGTCGAGAGGGTCACGCCGAAGATGATCACGATGCCGATGGTGCCACGGCTGGCCGAACCGGGGCCACCGGCCGCCACCAGCGGGATCGCACCGACCACGGTGGCGATCGAGGTCATCAGGATCGGGCGCAGGCGCACCATCGCCGATTCGATGATGGCCTCGCGCACCGTACGCCCATCATCGCGCAGCTGGTTGGCGAATTCGACGATGAGGATGCCGTTCTTGGCTGCCAGGCCGACCAGCATGACGATGCCGATCTGGCTGAACAGGTTCACCGTGCCACCACTCACCCACAAACCGACCAGCGCACCGAGCACGCCCAGCGGCACGGTCAGCATGATGGTGAGCGGGTGGATGAAGCTCTCGAACTGCGCGGCCAGCACCAGATACACCACCAGCAGGGCCATGGCGAAGGTCAGCAGCACCGCACCGCCGGCACTCTGGTACTCGCGCGATTCGCCCTTCCAGTTCACCTGCGCGTACTGCGGCAGCTCCTCGCGGGCCGCGTTCTGTGCCCAGGCGATGGCCTCGCCCAGCGGATAGCCCGGCGCCAGGCCGGCGCTGATGGTGATCGAACGCAGGCGGTTGAAGCGGTTCAGGGTGCCGGCCTCGGCCACTTCGCTCAACGTGACCAGGTTGGACAGCGGCACCAGTTCACCGGAGGTCGCGCGCACGCGGATCGCGGCCAGATCGGTTGGGCTGGCGCGTCCATCGCGGCCGGCCTGCACCAGCACGTCGTACTCCTCACCGTTGTCGACGAAGGTGGTGACGCGGCGCGAGCCCATCATGGTTTCCAGCGCCGAACCGATCGCGGTGACCGGCACGCCAAGGTCGGCCGCACGCTGGCGGTCGATGTTCACCCGCATCTGCGGCCGGGTTTCCTTGTAGTCCGAATCCGGGCCGACCAGGCCGGGGTTATCGGCCATGCGCAGCAGGATGCGGTCGCGCCACTGGGCGATCTCCGCGTACTCCGGGCCACCCAGCACGATCTGGAACGGCTGGCCGCCGCTGCGCACCAGACCGCCGCCGACCTGGGTACGCACGCGCACGCCGCGGATGGTGTCCAGTTCCTTCTGCAGTGCGTTGGCCACATCCGGGGTGGCCTCGCTGCGCTGCCGCCACGGCTGCAGGAAGATGCTGACGCGGCCGGTATGCATTTCCTCGCTGGCACCGAAGCCGCCGGGCACGCGCGGGTTGGCGCGGGCGATGGTCTTGTCCGCGCCCACGTGCGGCGCCAGCAGCGCCTCGACCTGCTGCACCTGCTGCACGGTGTAGTCGTAGCCGGCGCCTTCCGGGCCGTCGATCATGATCTGGAACGAACCACGGTCTTCGGCCGGCGCCAGCTCCGACGGCAGCAGCTTGAGCAGGCCCCAGCTGGCCGCCAGCGCCGCCACCATCACCAGCAGGTAGATCCAGGTGCGGTCGACATGATGGTCAAGCACGCGGCCGTAGCCCGAGGCGAGGCGTTCCAGGTTGCGGTTGATGAAGCCATGCAGGCCACGCGGCGCCTGCCCGGTATGCGGCTTGAGCAGCTTGGAGGCCATCATCGGCGTCAGCGTCAGCGCCACGAACGCCGACAAGGCCACCGCTGCGGCCAGCGCCACGGCCAGTTCGCGGAACAGGCGGCCGGTGTTGCCTTCCAGGAAACCAACCGGCAGGAATACCGCCACCAGCACGGCGGTGGTGGCGATCACCGCGAAGGCGACCTGTGCGGTGCCGCGTTTGGACGCCACCAGCGGCGGCTCGCCCAGATCGATGCGGCGCTGCACGTTTTCCACCACCACGATCGCATCGTCCACCACCAGCCCGATGCACAGCACCAGGGCAAGCAGGGTCAGCAGGTTGATCGAGAAGTCGAACGCATACAGTGCAATGAACGCGGCCACCAGGCACACCGGCACGGTCACCGCCGGAATCAATGCGGCACGGAAGCTGCCGAGGAACAGCCAGATCACTGCCAGCACCAGGATCATCGCTTCCACCAGCGTGGCGTAGACGCGGTCCACGGCGGCTTCGATGAAGGTGGTGTTGTCGAAAGCAACAAAGATCTGCGTGCCCTTGGGCAACGACAGCGCAACACGCTCCGCCTCGGCACGCGCGGTGCGCGCCACGTCCAGCGAATTGGCGGTGGAGGTCTTGACGATGCCCAGGCCGATGCCGGGCTCGCCGTTGCTGCGGTAGTAGGCGCGGCGTTCGGCCGAGGCCAGCTCGATCTTCGCCACATCGCCCATGCGTACCACGTAGCCGTCGCGGCCCTTGCCCAGCGGGATGGTCGCGAAGTCTTCGGGCTTGATGTAGTTGCGCTCCACGCGCAGGGTGAAATCGCGGTCGGTCGACTCGATGCGGCCGGCCGGCAGTTCCACGTTCTCGTTGCGCAGCGCGGTCTCCACATCGCCGGTGGTCAGCCCGCGCGCGGCCAGCTGGTCACGGTCCAGCCAGATGCGCATCGCATAGCGCTGGCGACCACCGATGCGGACCTGGGCGACGCCATCAAGGCTGGAGAAACGATCAACCACGTAGCGGTCGGCGTAGTCGCTCAGTTCCAGCGTGTCCATGGTCGAGGAGACCATGTTGAACCAGATGATCGGGTCAGCATCGCTCTCGACCTTGGCGATTTCCGGCGGCCGTGCTTCTTCCGGCATGCGGTCGGCCACGCGACTGACCGCATCGCGCACGTCGTTGGCGGCCGCTTCGATATCGCGGTTGGAGGTGAACTCGATGCTGACCTGCGAACGGCCGTTGGTGCTGCGCGCATTGATCGTATCGATACCTTCGATACCCGCCAGCGCGTCTTCCAGCACCTGGGTGATGCGGCTTTCGATGACCGCCGCGGACGCACCGGTGTAGTCCACCGACACCGAAACGATCGGCGGATCGATGGCCGGCAGTTCGCGCAGGGTCAGGCGGGTGAAGGACATCACGCCCAGCACCAGCAGCAGCAGACTCATCACCACGGCGAACACCGGCCGCTGGATGGAGATGTCGGACAGCTTCATCCGCCGGTGCCCTCGGCCGCGACCGGCGCCGGCGCGTCAGCCGGTTTGGTGCCACGGGCCGGTGCCGCCTCCTTGGCCGCGACCTTCAACCCCGGGCGCAGCTTGCCGGTGCCATCGACCACGATGCGCTGGCCAGCCTCCAGGCCCTGCTTGATCTCGACCACGCCGGCACGGCGCGCACCGGTGACCACGTCCACGCGCTCGACACTGTCGTCGTTCTTGATGCGGTACACGAAGGTATCGCGGCCGACCTGCACCACGGCGATTTCCGGCACCACCAGCGCCGGGCGCTCGGGACGGAACAGGCGCACGTCCAGCAGCATGCCCGGACGCAGTGCGTGATCGCCATTGCCGAAGTCGGCACGCACCGTTACCGCGCGGGTGGCCGGATCGATGCGCGCGTCGATGGTGCTGACCACGCCCTCGAAGGTGCGGCCCGGCCAGGCCACACTGGTGGCACTGACCTTGTCGCCGACGCCCAGCGCGGCCAGCTCCACTTCCGGCACCTGGAAATCGATGTGCATGTGCTCGATGTCGTCGAGCGTGGCGATCACCGTGGTCGGCGTCAGCAGCGTGCCCGGACTGACCTGGCGGATGCCAAGCACGCCGGCGAACGGCGCGCGCACCCGACGGTCACCGATATCCGACTGCATCTGCGCCACGCGCGCTTCGGCGGCATCGCGGATCGACTTCTGCGTATCCAGCGTGGCGCTGGACACCAGCCGCTGCGTGGCCAGCTCGCGCTGGCGCTTGTACAGCTGATCGGCTTCGTGGAAGGTGGCCTGCGCCTGCACCAGCGCGGCCTCCTGGGCCTGCCCGCGCAGGGTCACGATCGGGGCGCCGGCGGCGATGTGCTGGCCGCTTTCGAAATGCACCTTCTCGACGATTTCGCTGACTTTGGCGGTCACGCTGATCGACTCGCGCGCCTTGGCCGTGCCCAGCGCCTGCAGGGTGTCATTCCACTGCGTGGGCTGCACCACCTGCGCGGTAACCGGCACCGCTTCTCCCTGCCGACGGGCGGCGGCCTCCGGTTTGCCTGCGCACCCGGCCAGTACGGCCAGGCTGAGGCCGAAGGCCAGGGACGAAGCGATACGAGCCAACATGAACGGTCCTGATTGATCCACGGCCGCCGAGTGTAGGCAAGGGCCCGCAAAAGCGGTATGTGCCAAGCGTTTACCGGCGTGGAACCAAGGCCGCGATAGCGCCTTGAACCCATTCCGTGCAAGGCTGCCGGCAGCGGTGTCGGCGTGTGTCGGGGTGTATCCAGTCGCCCATCGGCGCTACTGCCATCGTAGAGTCGAAGCTGCCCGGCAGAGGGCGTCGGGCGGGGACGGATCCTGGCGGGGATCCGGCCCCGGTTTTTTTCCCGGTGCATGGGTAGCGCCGGGCCATGCCCGGCGGATCAATACCGGTAGTTCACCTTCATCCACACGCTGCGGCCCGGTTCGTTGATGCGCACCGGGTCGGCCGGGAAGCCGAAATCCGCGCTGCCGGCCAGGTTGAGATGCTCGCTGTAGGCGCGGTCGAACAGGTTGTCGATGCCAGCGCTGAGCTGCAGCTGCGAACTGAAGCGATAGGCCGCATTGAGTGCGAAGGTGGCAAAGCCGGCACTCGGCCCAAGGTCCTGGGCCACCACGTTGCCCTGCCCGTCGGCCACCCGATGCTGGTGGGTGACCGCCCGCAACAAGGCGCCCGCGCTCCAGCGCTGGCCTTCCCAGTTCGCGCTCAACCGTGCTTCCAGTGGTGGCATCTGCGGCAGCGGACGGTGCTGGTCGCGGTTCTCGCCCCAGGCATAGGCCAGCGTGCCGCCCAGCTTCCACTGTTCGGCCACGCTCACTTCCAGCCCCGCCTCGGCACCGGCAATACGCGCGTCGACGTTGCTGGCCTGGCTCATGCCCATCATGCCGCTGCCGTGGTAGGTGAACAGGATGTAGTCCTGGATCTGCCCGGCGTAGGCCGAGACCCAAGCCTGCACGCGCGGTCCCTTGTACTGCAGGCCGACGTCGAGCTGGGTGGTGCGCTCGGGCTGGATGCCGGCAAACGCGTTCAGCGCACCGGCCGGACCATGGTCGGGCGAGAACAGCTCCCAGTAGTCGGGCATGCGCTCGCTGTGGCCGAGGCCGGCATACCAGGTCAGGCCATCGGCAAGATCCTGCTCGTAGCGCAGGAAACCACTGCCGAGCCACTCCTTGCGACGCTGGCCAGCGGTCGGATTGGGCTGGTTTCCCATCATCCCGCGGATCGACGCGCGCTCATCGCGCACGCTGGCGCGGTCGATGCGCAGGCCGCTGATCCAGCGCTGGTCAGTGCCAGGGCCAAGCGTCAGTTCGGTGAAGGCGCCATAGCGGCGGAAGTTGGCATCGGTCTGCCAGTCGGCCTGTCTGTAGGTGTCACGACCCATGCCCATGCGGCCGCGATGACGGCTGTCCTCGCCATCCACACCCGCCACCAGCTGCACATCCTGCCAGCGCCACTCGGAACTGATCCGGCCGCCCTGGGTACGGCGATCCACATTGGAGGCCATCGGCATTGGCATCATGCTGTGCGGATTCGGCGTGCGCAGCGTGTAGTTGTCCATCACGTGGTCGGCCTCGTTGTAGTACACGTTGGCCTGTACCGTGTCCCAGGCACCCGGCAGGTTGTGCTTCTCGAAGCGCGCGGCATAGCTGGTGCGCTCGAACGCGGCACCGTCCATGCCACGCCCGGCGTAACGGGCGATCGCATCACCCGCACCGGCAGAGATCTCCAGCAGCGTGTCCGCATCCGGCGTCCAGCCAATGGCCACGTCGCCATTCCACTTGCGCCACTTCGACGGCACCACATCGCCGTGGCCGTCCTTGTAGTCACCGGCTTCGGAGCGGTTGCCACTGGCCCGCACGTAGCCGGTCGGATTGCCCAGGGTCAGGTCCAGTACCTGGTCGTTGCGGTTGCGCGAACCGACCAGCGCACTGGCATCGGCGCGCAGGCCCGGTTCGTCGAAGCGCGGCGTATCGCGCTCGAAGCGCACGGTACCGGCCGAGGCACCGGCGCCCCAGCGCACGCTTTGCGGGCCCTTGATGATGGTCAGCCGGTCGAAGCTCTCCGGCGCGATGTAGGACAGCGGATTGTCCATGCGCGAGGGGCACGCACCGATCAGGTTGCCGTCGTTGCTGAGAATGTTCAGGCGTGAACCGAACATGCCGCGCAGCACCGGGTCGCCATTGGTGCCGCCGTTGCGGATGGCGGAGAAGCCGGGAACGGTTTTCAGGTAATCGGCACCATCGCTGGCCGGCACCGGCTGTCGCGGCAGGCGTGGATCGGTCAACCAGTGCAGCGGCGAGGACGGTGCCGCTGCAGTGACCACCAGGGTGTCGAGAGTACGTGCCTGTTCGGCGGGTGCAGCGTGGGCCAGTGACGCGGCCACGGCCAGGCCAAGGGCAACCGGCAGGCGCGCGCAGGCGCCCGCGGGGCGGGAAGTCATTTTCATCGGAACAGCTCCAAAGTACGCACGCGCGCACGGCGCCCGGTCAGGCGTCGTGCGGCAGATTCATGGGGACATCAATGGGCGATGGAGAAACGCGGCGGCCCGCGCGCGGCATGGGCCGGCCAGCGCAGCGCGGGCAGCGCCTGCTGCGACCAGGGAAACACCAGGCGTGGCCGCCACAGCAGCGGCAGCAGCAGCACCAGCACGGCCAGCCACGGCAGCAGGCGCATGGCCAGCACACAGTATTCGCAGGCTTCGCCATGCATGGCGTGGGGGTCGGCCGGACGGTTGGGTGCTGCTGGCGCAGCACCGTGCGGATCGTGCCCGGCCATGACCCTGTCATGCATGTCATGGCCCATGGCGGTGTGGTCCATGCCCATCATCGCCGCATGGTCCATCGGCGATGCCTGCAGCGCGCGGCTGACCAGCGGCGCAAACACCATCAACAGCGTCGCCAGGACGGCGAGCTGGAGCAGGAAATGCTGCGGGCGGGACAGACGGTTCACCGCGCTAGTGTAGAGCCGGGTCCCGGGATGCCCGTGCGACGAACCGTCGCAGGAGGGGGTGTCGGCAGGGCTTGCAGCCCCGCACCTGCTACGAGCTGGATCAACAGCAACAGCAGATTTCCTGGGGGATGGCGGGATGGGTCCGGTTGCGGGGGACGCCGTAAATCCGTCCATGGAGGCTCGGTCGCGCCATCCATGGCGCTCACGCCCCCGCAACCGGACCCACCCCGCCTTCGACAGATTCCTGCGGTCTGTTGGAACGGCTTTTGGGGTCAGATCCGTTTTCCGCAGGAAAACGGATCTGACCCCGGATGTATTTCGATATCTGACAACGTTCATCCACGCATGGCGTGGATCTACCGTGTCGACCAAGGTCGACACCTACCAACAGCCATCGGAATCTGTCAGAGGTGGGGCGGTGTTGGAATGCGGGGTGTCAGCCGCATGGATGCGGCTGCCAAGCCCCCATGGACGGGTTTACGGCGTCCCCGCACTCCGACACCGCCCCACCAACCCACGGAATGCCGCTGTTGCTGTTGCTGTTGCTGTTGAGGTTGCCGGCCAGCGGCCGGCACTACCGCGGGTGCAGGGCTGCAAGCCCTGCCCGACCAACCTCACACCGTGATGGTCTGGGTCAATGATTCCCAGGTCGGCGGCAACGGCCACGCGGCCGCCTGGTTGCCATCCAGCACCCGCCGCAGGTCGCGCGGATCGATCTGCGGGGCCAGCACATGCACCAGCTCCAGCGCGTAATCGCGCAGCACACGGTCGCGCGGCAGCACCGCCCAGGCGATGCACTCGGCAATCGGCTCCGGCGCCGGCCAGGCCTTCAGGTCTTCATCGTTGGAACTGATCGCCATCTCCGCCAACAGGCCCACGCCCAGGCCAGTACGCACATAGGTCTTGATCAGATCCGCATCCAGCGCGGTCAGTGCCAGGTCCGGCACCAGGCCGTTGGCGGCGAACGCGCGCTGCAACGAGGAATTCGGGCGGGTCGAGGACTCGTAGCTGATCAGCGGCTGACGGGCCAGCGCCGCCAGGTCCGGCGCGCGACCGGCCCGGTCCAGCGGATGCCCCTTGGGCACCACCACCAGGCGCCGCCAGCGGAACAGCGGCACCGCGACGCCGTCGGTGGGCTCGCCACCTGCGGTACTGATGATGGCGATATCGGCATCGCCCTGGTTCAAGCGATCCAGCGCGTCGGCTTCACCGGCCTGCTGCAGATGCACGCTGACCTGCGGGTAAGCCTGCTTGATCGCCGCCACCGCCGGCGGCAGTACGAAGCGCGCCTGGGTGTGAGTGGTGGTCAGGATCAACTGACCCTGGCTCTCGCGGCGCTGGTTGGCCGCGTAGGTGCGGATGTTGTTGGCCTCGGCCAGCACCGCGCGGGCGCGGGCGATGACCTCGGTGCCAGCCGGGGTGACCGACTCCAGGCTGCGCCCCTTGCGCACGAACAACAGGAAGCCGAGCTCGTCCTCCAGCTGCTTGAGCTGCTTGGACAGGCCGGGCTGGGTCGCGTGCACGCGCGAAGCGGCCAGCGTGATGTTCAGCTCGGCATCGGCGATGGCAACCAGGTAGCGCAGCTGGGTCAGCGTCATGGGCGGGCAGGCAGCGGGGGGCGGAGGTCCACTCTAGGGTCAATTGCCGTCACCAGCTTATAACCAAAGGTTGTTTAAGAAAGGTATCTGGTCATTTCCGGGCGTCATATGCCGGCGCTACGGTCAGCCGGCAGCCGCTGGCCTGAACCGCCAGCCCTCCCCCCTTCGCCCGCCGCAGCCCGGCGCGGCCCGTTTCCGGAGCGCTTCCATGGCCCTGTACGACTCCATCCTCGATACCGTCGGCAACACCCCCATCGTCAAGCTGCAGCGCCTGGCACCGCCGCAGGTCAGCGTCTACGCCAAGGTCGAGTCATTCAATCCGGGCGGCTCGGTGAAGGACCGCCTGGCGCTGGCGATCATCCTCGACGCCGAAGCACGCGGCCTGCTCAAGCCGGGCGACACCATCGTGGAGGCCACCTCGGGCAATACCGGCGTGGCGCTGGCGATGGTCGCCGCCGCACGCGGTTACAAGTTCGTGGCCACCATGGTCGAGACCTTCTCGGTGGAACGCCGCAAGCTGATGCGCGCCTACGGTGCCAAGGTGATCCTGACCCCGGCCGCCGAACGTGGCAGCGGCATGGTGCGCAAAGCGCGCGAGCTGGCCGAACAGCACGGCTGGTTCCTGGCCAGCCAGTTCGCCAATCCGGCCAACCCGGCCTACCACCGCAACACCACCGCCGCAGAAATCCTGCGCGACTTCGCCGGCAAGCGGCTGGATTACTTTGTCAGTGGCTGGGGCACCGGCGGCACGCTTACCGGTGTGGGTGAAGTGCTGAAGGTCGCGCGCCCGCAGACCCGCATCATCGCCCCCGAGCCGGCCGGTGCCGCACTGCTCAAGGGCGATGACTGGAAGCCGCACAAGATCCAGGGCTGGACCCCGGATTTCGTGCCGGACGTGCTCAACCGCGATGTGGTGGACGAGCTGGTATCGGTCGAAGATGATCGAGCGATCGCCACCGCGCGTCGCCTGGCCGCCGAGGAAGGCATCTTCGTCGGCATCTCCGCCGGTGCCACCGTGGCCAGTGCACTGGATGTGGCTGCCCGCGCCGAACCTGGCTCGGTGATCCTGGCGATGCTGCCGGACACCGGTGAACGCTACTTCTCCACACCACTGTTTGCCGATGTGAACGAAGGCTCCGACGACGACTGGCTGGCGGGTCTGCCGTGATGCGATCCGCCGGGCAGGGCCCGGCGCGCGTTCTGCTTCAGCCTGCGTGAAGACCGTCGGATCGCAGCGCGTGAGACGGTCATGACGCAGTATCGATGCCCTGTCCCCTACCGTGGGGACAGCCGGCGCAGATGCTGCGCGGATCACCTCACAGGCAGGAGACGGACGCATGAAGATCGAAGTTTGGCAGGGCGACATCACGACCCTGGCGGTGGATGCGATCGTCAACGCGGCCAATGAAACACTGCTCGGTGGCGGCGGTGTCGACGGTGCGATCCATCGCGCGGCCGGCCCCGCACTGCTGGCCGAGTGCGAGCAGTTGCCGGAGCTGCGCCCGGGCATGCGCTGCCCGACGGGCGAGGTGCGCGCCACGGCGGGATACGCATTGCCCGCGCGACACGTGCTGCATACGGTCGGCCCGGTCTGGCACGACGGCCAGCGCGACGAACCGGCACTGCTGGCCAACTGCTACTGGAAGTCGCTGCAGCTGGCCGAATCGCTCGGCGTGCAGTCGATCGCGTTCCCCGCGATCAGCTGCGGTGTGTACGGCTATCCGCTGTACCAGGCTGCCCAGATCGCGGTGACCGAAACGTTGGCGTGGCAGCGCAGCCACACGCAGCCGATGCGCATCGTACTGGTGGCCTTCAATACTGCCACCGCCAAGGCCTACCAGCAGGCATTGGCCGCCGCCGGCCAGAGCACGGAAAGCGAGCCGCGCAGCACGCTGCTGCCGCCGCTGGGCGATGCGGGCTTCGCCGCCGCGCACTGAGCCTACGGGTTGGAAGGAATAGAAAAGGCCGGGCATTGCCCGGCCTTTTCGGTTGTGCCGTCAATGTCATCCACGCATGGCGTGGATCTACCTCAGGGGCTGACGACTTCCACCGCTGCGTCGCCGGCACTCGCACCATCAACCTGTACACGCACTTCCACCAGCCCGGTGCCATTGCTCAGGCTGGACACGTCAACGGTGTAGTGGCCGGCCGGCAGGGTTTCTTCCAGGCGTGCATTGGTGTCGTTGCCGCCATCGTCATCGGACAGCTCGACGCCGGCGCCGACCACGCGCAGCAGCGTGTCGACCTGGCTGGAAATCGCATCCAGGCGCACCTCGGCCGGACGGTCCAGGGTCAGCAGGAAGCGACGACGGCCATCGTTGTCGAGCATGGTGAACACACTGCCGGACTTCGGCAGGGCCGCACCATCGCGCTCGACCAGACTGCCCGGCAGATCGATACGGGTGGCCGACAGCTTGAACATGCCACTGACACCGTTGCCGAGGCCGCGCGCGCTCAGGGTGTACTTGCCCGGCTTCAGCGACAGCATCAGCCGCGAGTTGATGCCGTCGCCATCATCATTCTCGACGTCCACGCCCTGCCCTTCCAGTTTCAGCACCGGGTCGAAGGCATCCGATTCCAGGCGGACGTCATACAGGCCGGCCTTGTCCACCTGCAGGGTGTACTGCTGCCTGTCGCTGGCCAGCATGTCGACGATCTCGCCACCGCCCACCATCGGCTTGCCATCGTGCGGCACCAGCTTTTCGGCACGCAGCCGATAGGGGCCGTAGTCAGTGGAATCATTGGCATTGATCGCCACCTGGTAGGTGCCGGCACCATTGGCGCGGAACGCCACCGAGACATCCCCCTCGCGCCCATAACCTGCGTTGCTGGAGGCCACCAGGCTGCCATTGCTGAACACGGTGATCGAGCCACTGAGCGATCCCGTCAGCTTCAAGCCGACCAGCTGCTTGTCTTCCAGCGTGATCTGGTAAAGCTGGTGGTGGCTGCCATCGTTGAAGTTGATGCCGCTGCGCGAGGTGATCTCGCCGGACACCGGCTTGTCGAAATCGAGTGACGCGGTCTTGCCCGCATCCGCGCCGCCGCCGATGCGGTTGCAACCGCTGGCGACCAGGACCGTGGCAACGGCCAGAGTAAGTGCTGCCAAACGCATGTTGTTTCTCCTTGGCCTTCCATGTAGTTCCCACGTGCCGGCCGGGCACGCGGGGGCGGGAACGATACCCGCACAAGCAAACGCCGGCGTGATGCCGGCGTTGCCCTGTTCATCCTGCAATGGGACGGATCAACCGTTCCACTTGCCCAGCGCGGCCATGCCGTTTTCCTTGGCGCGCTCGTACACGGTCTTCTGCGCAGCAGCGTAGTTGCCCTTCATGTCCTTGGCCCACAGCTTCAGCGCGGCCTGCTGCATGGCGCGGCCGTAGGAGAAGCTCAGCGGCCACGGCAGGTTGCCCAGCTGGTTCATGGCATCGAGGTGGGCGGTGGACTGCTCATCGCTCTGGCCACCGGACAGGAACACCACGCCCGGCAGAATCGCCGGCACGGTGCTCTTGAGGCACATCACGGTCGATTCGGCCACTTCCTCGACGTCGGCCTGCTCGTCGCAGTCCTTGCCGGAGATGACCATCGAGGCCTTCAGGATGGTGCCTTCCAGCAACACGTTCTGCTGGTACAACGCGTCGAACAGCGAGCGCAGGGTGGCTTCAGTGACTTCGTAGCAGGTCTCGATGTCGTGGTCGCCGTCCATGATCACTTCCGGCTCGACCATCGGCACCAGGCCGCATTCCTGGCACAGCGCCGCGTAACGGGCCAGCGCATGCGCGTTGGACTCGATGCAGGTGCCCGACGGGATGCTCTCGCCGATGTTGATCACCGCACGCCACTTGGCGAAGCGGGCACCCAGCTTGTAGTACTCCTGCAGGCGCTCGCGCAGGCCGTCCAGGCCTTCGGTCACCAGCTCACCCGGGCAGCCGGCCAGCGGGTGCGCACCCTTGTCCACCTTGATGCCCGGAATCATGCCGTGGTCGGCCATGTACTTGGCGAACGGCACGCCGTCCTTGGTCGACTGACGGATGGTTTCGTCGTACAGGATGGCGCCGGAAATGTGCTCGTTGAGCTTCGGCGTGGTCAGCAGCAGCTCGCGGTAGGCACGACGGTTCTCCTCGGTGTTCTCGATACCCACGCCAGCGAAACGCTTGGCGATGGTAGCGGTGGACTCGTCGATCGCGATGATGCCCTTGCCCGGGGCAACCATGGCCTGGGCGGTTTCAGCCAGCTGTTCGATGCTCATGTACTTCCTGTGGCGGGTGCGGGAAAAACGTAAGTATAGCCCCGCGACCCGTTGCCTCGCCGTGGAGGCCAGGTTGGAAACGATTCCAATGTCTGCACCGGACAAGCCATGTCCTGCCGTTGGGGGTCAGAGCCCCTTCGGGGATCTGACCCCGGGGCGGACCCGCGCAGCGGCTCCGCCCCCTCAACCAGGGCTTACAGGTCGCCCAGCCCGCTCGCGCGGCCGTCATCGCCCACTTCCAGCAGGCGCAGGGTATTGGTCGCACCCAGCGTTTCCATGTGCTCGCCGCTGGTGAACACGACGCGGTCACCGGCCTGCAGCAGCTCGGATTCAACCAGCAGTCGGATGCTGCCGCGCGCGGCTTCGCGCGGGGTCAGGCCGCGGCTGTCGAAGTTGATCGGGTAGACATCGCGCATCAGCGCCATCTGCCGGCGCGCACCGTCATGGCGGGTCACCGCGAACACCGGCGCCTTGGCGCGGAAACGCGACAGGTAGCGCGCCGTGCCACCGGATTCGGTCATCGCCACGATCGCGCGCACGCCCACGTGCTGCGACAGGAACATGGTGGCCATGGCGATGGCCTGGTCGGCACGTTCCAGATTGCGCGGCGACGCATTGAAGTCGGTCTCGGTCTGGAACTGGCGCTCGGCGCCCAGGCAGATGCGCGCCATCGCTTCCACGGCCTTGACCGGGTAGGCGCCCGCCGCGGTTTCAGCTGACAGCATCACCGCATCGGTACCGTCGATGACCGAGTTGGCCACGTCCAGCACTTCGGCACGGGTCGGAATCGGGCTTTCCACCATCGACTGCAGCATCTGCGTGGCGGTGATCACCACCTTGTTCTGCGCCAGCGAGGCCTTGATGATCTTCTTCTGCAGGCCCGGCAGTTCGGCATCGCCGATTTCCACGCCGAGGTCACCACGGGCGACCATCACCACATCACTGGCCTCGACGATCTCTTCCAGGTTCTCGATCGCCTCGGTGCGCTCGATCTTGGACACCAGCGCGGCGTAGCAGCCATGCGATTCGGCGATCCGGCGCGCGTCATTCATGTCCTGCGCGTTGCGGCAGAACGACACTGCGATGAAGTCCACGCCGATCTTGGCGACGATGCCGATCAGTTCCTTGTCGCGCTCGGTCAGCGCGCCCAGCGACAGGCCACCGCCCTGCTTGTTCAGGCCCTTGCGGTCGGACAAGGCACCATCGTTGAGCACGGTGTTGATGATGCGCTCACCCTGCACCTCCACCACCTGCAACTGCATGAGGCCGTCGTCCAGCAGCAGCACATCGCCCGGACCGACATCCTGCGGCAGGCCAAGATAGCTCACGCCCACCTGGCTGGCGGTACCCGGGCCGGCGTTCTCACTGGCGATCAGGTCGAAGCGGTCGCCCGCCTTCAGCTGCACCTTGCCTTCGGTGAAGCGCTCGATACGGATCTTCGGGCCCGGCAGATCCGCCAGGATGCCCACTTCCACGCCGACGCGGGCGGCCGCGGCACGCACATCGGCGGCACGCTTGGCCTGGCCGGAGGGATCACCGTGGCTGAAGTTCAGCCGCACCACATTGACGCCGGCGCGGAACAGATCCTCCAGCACGCCCGGCGGATCAGTGGCCGGACCGAGGGTGGCAAGGATCTTGGTGCGACGCTGACGCTCGAACATGGTGGATGGGCCTCTCCCGATAAAGAACGGAAATTAGCACATCCTTCACGCCGCATGTATACGGTTACACCCTTGTGCTGCCTGACTTCGCGGGTCATGGAACGGACATCGTCCGGACATACGCTGGCGCAGGGACCCGGTAGCGCCGGGCGATGCCCGGCGAGCACCTTGGAAAGCCGCCGGGCATGGCCCGACGCTTCCCATCACAAGCACGCCTTACGCCAGCAGCGTTTCCAGCTGCGCCGGCTCACGTGCCAGCTGGCCGGCGCCGGCCTCGATAAGTTCAGCCTCACCGCCAAAACCCCACAGCACACCGACGCTGCGCAGGCCATGGTGGCGTGCGCCTTCGATGTCCATTCGGCGGTCGCCGATCATCCAGCACTGCGCGGGCTGCACCTGCAGGCGGCGCAGCGCCTCACCGACCAGTTCCGGCTTGTGGCTGCGCGAACCATCCAGGGTCGAACCGACGATTTCCTCGAACAACCCGCCGAACGGCAGGTGGGCGAGGATGCGCCGCGCATGCGGCTCGTTCTTGGCCGTGACCACCGCCAAGCGGTGGCCGCGACCATGCAGCGTGCGCAGGGTGTCTTCGATCTGCGGGTACACAGTGTGCTCGCGCCAACCTTCGGCGTCGAAACGCTCGCGGTAATAGCCCACCGCCTGCTCCACCCGCGCCGGTTCAACGAACAACGGCGCGAAGGTGGTACGCAGCGACGGACCGATCCAGCTCAACAGCGTGTCCTGCGGCGGCACCGGATGATCCATCTTCTGCAGCGCGTAGGCGATGCAGGCGGTGATGCCCACCTGCGAGTCGATCAGCGTACCGTCGAGGTCAAAAAACAGGACATCCTTGTGGGGGTCGGCACTCATGCGCCGCGCGCGTCGAGTGCGGCCACCGCCGGCAGGGTCTTGCCTTCCAGGAACTCCAGGAACGCGCCGCCGCCGGTGGAGATGTAGCTGACGTCCTGGGCGATATCGAACTTGTCGACCGCGGCCAGGGTGTCACCGCCACCGGCGATGGAGAAGGCCCTGGAGCTGGCGATGGCGCGGGCCAGTGCTTCGGTGCCCTTGCTGAAGGCTTCGAACTCGAACACACCGACCGGGCCGTTCCAGACCACGGTGCCGGCCTTGCCGATCAGTTGGGCGTACTGCGCGGCGGTCTGCGGGCCGATGTCCAGGATCAGGTCATCTTCGGCGACGGCGTCCACCGCCTTCACTTCCGCGAGGGCGTCAGGCATGAACTGCTTGGCGGTGACCACGTCCACCGGCAGCGGGATATCCGCGCCACGCGCTTTGGCATCGGCGACGATCTTCTTCGCGGTGTCCAGCAGGTCCGGCTCGTACAGCGACTTGCCGACGTTGTAGCCGGCTGCGGCGATGAAAGTGTTGGCGATGCCGCCGCCGACGATCAGCTGGTCGACCTTGCCCACCAGGTTGGCCAGCAGCTCCAGCTTGGTGCTGACCTTGCTGCCGGCGACGATGGCCAGCAGCGGCTTGGCCGGTGCGCCCAGCGCCTGCGCCAGCGCGTCCAGTTCGGCCATCAGCAGCGGGCCACCGGCAGCCACCGGGGCGAAACGGATGACGCCATGGGTGGAGGCCTGGGCACGGTGCGCAGTACCGAAGGCATCCATCACGAACACGTCGCACAGCGCCGCATACTTCTTCGACAGGGCTTCATCATCCTTGCCCTCGCCGACGTTCATGCGGCAGTTTTCCAGCAACACCAGCTGCCCCGGCTGCACGTCGACGCCGTCGACCCAGTCACGCACCAGCGGAACCTCACGGCCGAGCAGTTCGGACAGACGCTGCGCCACCGGCGCCAGCGAGTCGGCTTCGCTCCACACGCCCTCCTTCGGGCGCCCCAGGTGCGAGGTGACCATCACCGCTGCGCCCTGCTCCAGCGCGCGCTTGAGCGTCGGCAGCGAAGCGGTGATGCGCTGTTCGGAGGTGATGCGGCCATTCTCGATCGGCACGTTCAGATCCTGGCGGATCAGCACGCGCTTGCCGGAGAGGTCGAGGTCGGTCATGCGGACGATGGACATGGGCAACTCTTTGGCTCAGGGACGGGACGCCGGGGTACGGCAGACGATCATTGTATCGGGTGCGGCTGGCGGGGTGGCCGATGCCTGCGGCAGGCAGAGGCACACGGCAACGGCAACGGCCAAAGCGCTGGCGCTTCGTGGTGCTGTGGGTGGGCCGGGGTGGTGTGGGCTGGCAGCGGACGCCGTAAACCCCGCTCCGCGGTCCGGCCCGGCCGCTGGCGGCCGTGCGTTCGGGCGCTTGCGAAGCAATGCTTCGCAAGCAAAGCGCCCTCACCCTTGGGGGCTTGGCCGCGGCATCCATGCCGCGGACACCCCTGCCAGCCCACACCGCCCCGGCCTCGACAGATTCATGAGGCGGAGCGGATGGCAAAGGCAAGAGCAGTTTGTGGTATCGGATGGAGAAAGAAGGGGTCGAGCGAAGCGACCCGCTTCCGCTTTTGCTCTTCTTGTTTTTCTTCCGTGGGTGGACGCACACGGAAACTGTCAGAGGCCGGGCGGGGTGGGTTCGCCGGGGTGTCCGCCGCATGGATGCGGCGGCCAAGCCTACAAGGACGTACTTGCGGCGTCCCCCGCGAACCCACCCCGCCCGGCCAAGCATGGCTTTTCGCTTTACACGACCCATCCACCCACGAGGGGCTGCGCCGTTCGCCGGAAACTACGCCGAAGGCGACGGCTTCTGCCGAAGCAGGCTGACCGCCAGACCACCGACCACCAACACACCAAGTCCCAGCAGCGCCCACAACAGCCACGCCTTCCAATCGTGCTGCGGCTTCAGCGCCGCATCACCGGCCAGCGGCTCCGGGCTGCCCTCCAGGCGTGCCAGCGTCGGCTGCCACGACGGATCGTTGCGCTGGCGCAGCTCCTCGATCAACACACCGATCGGTGCCTCTGCCCGGCGCGCGGTCGAGCTGCCCACGGCCAGCGCATAGGGCGCCGCACCCTGGCTCAGGAACACCAGCACTTCCGGCTGATAGCCCAGGCGCAGGGTCGGTGCGGTCGCCGTCTCGGCCGGGCTGGCCACCAGCTTCCAGTAACGGTCGCGGTGCACGCCCCCCAGCGGCTGCGCCGCCGACTGCTGGCGCTGGCCCTCGGCGCCCTGTTGCACCTGGTAGGCGATCCACGGTGCACTGCGTCGCTGCCATTCCGCGCTCTCGTCATCGCGGCTGAACAACGTCCATTGCACCAGGCTGTTGTCGGTGCTGGCCACGTCGGCGCGTGACACCGGGAAGCGGCCGTCCATCTTGAAGGTGTATTCGCCCTTGCCCTGCGAGGCTGGCTCCAGCGACAGCCATTCCCACGGCAGCGTCGCCGGTGCCGGCGGCAACTCTGCCAGCACACCGCGCAGCGTCGGAAGGCGTGCATCGCCCTGGGCCAGCACGCGCAGGTAGCGCGCACTACCCTCCACCTGCAGGCGACGTTGCAACAGGCGCTTGCCGGCCCGCTGCAGATCCACCAGGGGGATGTCGTTGGCGATCGAACGCCAGTGCTGCAGATCGTCGCTGGCATCCAGCTGCACCTGCGCCTGCAGCGGCTGGTCGCTGTCGGCCCAGTCCAGCACCAGCGCCGCCAGCGGCTGCTGGCCCAGCACGCTGGCATCGATCAGCCAGCCGCCCTGCGCGTTCGCGGGCGCGCTACCGCTCACGCGCGCCTCGACGCGCCGCACGCGGCCATCGGTATCGCGCTCGGTCAGCAACTGCAGATCGTTGCGCTGCGCCTCGGCCAACGGCGGCAGCGCGAACCACGGCAATTCACGCTGCACCGGCGGCTGCGCCAGTGGCTGATCCGGGGCCAGCAGCGCCGAAGGCAACGATTGCCCCGCTGCATTGAACACCTGCAGATCGCCCAGGTCGGCAGCACCAGCGCGGCGGTAGATCGCCGGCTCCAGCACGATGCGGTAGGCGCCGGACTGCGCACTGGACAGCGTCAGCGGCCACTGTTCGGCGTACTGCGTTCGATAATCGGCGGCCTGTGCCGCGAAGGCGGCCACCAGGCCGAACAGCGCCGGCAGCACCACCCTGCTCCACGTCTTCATTGTTTTTCCTCCACGGCCGGCGCCGCGCTCGGCGGTGCCGGTGCCAGATACCCCACGACCGTGCACAGCAGGCCGTAGGCGATGAACGATGCGATACCCAGCAGGTTGCCCAGATGCTGACGATCGACAATGACCAGCTTGGCCAGCACCACGCCCATCAGCACGGCACCCACCATCCACAACACACGCTGGCCGCGGCGCGAGCCCCACACCCAGGCAATCACGCCGAGCACGCTCCACAGCACGGTCAGGCTGGTCTGCGCCAGGCTGAAGCGCATCATCGACGCGTTCCACGACAGGCCGCCCCACTGATGCACGCCATGCAGCACCACGCTGGTCAGCGCGACGAACGTTGCCAGTGACAGCACCGGCATGCGGATGTTCAGCAGTGCCTGCGGCGCTTGATCGCTGTACAGCCAGCGCGCCAGCAGCAGCAGGCTCAGCCACTGCCCGATCTCGGCCGGGTTCAGCACCGGCAACCACACCAAGGGCGCCGCATCGCCCGGCAGCAACTGGCCGCACAGCCAACCGATCGACAGCAGGCCGAACAGCACGCACTGCAGCGGCTGGCGCACGCTGTCGAACGCTTCACCCAGCGGCCAGCGCAGCACGTTCCAGCGCCACAGCGACAGCACCGCCATCAGCAACCATGGCAGGGTGACCAGCAGCGTGGTCCAGCCCTGCGCAAGGTTGGCCTGGCCGCCGCCCCACAGCGCCAGCAGCGAAAGCAGCGACGGCCACAGCAGCCACCACAGGAACTGGGCGATGCGCGCAACGGTGTCACCGCCCTGGCGCAGGCACAGCAGGGTACGTACACCCAGCACCGCGAACAGCGCCCAGGCCAGCGCACCATGGCCGGCAAACGGCTGCTGGTGCGCATCGCTCTGCAACAGCGCCAGCGGGAAGCCCAGCGCCAGCATCGCCAGCGCGGTCACGCCCAGCGCGCGCGCCGGTTGACGACGCTGCGCCTCGGCGGCCAGCCACGCGGTCGCCGCCGCCAGCACCAGCAGTGCATCCACTTCGGTGCGGTACGGGAAGAAGCGGGTGATCTCATGCACCAGGCCACCCAGCCACCACAACAGACCCCACAGGTAGTAGACCAGTGCGATCTCATGCCGTGGCCTGCGCTGGTAACTCCACGCCGCGGCGAAGCCGGCCAGCGCCAGCAACAGCGCGCCGATCGCGGTCGGGTTGAGCAGGAAACGCAGGTCCTCGTGCCAGTGATCGCCGCCGGCCACGAACGCGAACGCGGCTCCGAGCTGCAACAGCGCGCCGGAGACCTGCGGCAGCCAGCGCTTCTGGCGCAGGCCCAGCCAGACCAGGCCGGCCCCCTCCAGCGCGAACACCGCGCCGGTGGCACGTGCCGACAGTGCCAATGGCACCGCCAGCGTGGCAAAACCCACCGCCAGCACCGCATGCGATTGCGCCAGCATGGTGTACGACGCGCGTGCGATCAGCGCGCGTGCCAGCACCGCATAGATCGCGGCCAGCCCCAACGCGCACAGTGCCAGCGTCATCGGCTGCTCATGCAACAGGCCGGCCTGCAACGAAAACGCGACCAGCGGCGTGCCGAACACCAGGCTGCCATCAATCAGGTCACGTTTTCCAGCCGGTTGGCGGCGCGCGTACAGCAGCGGAATCAACAGGTAGAACGCGAAGAACAGCAACAGGAACGGTTCGGTGCTGCTGAACTTGTCCGGCGCGTACTGCAACACGCCCCAGAACGTGCCGATGCCAAAGGTGAAGGCAAAGCCAAGCAGGTTCAGCACGCGCCACGGACGGAACCAGGCGATGGCGAAGATGCCGGCATTGAGCACGGCGTAATAGCTGAACAACCCCACATGATTGCCACTGCCGGTGGACAGCCACAGCGGCGCCATGAAACCGGCCAGGATGCCCAGCACCGCCAGCGTGCGCGAGTTCTGCACCACTGCCAGCACGCACAGCCCGGCCACCAGCGCGATCGAGCTGACGAAGGCAAAACCCGGGGTAACCAGATCGAAGCGCTTGAAGGCAGCGAAGATGGTCAGCAGCAGCACACCGATGGCACCGCCCTGCAGCGCCAGCGCGAACAGGCGCCGGCGCTCGCGCTGATGCCAGCCGAACGCCAGCAGACCCAGCGCACCCACGGTGACGCCGGCCAGCCGCAGTTCGATCGGCAGTACCAGCCAGCCCTGGTCGCTGACGTACTTCAGCAGCGCAGCAACACCGGCCAGCAACACCAGCATGCCGATCTTGACCGGCACGTTGCCTTCGGTGAACCAGCGCTTGACCGCGCCGATGCCGCGCTCGATGACATTCGGCAGCGCCGGCTCGGAGGGCAAGGGGGGTTCCAGTGCCGAAGGTGGCACCGGCGGCGGTGCGACCGGAGGCGCAGCGCGCGGTTCGGCAGGCGCCTGCTCACGCGGCGGCACAGGTGTTGGCTGCGCTGGGGGCGAGGCAGCTGCTGCAATCGGACGCAGGAACGGGGGATCCGCGCCGGCCAGAGGCGCAGCCACAGACCCCGAGGCGGCCGTCTCGGGCATGGCGGCCGCCGGTCGTGCTGTTGGCGACAACGGCACCTGGGCGCTTTCCAGCGCAGCAACCCGGCGGCGCAGGCCGGCAATCATCACCAGTGCCACCACCAGCAGCAGCGGGATGGCCAGCAGGACCAGTACGACCAGGGCTATCAATGCTTCCATTGCGTGCTTCCATTGCGATCCCGCGCCCCAGCGGCAGCGGTCGACCGGCCCATGCTACGACAGCCCGGCCCCCATAAACGACGAACCCCGGCCAGGCCGGGGTCCGTACGTGATCCTGCGCCGCCTTACTTGGCGGCGATGACCTTGGCCATTTCCAGGCACTTGTTCGAGTAGCCCCACTCGTTGTCGTACCAGGTCACCAGCTTGACGAAGGTGCCATCCAGGGCGATGCCGGCATCGGCGTCGAACACCGAGGTGCAGGTCTCGCCGCGGAAATCGGTCGCCACGACCTTGTCTTCGGTGTAGCCCAGGATGCCCTTCAGCGGGCCTTCGCTCTGTGCCTTCACTTCAGCGCAGATCTCGGCGTAGGTGGCTTCCTTCTCCAGCTCGACGGTGAGGTCGACCACCGACACGTCCGACGTCGGCACGCGGAAGCTCATGCCGGTCAGCTTCTTGTTCAGTTCCGGAATAACCACGCCGACGGCCTTGGCCGCACCGGTGGACGACGGAATGATGTTCTCCAGGATGCCGCGGCCACCGCGCCAGTCCTTGTTGGACGGGCCATCGACGGTCTTCTGGGTGGCGGTGGCCGCATGCACGGTGGTCATCAGGCCGCGCTTGATGCCCCACTTGTCATTGATGACCTTGGCCAGCGGGGCCAGGCAGTTGGTGGTGCACGAGGCGTTGGAGATGATCGCCTGGCCGGCGTAGGTCTTGTCGTTCACGCCGTACACGAACATCGGCGTGTCGTCCTTCGACGGGGCCGACATGATGACCTTCTTGGCGCCGGCATCGATGTGCTTCTGCGCGGTTTCCTTGGTCAGGAACAGGCCGGTGGCTTCCAGCACCACATCGGCGCCGACTTCGTCCCACTTCAGGTTGGCCGGGTCGCGTTCCTGGGTCAGGCGGATCTTCTTGCCGTTGACCAGCAGGTCGTTGCCCTGCACCGCCACGTCGGCCTTGAAGCGGCCGTGCACAGAGTCGTACTTGAGCATGTAAGCCAGGTAGTCCGGCTCCAGCAGATCGTTGATGGCCACGATTTCGATGTCGTCGCCGAAGTTCAGCACCGCCGAGCGCAGGACGTTACGCCCGATGCGACCGAAACCGTTGATACCAACCTTGATTGCCATGTTCTCAAGCTCCTGCGGCCGCGACAGGTGCGGCGGGATGGATAGGGCCCACAAGTCTAGCAAACCGCCGCTGGCCACCGTGGGCCAGCCGGGGCCCGCAGCGGGCTGGCGGACAGGATTTGATCCGGATCAAAGCGTTAGCGCGGCGTGAGGCCGAGACTGTCGCCATCCACCCAGCAACGAGAACACCCCCATGCGCAAGATGTCCCCCCTGATCGTGGCCAGCCTGGCCGCCGCCCTGTCCCTCGCCGCCGCCCCGGCCATGGCCCAGTCCAAGGGCGACTGGACCCTCTCCGCCGGCATTCACCAGGTGGCGCCGAAGTCGAACAACGGCTGGCTGGCCAACCACACTCTGAAGGTCGACGTCGACAACGACGTCAAGCCGACCATCACCGGTGAGTACTTCATCGCCGACAACCTCGGCATCGAAGTGCTGGCAGCGCTGCCGTTCAAGCATGACATCAACATCAACGGCCTCGGCCGCGTCGGCAGCACCAAGCAGCTGCCGCCGGTGGTGACCGTGCAGTACCACTTCAACAGCAAGGGCAAGGTGTCGCCGTTCATCGGCGCCGGCGTGAACTACACGACCTTCTTCAGCGAAGACACCACCGGTGCGCTGAAGGACAGCCGCCTGAAGCTGCAGGATTCGTGGGGCCTGGCCGCGCATGCCGGCGTGGACTTCGCGATCGGCGAGAAGGGCGCCCTGCGCGTGGACATGCGCTGGATCGACATCGACAGCAAGGTGAAGTTGAACGGTGAGAAGATCGGCACGGTCAACATCGATCCGCTGGTGTACGGCGCCTCCTACGTCTTCAAGTTCTAAGCAGTGCGTTGAACGCGGGGGCCTCGCTCCCGCTTCACCGCTACACGCACCACCCTCGCAGCATGTTGCCCCGGCGTTTGCCGGGGCTTTTTTTGGGATGTAAAGGTTCATCCACGCATGGCGTGGATCTACCGCCTGGCGCAGTGCGGCGACACCACGGAGCGGGTCGATTGCCGGTCATTGATCCGGCGCCACTTCCACCCGGTTGCGGCCGCCTTCCTTGGCGCGGTAGAGCGCCGCATCGGCGCGCGCCAGCGCCTGCTCCAGCGTGTCGGCGCCATCGTCATGCCAGCGCGCCACGCCGATGCTCACACTGACCACCGGCGCCGCGTCCGAATCGGCATGCGCGATCGCCAGCGCCTGCACCTGCTGGCGTAACTGTTCAAACGGCGCCGTCTCCGGCTCACCCGGCGTCCAGTGCCCCAGTGCCACGAACTCTTCACCGCCATAACGCGCCACCACCGAATCAACACCACGCAACTGCGCGGCCAGGGTCACCGCCACGGCATGCAGCACCGTGTCGCCAGCGGGATGGCCGTGATGATCGTTGTAGCGCTTGAAGTAATCGATATCGATCATCGCGATGCGCAGTGCGCCGCGCACGTGCGGCGTACGCAGGTAGCGCTGGAAAATCTGGTTGGCATGGCGGTCGAATGCGCGCCGGTTGAGCAGGCCGGTCAACCCATCATGGTTGGCCAGTGCATCCAGTCGCTGCTCGGCGCGCCAGGTCGCACGTGCCTGGCGCTCGGAGATGTAGCTGCCCACGATGCCGGCCAGGTTGCTGGCCAGTACGAACATCACGCTCTGCAGCATCTGCGCCCAATGCCGCCCAACCTGCAGTTCCGCCAGCACGAAGGCAAACGCGATCAGGGTACCGGTCACGGTTGCAACCCCGAAGCGCAGTCCGCACAGGAAGTAATTCAACAGCAGGAACAGGCTGATGCCTTCATAGGGATAGTTGACGCCGGCGCGATGCGCAGTCCAGATCATGGTCACCAGCGCCAGTCCACTGACCAGCACCACGCCGCCGCCCAACCACTGCAGGTGGCGGCGAATCACCGGCACGAAGGTCAGGACGACACCCAGCAGCAGGACGGGCAGCAGCACGCCCAACCGCCAGCGCAGCACCGGCGCATGCACCTCCGGCGGCAACCAGTGCGTGTCGAGTACCGCAAAGCCCAGCGAGAAGGCGCCCGCCACCGCACAGGCCCAGCGCATGCGCCAGACCACCTGGGCATTGAAGGCGGCAGAGAACCCATCGTCTTGCGGATGGCCCGCCTGGATGCGCCTGTCCGTGATGATCATCACCCTCTCCCGCTTTCCGTGGCCGGGCCACCGTACCGGCGAGGACATCAAGGCAACGTGGCGACTGGCCGGGCTTGATCAATCCCCCTGGGCCCGCCCGCCGCTAGAATGGGCCCATGAAAGCCCTGCACTCTCTCTTCCTTGCCGCCGCCCTGGCGCCGGTCCTGCTGTCCGCCTCCGCCCCGGCCCACGCCTGGGGCGCACAAGGCCACCGCCTTGTCGCCGAAGTCGCCGACGCCCGTCTCACCCCCTCCGCCCGCACCGAAGTGGACCGCCTGCTGGCCACCGAACCCGATGCCACCCTGGCCAGCATCGCACCCTGGGCCGACCAGCTGCGCGCCAAGGACCCGGGCCTGGGCCGTCGTTCGGCCGGCTGGCACTACGTCAACATCGCCGAAGACGATTGCCATTACGAAGCGCCGAAGCACTGCAAGAATGGCAATTGCATCGTCGAAGCCCTCAAGGCGCAGAGTGCCATCCTTGGCGACCGCAGCCTGACCGACGGCGAGCGCCTGCAGGCGCTGAAGTTCGTCGTGCATCTGGTCGGCGACATCCATCAGCCAATGCACGCCGGCTACGCCCACGACAAGGGCGGCAACGATTTCCAGCTGCAGTTCGGCAACCGCGGTACCAATCTGCACTCGCTGTGGGACAGCGGCATGCTCAATACCCGCAAGCTGGACGATGCCGGCTACCTGCCGGTGCTGCAGAGCCAACGCGCTCCCAAGCTGGCACGCCAGTCCAACCCGCAGCGCGACCCGCAGACGTGGGCCGAAGCCAGCTGCCGCATCTCCCTGCAACCTGGCGTTTATCCGGCCTCGCGTAAAATCGGTGACGAGTACACCGAGCGCTACCGGCCGCTGGCCGAAGCGCAGCTGCGACTGGCCGGCGAAAACCTGGCGCAGTTGCTGAACCGCGTGCTCGGCACGCGCTGAGGAGAGCTCCGATGTCGGTCCAGGTGCAGTCGTTCCTCCACCGTGACAGCCATACCTTCAGCTATCTGGTCAGCGACCCGGCCAGCGGCGAGGCGGCACTGATCGACCCGGTGCTGGACTACGACCCGGACACCGACGCCAGCAGCGAATCGCCACTGCGCGCGGCGCTGCAGGCCATCGAGCAGCAGGGCCTGCAGCTGCGCTGGTTGCTGGAGACCCACGCCCATGCCGACCATGTGTCGGGCGGGCGACGGCTGAAGCAGCGTTTCCCGCAGGCCACGCTGGCCATCGGCGAAGGCATCCGCGCGGTGCAGGCCACCTTTGCACCGCGCTACGGGCTGCAGCTTCCCGGTGCGGATGAGATCTTCGACCACCTGTTCAGCGACGGCGAGACCTTCGCCCTCGGCAAGGTGCAGGGCCAGGTGATCGCCGTACCCGGCCACACCAGCGACAGCATCGCCTACCTGATCGGGGACGCGCTGTTCACCGGCGACTCGCTGTTCATGCCCGATGGCGGAACCGCCCGCTGCGACTTCCCGGGCGGCGATGCCGCGCAGCTGTACCGCTCGATCCAGCGCCTGCTTGCGCTGCCGGATACGACCCGCGTGTTCGTCTGCCATGACTACGGTCCGGGCGGCCGCGACTTCGCCAACGAAACCACCATCGGCGAACAGCGCGCGCACAACATCCACGTGCACGACGGCGTGGCCGAGGCGGAGTTCGTCAGCGTGCGCCAGGCCCGCGATGCAACGCTGGCCGAACCGACATTGATGCAACCAGCGGTGAAAGCCAATATCCAGGGTGGGGCATAGACCACACCGCTGCGCTCGCCGGGCACGGCCCGGCGCTACCGACCCTGCGTCCTCACCACGTGCTGCCCCTTCACGATCTCGAAGGTGAAGGCGTACTGCAGGGTGACGGCCACCGGTTCAACCCGCTGGGCACCGCGGCAGTCGCCGCGATCCGCCGGCACCTTGCCCGGTTCGAAGTGGCAGACCGCGGCGGACGAGTACTGCCACATCGCAACCGCCTCCTGCGCGGCCTGCAGCAAGGGCGCATTCTCCGGCGCGCCACCCGCACTGCATTCGCTGCGGTCGGTCAGCGGCATGCTGCGTTCAACACTGCCCTGCGCATCCACCACCACCTGCAGGCAGACCGTGGTCGGCGGCAACGACATGCGCGGATCGCGTTCACCCACCACCGGATCGGGCGCAACGTGCAGCTGCGGCATACGATAGCCCTCGCTGGCACCCAACGCGTAGGCCTGCGCCGCGCCTGCACCACCAGCGCCCTGTGGTTGCAGGCGCTGGTGGCCAACCGACTCGCTGCGGGTGTCCTGCGTGGTCAAGCGCTCCTGCGTGGCACACCCCGCAAACAGCGCCGCTGCGATGCACAGCGGCGCCCCCTTCACTTGCCGCTTCCTGGTGCCGGGCTGTCCTCGCTCATGGAAAACGTGAGCGGAATCCGCACGGCCGCCGCTACGGTCTTGCCGTCCTTCATTGCCGGCTGATAGACCCAACGCTTGGCCGCCTCGATCGAAACGGCATCGAATACTCCCGGATTGGTCGCGCTCAGCACACGGATATCGGTCGGCAGTCCCTGCGCGTCCACCTGCACCTTAAGCGTGACCACGCCCTCCTGACCTCGTTCGAACGCCGCACGGGGATAGGCGGGCGGCGTCATTTTGTCCACCTGTACCGGGCGTTGCAGGCCGGCCCTGGCCGCATCCGCCTGCGCAAACTGGAACGGCTCAGCACTGGTGGACGGAACCAGGGCCGCAGTGCCCTGGCTGGCCCATGCCACTGCCCCCATTCCCACGCACAAACCGACCACCAGCATCTGCCCGGACACCCACGGCAATGCCTTCCGCTTGGACTGCTTCAACATGGCGATACGCTCCTTCAACACGGGTTGGCTGCGCCAGTGGCAGACCGCTGGCGCAACCGGGTGGACCAGCTGTGCCTTCAGCAGCGTGCTGGCATAGAGGCCACGCAGTGCAGGCTGCGGGGCAATGGTGCGGGCATCGCAGGCCAGCTCCTGGTCGCGCAGGAAGAGGTGTGCCGCCCACGACAGCAGCGGGTGGAACCAGAACATCGCGCGTGCCAGCAACAGCGCCGCATTGGCCCAGTGATCACCATTGCGACGATGGTTGCGCTCGTGTTGCAGGATCAGGCGCTGTTCCTGCGCGCTGAACTGCTGGTCGAAGTCCGGCCCGACCACGATCCGCGGTCGCCACAGGCCGACCAGCGCGGGCAACCCGGGATCGCCGCTGGCCTGCCAGCTGCCATCGGCACGCAGGCGCAGCGAGCCCATGTTCCGTTCGAAACGACGCTGCGCACGCAGGTCGCGCAACAGGCAGATACCCATGCCCAACGCCCATGCCATCAGCATCGGCCAGGCCCACGGCACCGCCTGTCCGGTCATGCTGTCCGCGGCCTCCGGCACCACTTTCAGCGACAGCGTCGGCACGTGCTGCAGCAACGCAACCTGCGGCAGGGGCAACAACAACGCCAGCAACACCAGCGGCAGCAGCCACCAGCTGCGGTAGGCCAGCCCAGCGCCCCCCATCCGCACCAGCAACGGTCGCAGCAGGGCCAGCAGCATCACCGCCCCCGCCAGCCACAGGCTGGCCCGCCACAATGCGTCGAGCAGCTCAGTCATGGTCCAGCTCCTGGATCAGCTTCTTCAGTTCGGCGATGTCCTGCGCGCTCAACTGGCCGCGTTCGCTGAAGTGCGCCACCAACGGCGCCACGCGCCCTTCGAAGACACGCCCGATGAAATCCTGGCTCTGCGCCTCAACCCACGCCTGGCGCTGCAGCAGCGGCCGGTACAGGTAGCGCCGGCCGTCGCGCTCGGCAGCGATCGCGCCCTTGGTCAGCAGGCGGTTGAGCAGGGTCTTGATGGTCGGCTCGGCCCAGTCGCGGTGGGCCAATGCGGCCACCACCTCATCGGCGCTACGCGGTGCCTGCTGCCACAGCACCTCCATCACAACGGCTTCGGCTTCGCTGATCGGGGTCATGGTTTACATCCGTAATCGACGAATTGATTACGCGCGTAATCGCACCCTCTGTCAAGCCCCTCGACTCCGGGTTCATCCCGGCTGCGCCAGCATCGGTACCTCCCACCCCAGGCCCCGGATGAAAGCACTGCCCAAGAAGGACTTCCCGGTCGAGCAGGCCCGCCGCTTCCTCGAACCCGGCCCGATCGTGCTGGTCAGCACGGCCTGGCGCGGCCAGCGCAACCTGATGACGATGGGCTGGCACATGGTGATGGGCTTTTCGCCGTCACTGGTCGCCACCTACCTGTGGAAGGAAAACCACAGCCATGCACTGGCCGTCGGCAGCGGCGAATGCGTGATCAATGTGCCGGGGGTTGAGCTGCTCGACACCGTGGTGGACATCGGCAACTGCAGCGGCCGCGAGGTCGACAAGTTCACCCGCTTCGGGCTTGACGCACTGCCCGCACGCGAGGTCGGCGCGCCGCTGGTCGGGCAATGCCATTCGAGCTTCGAGTGCCGCCTGTATGACGACAGCCAGGTGGCATCGAGCAACCTGTTCATCTGGGAAATCGTGCGTGCGCACGTTGCACCCCGGCCGAAATTGCCGCGTACGGTGCATTACCGCGGCGATGGCCAGTTCATGGTGGCCGGCGCCGAAATCTCGCGTCGACGGCGGTTCAAGCCCGACATGCTGTAATGCCGGCACCCCCAACATACGCAGGACCGCCCCGCATGACCGAACACCTCACCGACCTGGACGCTGCCGTTGACTGGTTGTTTGCGCGCGTGGAAGGGCCGTTGCGGATCGGGGCACCGCTGGCACTGGGCAAACCGCATCGGCTGCTCAATGCCCTGTATGCACGTGTCGAGCACGACCCGTCGAGGCCGTTGCAGCTGTACACCGCCCTGTCGTTGAATCCTCCCAAGGCACGCGGCGATGGCCTGGAAGCGCGCTTCATGGCGCCGTTCGTGCAGCGCCATTTCGGCGAGGATTTCCCCCGTCTGGCCTATGCCGATGCGATCGCCCACGACGCACTGCCGGCGCATGTACAGGTGGAAGAGTTCTACATGCAGTCCGGCGCCCTGCTCGGCTCGCGGCAGGCACAGTCCAGCTACACCAGCCTGAACTATACCCACGCCGCTGATGCGGTCGCGCAGCGCGCGCCGCAGGTGATCGTGCAGAAGGTGGCGATGCGCCCGGATGACCGCCGGCTCTCGCTGTCGTGCAACAACGACATCACCCAGGACACGCTGGATGCGATCGCGGCGCGTGGCCTGCCCCGGCCCTTGCTGATCGCCGAGATCGACCCGCAGCTGCCGTACCTGAGCGGCTCGGCCACGGTGGATGTGTCGTTCTTCGATCTGGTGATCACCCCGCCGCCGCCGTACCCGGCACTGTTCGGTCTCCCCCGCCAGCCAGTCGGCGACGCCGACTATGCCATCGGCCTTTACGCCAGCACCCTGGTCCGTGATGGCGGCACCCTGCAGATCGGCATCGGTACGCTGGCCGATGCACTGAGCCATGCGCTGGTGCTGCGCCATACCGACAACGCGCGCTACCGCCGCGTGCTGCACGCACTGGACCCACAGCTGGCCAGCCACCCGCTGGTGCAGGAGATTGGCGGTCTGGACCCGTTCGAGGTCGGCCTGTACGGCTGCAGCGAGATGCTCAACGAGGGCTTCCGCCGGTTGGTGCAGACCGGGGTGATCAAGCGCAAGGTGCACGACGATCTGGCGTTGATGCAACGCATCGAGAATGGCAGCACGCTGTCGATCGATCACGCCACCCTGGCGGCCGAGGGCGAGTACCTGCACGGCGCCTTCTACCTGGGGTCGCCTGAATTCTACGAGTGGCTGCGCACGCTGCCGGAGGACGAGTGCCGTGCGATCGGGATGCGCCGCATCAGCGAGATCAACCAGCTGTACGGCGGCAACGAGACGCTTGAACGACTGCAGCGCCGCCACGCGCGCTTCTTCAACTCGTGCATGATGACAACCGCGCTGGGTGCGGCCGTCTCCGACGCACTGGACGACGGACGCGTGGTGTCCGGTGTGGGTGGCCAGTACAACTTCGTGGCGATGGCCCATGCCCTGCCCGAAGCCCGCAGCGTGCTGATGTTCCGCGCAGCGCGCGACGACAAGGGCCAGCGCGAATCCAACGTGCGCTGGAACTACGGGCACACCACCATCCCGCGCCACCTGCGCGACATCTACCTCAACGAATACGGCATCGCCGATCTGCGCGGATTGACCGACGAGGACTGCGTGCATGCGATGACCGCAATCACCGAGGCCCCCTTCCAGGATGGCCTGCTGCAGCAGGCGCAGGCCGCACGCAAAGTGCTGGCGATGCCCCAGCCGGACCTCGCACGTCAACAGCGCAACACACCAGGGGCATTGTCGGCCGCACTGGCGCCGTTCCGCAACGATGGCACGCTGCCGGACTACCCCTTGGGCAGCGACTTCAACGAGATCGAGCAGGTGCTGGTGAAAGCGCTCGGCTGGCTGAAGGCCAATACGCAGACGCGCGGCAGCAAGCTGCGCACCGTGTGGGCCGCACTGCTGCAACCGGCCGGTGACGGTGATGCGGTGTACCTCCAGCGCATGGACCTGCAGGCACCGAAGGACTTCGGAGAGCGGCTCAACGCATGGTTGTTGAGGCTCGCCCTGGCGCGCACCGCCTGAGAAAAGGGGACGGAGGGGATTAAGTCGTTTGCGGCATGATGGCCCTCTCCTCCGCTCGCCTTCTGACGACGCGCTATCCTGTGCGGATGAACGACGATTCCCGCTTCCTGCATGACCTGCAACGCCGCCAAGCCGATGGCGAGCACCTGCGCTACCTCTGCTTCTGGGGCCACCAGCCACCGCGCACGGGCGTTTCTGCGTCGTGTTTCAGCCAATGGTACGACGCGGGCTTCAACATCGATGGCGTGCACTACCCCACCGCCGAGCACTTCATGATGGCTGGCAAAGCGCGTCTGTTTCGTGCCACCGACATCCTCGAACAGGTACTCACCAGCCGCACACCCGACAAAGTGAAAGCCTTGGGCCGCAAGATCGAGGGCTTCGATGAGGCTCTGTGGGCGCAGGCGCGCTACGCCTTGGTGGTAGAAGGCAATCGGGCCAAGTTCTCGCAGAATGCCTCGCTGGGTGATTTCCTGCGCGCCACGGCAGACCAGGTGCTGGTGGAAGCCAGCCCGGTGGATTTCGTCTGGGGCATCGGCCTGGCCAAGGATCACGTTGATGCGCACAACCCGGCGCAGTGGCGCGGGCTGAATCTGCTGGGGTTTGCGCTGATGGACGTGCGGGACGCGATGTAACGTCCATCCATGCATGGCGTGGATCTACTGGCACGGCGGACGATTCGTTTCGCCCCGCAGGAAAAGGGGACGGAGGGGATTAAGTCGCATGTGCATATACGACTTAATCCCCTCCGTCCCCTTTTAGCAGAAAGGCCGGCGTGCGCCGGCCTTTCCTTTACTGCGTGGCGATGCTGCTTACAGCGCCTTGGCTGCTTCCACCACGTGGGCGGTGGTGATGCCGAAGTGCTTGTACAGCTGGTCGGCCGGAGCCGAGGCACCGAAGGTGTCGATACCGATCACCGCACCGTCCAGGCCGACGAACTGGCGCCAGAAACCGGTGATGCCGGCTTCCACGGCCACGCGCTTGCGCACTGCGTTCGGCAGCACCGATTCACGGTAGGCCGCGTCCTGGCGCAGGAACACGTCGGTGGACGGCATCGAGACCACGCGGGTCTTGAGGCCGGCCGCATCCAGCTGGGCCTTGGCTTCGGTGGCCAGTGAGACCTCCGAACCGGTGGCGATCAGGATCACGTCCGGGGTACCGGCGGCATCGGCCAGCACGTAACCACCGCGCTCGATCTGGGCGATCTGCTCGGCGTTGCGCGGCTGGTGCGGCAGGTTCTGACGGCTGAACACCAGACAGCTCGGACCGTCCTGTCGGGTGATCGCTGCCTTCCAGCTCACAGCCGACTCGACCGCGTCGCACGGACGCCACACGTCGTTGTTCGGGATGTAGCGAAGCGAAGCCAGGTGCTCGACCGGCTGGTGGGTCGGGCCGTCTTCGCCCAGGCCGATCGAATCGTGGGTGTAGACGTGGATGGCGTGGGCCGGAATCAGCGCGCTCATGCGCACCGCGTTGCGGGCGTAATCACTGAACACCAGGAACGTGGCGTCGAACGGCAGGAAACCGCCGTGCAGGGCCAGGCCGTTTGCGATGGCGGTCATGCCGAACTCGCGCACGCCGTAGTACACGTAGTTGGCGTTGGCGTCGTCGCTGGCGACCGACTTGCTGCCCTTCCACAGGGTCAGGTTGGAGTGCGCCAGGTCAGCCGAGCCGCCGACGATTTCCGGCAGCAACGGCGCATAGGCTTCGATGGCCAGCTGCGATGCCTTGCGCGAAGCGATCGTTGCGCCTTCCGCGGCCACCTGGGCGATGTAGGCATCGGCCTTGGCAACGAAATCGGCCGGCAGTTCGCCGTGCGAGCGACGGGTCAGTTCGGCGGCTTCAGCCGGGTAGTGCGCGGCGTACTTGTCGAACTGCTGCTCCCACTCGGCCTGGCGCAGGGTACCGGTGCCGCCGGCACGCCAGCCGGCGTAGATCGCTTCGGGAATCTCGAACGGACCGTATTCCCAGCCCAGCTGCTTGCGGGTAGCTTCCAGTTCGTCCTTGCCCAGCGGAGCGCCGTGGCTGGATTCCTTGCCCGCCTTGTTCGGCGAACCAAAACCAATGGTGGTGCGGCAGCAGATCAGGGTCGGCTTGTCGCTCTGCGACAGCGCGGCCTCGATGCCGGCCTTGATGCTTTCCGGGTCATGGCCATCAACATCGCGGACCACGTTCCAGCCATAGGCCTCGAAACGCTCCGGGGTGTTGTCGGTGAACCAGCCCTCGACGTTGCCGTCGATGGAGATGTGGTTGTTGTCCCAGAAGCAGACCAGCTTGTGCAGGCCCCAGGTGCCGGCCAGCGAGGCTGCTTCATGCGACACGCCTTCCATCAGGCAGCCGTCGCCCATGAATACCCAGGTGCGGTGGTCGACGATTTCCAGCTCCGGGCGGTTGAAGCGCTGTGCCAGCAGCTTCTCGGCCAGGGCGAAGCCCACGGCATTGGCGAAACCCTGACCGAGCGGGCCGGTGGTGGTTTCCACGCCCGGGGTTTCGTGGCGCTCCGGGTGGCCAGCGGTGTGGCTGCCCAGCTGTCGGAACAGCTTGAGCTGTTCGATCGGCAGGTCGTAGCCGCTCAGGTGCAGCAGTGCGTACTGCAGCATCGAGCCGTGGCCGTTGGACAGCACGAAGCGATCGCGGTTGAACCACTGCGGGTTGTTCGGATTGTGGCGGAGGTAGTCGTTCCAGAGGACTTCGGCGATGTCGGCCATGCCCATGGGCATACCGGGATGGCCGGACTTTGCGGTTTCAACCGCATCGGCGGCAAGGAAGCGGATGGCGTTGGCCAACTGGCGACGGGTAGGCTGCGTCATGGTTCTGTCGGAATCGGGAGGCGGCCGCGGACGTGCGGGCGGCCCATTGTCCCATAGTCGCCGGGCGCGGGGGTCAGTTCACCTTGCCCGGTAGTGCCGGCCGCTGGCCGGCAGCTGCGCAGAATTCAACGAAGATCATGAGGTTGCCGGCCAGCGACCGGCACTACCGCCCCCGGAGTCCGGGGGCGGAGCCAGGACTCAGTCCTGGTGTGGGGTCAGCGCCGGGCCGTCGTGGGGCTCGCCCTTGGCCACCAGCGTGGTCAGGGCCAGATCGCCGGTCACGTTCAGCGCCGTGCGGCACATGTCCAGGAAGTGGTTCACGCCCAGGATCAGGCCGATGCCGAGCGGGTTCACGCCCACCATGGCGCAGATCATCGCCACCACCGGCAGCGAGCCCGACGGGACGCCCGCGGTGCCGATGCCACCCAGGATGCACACCGCCATCACCATGAACTGCTGGCCGATGCTCAGGTCCACGCCGAAGAACTGGGCCAGGAAGATCACCGTCACACCCTCGAACAGCGCGGTGCCGTTCTGGTTGGCGGTGGCGCCCACGGTCAGCACGAAGCGCGACACACGCTGCGGCAGGCCCATCTGGTCGGCCACGCGCAGCGCGGTCGGCAGGGTGGCGTTGCTGGAAGCGGTGGAGAACGCCATCACCGTCGCTTCCTGGGTCTCGCGGAAGAACGACAGCGGCGAACGACCCGACAGCCATACCGCGGTGCCGTAGGTCACGATCATGTGCAGGCCCAGCGCCAGCACCACCACGCCCACGTACGCACCGAGGCGGATGATCAGCTCGAAGCCGAACAGGGCCGCCAGATTGAACATGAAACAGGCCACCGCATACGGGGCCAGGCGGATGACCAGGTTGATCAGGGTCATCGAGATTTCGAACACGCCCTCGATGGCGCGACGCAGCGGCGCAACCTTCTCATTGTCGGTCAGCACCATGCCGATGCCGAACATCAGCGCGAAGAACATCAGCGACAGGATCGCGCCGTTGTCCGACGCGGCCTGCAACACGTTGCTCGGCACGATCGACAGCAGCATGTCCATGCCCTTCGGCGTGCCATGGATACCGGCGACGATTTCCTTGCTGCGTTCGGCATTCTCCGACAGCATCAGCGCGGCGGTGTGCGGGTCGACGCCTGCGCCCGGCTTGAGCACATTGACCAGCACAAGGCCGATGCCCACCGCGATACCGGACAGCAGCACGGTGTAGGCCAGGGTCTTCCAGCCGATGCGGCCGAGGGCGCGGATGTCGCCCATCTCCGACACGCCCATGATCAACGCCGAGAAGATCAGCGGCACGATCAGCATGAAGATCAGATTGAGGAACAGGCCCGAAGCCGGGGTGGTGACGTAGTCCATTACCCACTTGGCACCGGCCTGCAGACCATCGACGCTGCCGCCCAGGGCGTGCACGATCAGTCCCAGGACCAGGCCGATCGCAAAGCCGATGCCCATCTTCCAATGCAGGGGCAACTTCTTCTTGTCGGCAGCAGCTGCTGTCATACGCGGGTTTCCTCGAAAAATGAATGCACTCTAACAAAGCGCGCAAGCGGCGCTGGTTCAGGTTCGCCGTGGCGGATACAGCGGCGCCAGCCCAGTGTCGGCGGGGGCGGCAACCACCGACCAGTGCGGTCCGTCACGGAAGGCCTCACGCAGGCGCGCTCGCAACGGCGCCAGGTCGCCCTGACCGCCCCAGCGTGCCTGCTGCAGATCCTGCAGTGCCTGGCGCTGGGCCGGGTCGCCCAGCCGGGCGATGACCTGCTCGAGGCGTTCGACCCCAGCCATCGCGCACAGCTGTGCTTCGACCTGTTCGAAGCCTTCGCCATCCAGCGCACGGCGCAGCTCGGCCACGCCGGCACGCCCGCCTGCCACGTTCGGCACAGCGGGCCCGCCCGCCACCGGCGCCGCTGCACGGGGGCGACGGCCGCGCTGCCAGCCCCACAGCAGGGTCAGCAGCCATAGCAGCGCCAGGCCGATGGCCGCTGCCATCCACGGCCAAGGCTGCTTGGACAGACCACTGGCCCGTGGATCGGTCGCCGCGATGCGGCTGTCCGGGGCATCGCCACCGGGCAGCGCGGCATCGGTATCGATCGGCGGCAGCGGTGAGGGTGAGGCGTTGCCAGCGCCCGTGCCGGCGGCCACGGCCAGTGTCAGGTCCGGCAGGCGCGCTTGCTGGGCCTTGCCGTTGCGCACATCCCACCAGGGCAGGCGCGGCCCCGGCACAACCAGCGGGCCGGGTTGACGCGGCACGATCGAATAGCGGCGGGTGATCTTCAGTCGCGGCGTACTGCCGTTGAACGTCTCTTCGTACTGCGCCGGCTCGGCGAACACCTGCGCCTGGCTGCCGAGGTCCGGCACCGGAAGATCGGTGAACTGCGCGCGGGTCGCCCCTTCGGCAATGGCCTCGACCACGACGTTGGCGGCCTCACCGGTGCTGGCGCGGGTCGGTGCGCTGGTGTAACGCAGCTGCAGGCTCTGCAACGGCAGCCATGGCTGCGGTGCCTGCGCCGGCTGCGCCTGCACCTGCAGCGTGCGATCGGCGCCGGTGGCATTCATGCGCCCGTCGCCGCCGCCGAAGAAATCATCGAAGAAGCCACCGGCACTGCGGCCGCTGAAGCGCGCACCGGCCAGCCGCAGGGCACCGCTGCGCTCGGGAATCAGCAGGAAGCGGCGTTCGACCACGTTGTAGCGACGGCCGTTGACCTGGCGCACGTCGGTACGGTCATCGCCCACGCGCTGCAGCGACGCTCCCGCCGGTGTGTCCAGCACCAGCTCGCCGGAGGCGAGCTGCGAAGCGAAGTACAGTCGCACCACCACGCCCACGCTCTGCTGCACATACGGCGTTTCGTCATCGACAACGGTCTCGATGAACGCCATTGCGTTGCTGTCCGGGCCGGCCACGGTAGCCGCGTCCACCTGCAGGGTCAGCGGCGCGGTGCGTGCGCTGCCCACCTGCAGCCCAGCCACCACCAGTGCGCCGCTGCGGCGTGGCGTCAGCGCCACACCGTACAGGTTGCGCTGCTGCATGCTGCCATTGCTCCACTCCACCTGGCGGCTGCTGGTCTGCCCGCTCAGGTCGAAGTCGGTGCGCAGCGGGGTGAAGTCCGGCGCGCCCTGGTCACTTTCAACGTTGAGGGTGACCGTATCGCCCATCGCAATGCGGTCGCGGTCAAGCCAGGCTCGCGGTTGCGCCCAGGCCAGCAGCGGCAGCCATAGCAGCAGCGTTGCCAGCAGCCGCAGCGGCCAACGCCCGCGCATGTTCATCGCCCGCATCATCGCCCTTCCCTCTTCCTGCGCTCGTTTTCCAGTTGGAACTTGGCCCGCAGCAGCGCCCCCGGATCATCCGGCACACGCCGCATCCACGCTTCCACGGCCTGTTGCTCCTCGCGCTGGCGCGAGGAACGCCCTTCGCTGCCGGGCATCGGTTTGCCCTGCTTGTCCGTCTCGCCCTCGCGGGCCTGCTGCATCGCCTGCTGCATGCGCTGGCGCTGTTGTTCGTCAGCCTGCGCCTGCGCCTTGGCATCTTCCACCTTCGGCGGTGCCTGCTGGCCATCGCGGCCACGCTCGCCGGGCTGCGGGCTTGGGGGTGTCTTGTCGTCGCCGGGCTTCGGCTGGCCCTGCTGGCCCGACGGCGGCTGGCCCTGCCCGGAGTCTTTCTGGCCCGGCTGCGGTGGCTGGCCCTGGGAATTCTGCCGGTCCTGCGAATTCTGCGGTGGTTTCTGCTGCCCGTTCTGCTGCGGCTTCTGCTGATCCTGACCCTGGCCGCCACCGGACTGTCTGCGCTTGCGTGCGGCATCGACCACGGCACGGTTGGCCACCGCATCGGCCATGCCCGGATGCAATGCCAATGCGCGGTCGTAGGCTGCGATCGCTTCGTCGTAGTGGCCTTCGCGTGCAAGCGTGTTGCCCAGGTTGTACCAACCGGCATCGTTGTCGATGCTTTCAAACTGCCTGCGTGCACCGGCGAAGTCACCCTTGTGGTAGGCCTGCACGCCCTCGGCCAAGCGCTGGTGCTGCACCTGGTCGCTGCGTTTCCACAACGTGCCCTGCGTGGGCTGCGACGACGGCGCGGCGGGTGCCTGCGCCTGCACGTTGCCCATCCACGGCAGCAGGCCCACCGCCAGCAGCGCAGACAGCACCGCGCGGCGACGGAAAGCCAGCAATGCCAGCAGCATCACCGGCGGCAGCAGCCAGAAGCCTTCGTCACGCCACTGTCTGCCCTCGCCCGGCCGCTGCGCCGCCGCGCCTTCGCGCGCATCAAGCACGCCCAGCGCGCGCAGGTCGCTGTCATCGGCGGCAATCCGTGCATAGCGTCCGCCACCCGCGGCGGCCACCGCGCGCAGGCTGCCTTCGTCCAGCGTCGCCTGACGGATCTGCCCACTGCCGTCACGGTAGGCGGCACCGGCCGGCGTGCCCAGGCCCAGCACCGACACCTGCAGGCCCAGGCCACGCGCCTGTGTCGCCGCCAGTGCCGCTTCGCTGTCCGCCTGATCACTGACCAGCAGGATCTGCCCCTGCAACGCGCCGATCTGCCGGATCAGGCGCGTTGCCCAGTCGATGCCACGGTCGGCCCGCTGGCCATCGCGCGGCATCACCTCCGGCGACAGCGCATCCAGATACAGCGCGACGTTGCTGCCGTCATCGGTCAGCGGCGCAACGGTGTAGGCATCGTCGGCATACACCACCAGGCCAACCTGTCCGCCCTGGCGTGCGCGCAGCAGTTCTCCCAGCTTCGCCCGCGCCTGCAGCAGGCGCGAAGGAGGCAGGTCGGTTGCGGTGATCCGGCTGGACAGGTCAAGCACCACCAGCAGCGGTGCGCTGGCCTGGAACATCGGTTGCGCCTGCTGTCGCCAGCTCGGTCCGGCCATCGCCAGCGATGCCAGTGCCCAGCCAAGCAGGATGGCCCAGGGCAGACGTGCGCGACGACGCGCGCCCGCGGCCAGCAGGTGCGGCAACAGGTGCGCGTCCACTGCATGTCGCCATACGTCGCTGCGTCGTTGCCGGTACAACGCCAGCGCAAGGATCAGCGGCAGCGCCAACAGCGCCCACAGCCACTCCGGGCGCAGGAAGTGCAGCGCATTCCAGTCGGGAAGATTCGCGACCAGGGCCATCATCGGCGGCGCTCCGGCCACAGCCAGGCCAGCACGCCCAGCAGCAGCGCCAGGCCAAGCAGCCACGCATAACGTTCTTCGCGTGGGCGCAGGCTCGGCCCCTTGGCGGCGACGGGCTCCAGCCGGTCCAGCTCGGCGTAGATGCCGGCCAGCTGTGCGGTGTCGCGCGCGCGGAAGAACCGGCCGCCGGTCATGCTGGCGATCTGCTTCAACGTCGCCTCATCGACCGGATCCTGATCAGCGGAAATGGGAATGCCGAGAAATCGCATGCTGCCATCGCCACCGAAGGCAACGGTATGGATGCGCACGCCCTCGGCACGCGCGACTTCAGCCGCGCGCAGTGGCTCCAGCACACCAGCGTTGCTGACGCCGTCGGTGAGCAGGATCAGTACGCGCTGTTCTTCGGGTTGGCTGCGCAGGCGCTTCACTGCCAGGCCGATGGCATCGCCGATGGCGGTCTCGCGCCCGGCCAGGCCAACCACGCTGTCGCGCAGCTGGTCGCGCACACTGGCCAGGTCGGCAGTGAGCGGCGTAAGCGTGTAGGCACGATCACCGAAAATGAGCAGCCCTACGCGGTCGCCAGCGCGGCGGTCGAGGAAGTCGGCGAGAACGGCCTTGGCGGCGGTGAGCCGATCAACGGCCTGGCCACCCAGCACCATGTCGCCCTCGCCCATGCTGCCGGAGACATCCATCGCCAGCATCATCTGCCGGCCCTGCTGCGGCGGCGTGATGGCTTCGCCCAGCTGCTGCGGTCGCGCCAAGGCGATGCACAGTGCGCACCATCCCAGCCACAGCAGCAGCGTGCGCAGCCATGACACATCGACGCGGCCGCCACCGGCCAGCGCTTCCAGCTCGGTGGCCGCGTAAGGTACGCGCAAGGCGGCGCCCGGATCGGCGTGACGTTTCCACCAATGCATCAGCAACGGCAGGGGCAGCGCCAGCAGCGCCAACGGCCACGCCAGCTGCAGGTCCGGCCATGGCCAGTAGCTCGCCAGCAGATTCATCGGCGACGCTCCAGCAGCATCGCCAGATAGCGCTCACGCGCCCAGCTGCGCACCGCCGCCACCTCGTTGGCGTCCACGCGCGGGCGATAGGCCCCTTCGGCCAACAAGCTGCGGCGCGCATCGGGCAACGAGCCCTTCGGATCCACACGCTGCCACCAGGCCTCATCGCGCAGGGATTCACTACCCGGCCTTGCATGGCGTGCGGCACGCCGCAGCAGGCTGGCAATGGTCGCCAGTTCCGCAGCAGCATCGGAAGCGGTTGCCAGCTCCTGATCGAACAGCTGCAACCAGCGTTGGCGACGGCGGCGGCGCTGCCATCCGATGAAAGCAACCACCAACACCGCCAGCAACACCGCGCCACCAATCATCAGATAGCCGGGGGCCGGCGGCCACCACGAAGGTGCCGGTGGCAGCTGCACATCGCGCAACGGCAGATTGGCACTCATGCCGGCACCTCGGTCGCTGTCGGCGTCAGCCAAGCGTCGCTGGGCGCATCGGTGGACAGCACCTGCACGTCGACACGACGTGCACCGAGCTGGCGCCGAAGCTCCTGCAGCGGCTCGACGAAATGCGCCTGCCAGTGCGCCTGCACCTCGCTGCGACGCAGATCGAGGCCGATGCGCTGCTGTGCCGTCTGGAACTGCAGTGCGGCCGAGGGCGGTTGCAGCTCCAAAGGATCGACCAGCAGCACCAGGCTGAGATCGTGATGCTGGGCCAGCGCACTCCAGCGCGCCGGCGGAATGCGGATGGCCTGTTGTGGATCGGCCAGCACCAGCATGCGTGCACCGGGGCGCAGCACGCGACCGGCGTGCTCCAGCGCACGCTCCAGGCCAAGGTCATCCGCCGGAGGCTGCGCGTACCAGCGGCTGAGCGCGTCGAGCACGCGCAGCACACCACGCGGCCCACCGGCCGGCGTGATCGGCGCTTCGCGGTCGCTGCCGCGCAGTGCTCCGATGCGGTCGCCACGGCGCTGCGCCGACCACGCCGCTACGGCGCCGGCACGCGCGGCCTGCACGGATTTGAAACGTACACGGGTACCGAAATACAGCGCCGGCGATGTGTCTGCCACGATCAGGCTGATCCGCTCGCGCTCGGCCTGGAACAACTTGGTGTGGGCCCGGCCTGTGCGTGCAGTCACACGCCAGTCGATATGCCGCGCGTCATCACCGGCCACGTACTCACGCGACTCGGCATATTCCATGCCGCGTCCGCGCAGCGGCGAGGGCGCCTGGCCGGCGTTGCCGGCACGCCCGCGACGCGGCGGAGGCGGGCGCTGGGCAAGGCGGCGCAGCGCGACCAGTTCGGCCAACTGCGGGCGCAGCCCGTCACCGTCGATCGCGGCAGGCGTGTGTTGCAGGGACGGATCGGACATGCGCAGGCTCAGGGCGCCGGCACCCGAGCCAGCAGTTCCTGCACCAGGCGTTCGCCGTCCCAGCCCTCGGCCGTGGCTTCATAGCTGGGCAGGACGCGATGGCGCAGGACGTCGGCGGCGACCGCACGCACGTCATCGGGAGTGACGAAGTCGCGCCCCGCCAACCAGGCGCGTGCTCGCGCGCAGCGCTCCAGTGCGATGGAACCACGCGGGCTTGCCCCCCACGCGATGCGACGGCCGAGGCCGGCGTCATAGCGGGAGGGGTCACGCGAGGCCAGCACCAGTTCGATCAGATAGCGCTCCAGCGCCGGTGCCATGTGCAGGTCCAGCACTTCGCGGCGGGCGTCGAACACATCCTGCATCGGCAACTTCTCCGGCGCCTGCACGGCCTCGCCCAACGCACCGCGAGCACGCTCGCGGGCCAGCCGCAGGATCTCCGATTCCGCGGCCTGGTCCGGATAGCCGATGCGCACATGCATCAGGAAGCGGTCCAGCTGGGCCTCCGGCAGCGGGAACGTGCCTTCCTGCTCGATCGGGTTCTGCGTGGCCATCACCAGGAACAAAGGGGGCAGCGCGTAGGTATGGCGGCCCACCGTAACCTGGCGCTCACCCATCGCCTCCAGCAGTGCCGATTGCACCTTGGCCGGTGCGCGATTGATCTCGTCGGCCAGCAGGATCGGATGGAAGATCGGGCCGGGCACGAACTCGAAGCGCCCTTCCTGCGGGCGCCAGATTTCGGTACCGGTCAGATCGGCCGGCAGCAGATCGGGGGTGAACTGCACGCGGGCGAAGTCGGCTTCCAGGCGCGAGGCCAGCGCACGGATGGCCGTGGTCTTGGCCAGGCCCGGCGCACCTTCCACCAGCAGGTGACCGTCGGCCAGCAGCGCGATCAGCAGGCGTTCGACCAGTGCGGCCTGGCCGACGATCTCGGCCGACAGCGCGTCGCGCAGCTGGGTGAATGCCGCATGCAGGCGGGAGACGGCCGGCGCGGGCGGCGGCAAGACGGTTTCGGGCATCGGCGGAGGCAGGTTCATGGGGGCCTTTGACCGGCGCAGGACGGCACGGGTTCCCGACATCATCGCAGGGTGTTTCGTGGATGGCATCAAGAACGGCTGAACGGGCATCCACGCATGGCGTGGATCTACTGGGCATCCACGCATGGCGTGGATCTACGGAAGCCCGCGCGTGGCGTGGAAACCGGGACTCGAACGAAGAAGGGCCGCACAGGGCGGCCCTTCGTCGTACACGGCGTTGCGCAGGCTCAGTTCTGCTTGGCCACGCGCAGCACCTTCGGGGTGACGAACACCAGCAGCTCGGCCTTGTCCTTGTTGCGACCCCGCTTCTTGAACAGGTTGCCCAGGAACGGCACGTCGCCCAGGAACGGCACCTTGCTGATGCTGTTGCGGTCGGTGAACTCGTAGACGCCACCGATCACCACGGTCTGCCCATCCTCGACCAGCACCGCGGTGTTGACTTCGCGGCGGTTGATCGACGGCACGGTACCGTAGCCTTCCAGCTGGATCAGCTGGTCGACTTCGTCCTTCTTCACCTGCATGTTGAGGAACACGCGGTTGTCGTTGGTGATGGTCGGGGTGACCTTCAGCTCCAGCACCACTTCCTTGAACTGCACGTTCGGCGTGGCCACACCGCCCGCGGTACCACCGCTGATGGTGACATAGCCGATTTCCTTACCCTGCTTGATCATCGCTTCGCGCTGGTTGGTGGTGACCACACGCGGATTGGAGATCACCTCGCCACGCGATTCCTGCTGCATGGCCGACAGCTCCACGTCCAGCAGGTAACCGGCATTGAGGATCGACAGTGCCAGCGAACCCGGGTTGCTGGCCGCGGCCACCGGCAGGTTCCAGTTCAGGCCGCGGGTGATGGCCGAACCGGACTTCACCGGGGCCGGACCGACGCTGCCACCGGCAAGCCAATCGCGCTCGGCCTTGGCGTTGGCCAGGTCTGTGGCGACCTGCGATTCGCGGGTCTTGGCGTTGGCATCCAGGCTGCCGCTGAAGTACACGTTGTCGCGGCTGCCACTGACACCGAACTTCGCACCCAGCTCGCGGGCGAAGGTGTCGGTGGCGATGACGATGCGGCTTTCGATCAGCACCTGGTCGACCGGGCGGTCGATCACGTTGATCAGTTCGCGCATGCGCGCGATCTTCTTCGGGATGTCGCTGATCATCAGCGTGTTGGTGCGCTCGTCGGCGACGATGCGGCCGCGCGAGGACAGGAAGCCACTGTCTTCCTGCGAAGAACCACCACCACCGCCGCCACTGCCACCACCACCGCCGCCGCCGATGCCCTTGGCTTCGGTCAGCGCTTTGAAGATCTGGGTGGCGCTGTGGTAGTTGATCTGGATGTAGTCGGTCTGCAGGTCTTCGCGGTTCTCGATGGCGATGCGCGCGTCTTCCTTCTCCTGCTCGAACTTGGCCAGCTCGGCCTGCGGCGCCACCCAGATCACGCTGCCGTCGCGACGCTTGTCCAGGCCCTTGGCACGAAGGACGATGTCCAGCGCCTGGTCCCACGGCACGTTGACCAGGCGCAGGGTCACATTGCCCTGCACCGAATCGGACGCGACCACGTTCAGGTTGGACTCTTCGGCGATCAACTGCAGCACGGTGCGCACCGGCACGTCCTGGAAGTTGAAGGTCACCGGCTTGCCGGTGAAGCCGCGCTGGCCGACGGCCTTGGCCGCCTGGGTCACGCTGCTGGAAGTAACCGCGCCCACCGCAGCCGGCGCCTGGCGCGGGCTGATCTCGACCACGTACTCGTTGCCGCTCTGGTAGGCCAGCGATTCCACCGCCCCGCCGGTGCTGAGCACCAGCTGGGTGCCGGCGCCGGACGGCTTGGCATCGATGCGCTGCACCGGCGTGGCGAAGTCGATGACGTTCATCGGCTTCTGCAGGTTCGCCGGCAGGCGCGCATTGCCCACGTCGACGACCACGCTGTTGCCCTGCGTGCGCAGGTCAGGGATCGCGCCCTGCCCGTCGAACTGCACGATCAGGCGCCCGGCGCCGTCATCGCCGCGCTTGAAATCGATCTTGGCCACCGACAGGCTGGCCGGCGCAGCGGCCGGTGCCACGGTGGCGCCCACCGGCTTTTCCGCCGGTGCGGCCGCCAGTGCCGGAGCGCAGGCCAGCATCAGCGCGACTCCCAGCGCGCTGACACGGTTCAAGGTAGAGCGCCGGATGGGACGCAGCCCCTTGGCTTGGTGAAAGGTCATCGTGCTATCCCCAGTAAACGATCATTGATCTTCAAGCGAGAGCGTTGCCGGCCGTTCCAGCCAGCCACCCGCGCCATCCGGCACCAGTTCGATCAGCTCCACGCGATCTTCGAAGACCGCTGTGACCCGCCCGTCGCTCTGCCCCAGGTAACCGCCCGGACGAACCCGGTAGGTGACCTTGTCCGGCCCCATTACCAGCGCCACGGTGCCTGCACCGGTGCCGATGGTGCCGACCATGTCCAGCGCATCCAGCGGGAAGCCTTCCAACGGCTCCTTGCGCCGGTTCGGATCCGGCCGCAATCCGCCATTCCCCTGCTGCGGATTGGTCCAGGCATCGGTGAACGGATCGCGCATGCCCTGCGCGGAGTATTCGAAGGTCTCGAACTGCTGCATCACCGGCAGCGGCTCCAGCGGCTGCGCCGGTCGCGCACGCTCGCCTTCCACCCACTTTTCCAGATTCGGTGCATCGCCGGGCGTGCTGGTCACACCGCGGCCGCAACCGGCCAGCAGCAGGACAGCCAGCACCATCGCACCACGTACGGTCTGCGCGCGCATCACTTCTTGCCCTCCTTGCCAGCGTCAGCCGCCTGCTGCGCCTGCACCTCGGTCTCGTCCAGGTAACGGTAGGTCTTGACCGTACCGGACAGTTCCAGGGCGCCGCTGCGGACGTTGCCGCCGGTCTTTTCCTTGGGCTTGAGGTTGATGTCGTGCATGGTCAGGATCACCACCCGCGGCAACGAGGCCACGCCACTGACGAACGCACCGAACTGGTGGTAACTGCCCACCATGCGCAGCTTGATCGGCTTCTCGGCGTAGAACTCCTTGATCTGCTCCTGTTCGGGCTCGAACAGCTCGTTGGTCAGGCCGCTGGACAACGCGGTCTGCGAGATGTCGATGATCAGGTCCGGCATTTCAGTCTTGCTCGGCAGCTGCCGCAGCATCTGCTGCAGCACCTGTTCCATCTGCGCCAGCTGCTGCTTCAGCGGCTCCAGGTTCACCGCACGCTCCTGCTGCTTGGTGAACTCGGTGCGCAGCTCGACTTCCTTCGATTCCAGCCCGGCCAGTTCCTCGCGCTTGCCGCTGATCAGCAGCATCCACGCCACGAACATGATCACCAGCGCCAGCAACGAGCAGAAGACGATCTTGGCCTTCTGCGGCCAATTGCCGATGTCGTTGAAATCCAGGTTCTTGATGTCGATCTTCTGGCTCATGCGCGATCCCCCTGCAGCAGCGCATTGAAGGCCTGCGGCGGCTGCGCCAGGCGGCTGCCTTCAGGCTTCGGGGCAGGTGCCGGGGCCGGCGCGGCGGGCTGGTTCGGCTTGGCCGGAGCGGCCGGAGCGGCTGACGGCGCAGCGGCAGGTGCAGCGGGTGCCGCGGCCGGCTGACCCGCGGCCGGAGCCGCAGGCGTGGCAGCATCCGGACCTGCGGCCAACGGAGCCACCGGTGCCGGGGCAGTGGTCGCCACCGAGCCATCGGCGTTCAGCCCCGGCGTCGCCGACACTTCTTCGCTCTGTGCCGGCAGCTTCACCTTGACCACGAACACGTACGGCAGCGCCTTGATGTCGGCCAGCGGGCCGGCCTTGCCGTCCTTGTCCTTTTCAGGGTCACGCGCCTCGATGATCGACAGCTCCGGGTTGGTCATCCAGCCCGAGGTCTCCAGGTTGCGCATGTAGGCCGAAACGCGGGCGTTGGACTGGGTGCGGCCTTCCAGCGTCAGCACGTCGCCTTCCTGCTTCAGTGCGGTCAGCACCACGCCGTCGGGGATGGTACGCACCAGTGCATCGAACAGGTGGACCATCTGCGAGCGCTTGGCCTGCAGTTCCTCGATCACCTTCTTGCGCGCCAGCAGGCGTTCCTTCTGGGCGTCGAGGCGGTCGATCTCCTTGTTCTGTTCCTTGACCTTCTCGATCTCGGCTTCCAGATAGCTGTTGCGGTCCATCTGGCCGCTCACCTGGCGGTCGTAATAGAACCAGATCAGCAGCGACAGCAGCAGGCCACCGATCGCGGCCATGCCCAGCATTGCGTAGAACTCGCGCTGGCGTTGCTTGCGCCGCTCGGCGCGCCAGGGCAATAGATTGATGCGTGCCATCAGTCGAAGCTCCTCAGCGCCAGACCGGTTGCGATCATCAGCGCGGGGGCATCCTGGGCCAGCGCATGCGCGTTCACCTTCGGCCCCAGGGTCATCTGTGCCAGCGGGTTGGCGACCACGGTCGGCACGCCCAGCTGTTCCTCGACCATCTCAGGCAGGCCACCGAGGACGGCGCAGCCGCCGGCCAGCACGATGTGATCGACGCGGTTGAATTCGCTGCCTGCATAGAAGAACTGCAGCAGGCGGCTGATCTGCTGGACCGTGGCTTCCTTGAACGGCTCCAGCACTTCCATCTCGTAGCTTTCCGGCAACCCGCCCTGGCGCTTGGCCAGTCCGGCTTCCTCATAGCTCAGGCCGTAACGGCGCATGATCTCGTCGGTCAGCTGCTTGCCACCGAACACCTGCTCGCGGCTGTACAGGCTACGGCCGCCGCGCAGGACGTTAAGGGTGGTCATGGTGGCGCCGATGTCGACCAGAGCGACAACGCCATCGATGGACACCGGCAGTTCGCTGGCGACCAGGGCGTAGGCGTTTTCGACCGCGAAGGCCTCCACGTCCATCACCTTGGCCTGCAGGCCGCCGAGTTCCAGCGCGGACTGGCGCAGCTCGACATTCTCCGAACGCGACGCAGCCAGCAGCACCTGGACCATCTCCGGGTTGTTCGGGATCGACCCGATCACCTCGAAATCCAGGTTCACTTCCTCGATCGGATACGGGATGTAGTTGACCGCTTCCAGCTCGATCTGGGCTTCCATGTCGTTCTCGTCGAGATCGGCCGGCATCGGGATCACCTTGGTGATCACCGCCGACCCGGCGACGGCGGCAGCGGCCAATTTGGCCTTGCTGCCTGAACGGTTCATCGCCCGGCGGATGGCCTCACCCACGGCCTCCACTTCGACAATGTTCTTCTCCACCACCGCATTGGGCGGAAGAGGTTCCACAGCATAGTGTTCCACACGGAAACGATTGCCGCTGCGGGACAGCTGCAAAAGCTTTACCGCAGTCGAACTGATGTCGACGCCTACAAGCGGCGACTGACTTTTTGGGATGAGCCCCACGGTTTCTCCCCTGCCGACGGGCACTTGGACGCAAGAGCTGCGTCCGCGCATTAATAACGTATTCTTAGCAAATGGCAACCGCCCTGCTGTGAAGTCCCTCACGGATTCACGAAGCAGCCCCTGGCAATTCCCCTTGCGCTCCCCGGTGCCGACCCCAGCCGCCACCTTGCGTAATCTATACTCTGCGACCACGAAATTCGCAATCGGAATCTGAACCCGATGACTCGACTCCGCCGCTGGCTGCGCTGGATCTTCCTGATTGTCCTGGTCCTGGCGCTGATCGGCGCGGCCGCCGTGGGCGGTCTGTACTATGCCGTGTCCTCCAAGCTTCCCGACGTGCAGACCCTGCGCGACGTGGAAATGCAGGAACCGATGTACGTCTATGCTGCCGATGGCAAGCTGATGGCGGTGTTCGGCGAGACCCGGCGTACCCCGATCACCATGAAGGACGTGCCTGAAAAGCTGAAGCAAGCCTTCCTGGCCACCGAGGACGCCCGCTTCTATGAGCATGGCGGCGTGGACTACAAGGGCATCGCCCGTGCGGTGTGGCTGTTGGCCACCACCAACGACAAGCGCGTGCCGGGTGGCTCCACCATCACCCAGCAGGTGGCCCGCCAGTTCTTCCTCAGCTCCGAGTACAGCTACACCCGCAAGCTGGCCGAGATCCTGCTGGCGCGCAAGATCGAGTCCGAGCTGAGCAAGGACGAGATCCTCGAGCTGTACCTGAACAAGAGTTTCTTCGGCAACCGCGCCTACGGCGTGGCCGCTGCGGCCGAGTTCTATTACGGCAAGAAGCTGGGCGAGCTGAACCTGGACGAGATGGCCTCACTGGCCGGCATCCCCAAGTTCCCCTCCTCGGGCAACCCGATCTCCAACCCGGAACGTGCCCGCCAGCGCCGCGACAACTACGTGCTGCAGCGCATGGCCGACCTGAAGTTCGTCACCCAGGCCGAGGCCGATGCGGCCAAGGCCGTACCGATGCACGCCAGTGCGCATGAGCCGCCGGTGCAGGTGGAGGCGCCGTACGTGGCCGAGCTGGTGCGCCAGGAAATGATCGCCCGCTTCGGCGGCGATGTGGTCAACAAGGGCTACCACGTCACCACCACCATCGATTCGACCCTGCAGACCGCAGCCAACCTGTCGGTCCGTGACGGCCTGCTGTTGTACGACCACCGCCACGGCTGGCATGGCGTAGAGAAGCAGGTGCAGCTCGGCGCCGGTGACGATGCCGCCACCCTGGCCGAGCACCTGCGTGGCATCTCCGGCCAATCCGGCCTGCTGCCGGCCATCGTCGCAAGCACCGGCGCCGATGGCAGCGCCACCGTCGTACTGGCCAACCGCAGCGAGATCGTGCTGCCGGCCGGCGCCGCCAAGTGGACCAACAAGACCCCGGGCAAGCTGGTGCAGCGCGGCGACATCGTGCGCGTGCGCACCGGCGCCAAGGAAGGGGAGTGGCTGCTGGACCAGATCCCGCGCGGTCAGTCCGCGCTGGTCTCGCTGGATGCCCACAACGGTGCCCTGCGGGCGCTGGTGGGCGGTTTCAGCTTCTCCGGCAACAAGTTCAACCGTGCCACCCAGGCCCGTCGCCAGCCGGGTTCGAGCTTCAAGCCGTTCGTGTACGCGGCCGCCTTCGACAAGGGCTACAACCCGGCCTCGATCGTGCTCGACGCTCCGGTCGTGTTCCGCGACCGCCGCGGCAAGACCTGGGCCCCGCAGAACGACGGCGGCGGGTTCCGCGGCCCGATGCGCTTGCGCGAGGCCCTCGTGCAGTCGCGCAACCTGGTCTCGGTGCGCCTGCTCGATGGCATGGGCGTGGACTACGCACGCAAGTACATCAGCGAGTTCGGGTTTGCCGAGTCGGAACTGCCGCCGAACCTGTCGATGTCGCTGGGTACCGCCTCGCTGACCCCGCTGTCGGTAGCCCGTGGCTACGCCGTGTTCGCCAACGGCGGCTCGCGCGTGGACACCTGGCTGATCGACCAGGTCAACGACCGCGATGGAAACCTGGTGTTCAAGGAAAACCCGGCACTGGCCTGCCGTGACTGTGCCGGCAGCAGCGACCAGCCGGTCAACCAGGTGGTGGACGGCTTCAACTTCGGCGCCCCGGCACCGAAGGTGGACCCCGCTGCCGCCAAGCCCGAAGCCAAGACCGAAACCGCCGCCGTACCGGCCAACCCGGATGCCCGCACCGCACCGCGCGCGATCGACGCCCGCACCGCCTACCAGCTGGTGTCGATGATGCGCGACGTGGTCCAGCGCGGTACCGGTGTGCAGGCCAAGGTGCTCGGCCGCGAGGACGTGGGCGGCAAGACCGGCTCCACCAACGACCACCGCGATGCCTGGTTCTCCGGCTTCGGCGGCCCGTACGTGACCACCGTGTGGGTGGGCCGCGACGACTTCCGCTCGCTGGGTTACCGCGAATACGGCGGCAAGGCAGCCCTGCCGATCTGGATCGACTACATGCGCACCGCGCTGAAGGACACCCCGATCGCGCAGAACGACCCGCCCAGCGGGATGGTGCAGGCGACCCTCAACGGCGCAACCGAGTGGGTGAAGGTAGAAGACATGGACCGCCTGACCGACTACGACCTGAACCTCAATACCCCACAGGCCGACGCCGCCGCGTTCGATATCTTCTGAGGAAGGGTCCGGTGGGTGCCAACCGTGGGTTGGCACCGATGCATCCGCCGGCCGCAGTTTTGCCCGGGTAGCGCCGGGCCACGCCCGGCGAGCGCAGCGGCGCCTCCGTGAATTACCCACGCAGATGTCACATCCGTGCGTTAGGCTGTGGCCAGGTCGCCACAGGAGTCATCGCATGCATCGCGCCCACCAGCATGCTGCCAGTCAGACCCGCGAGCGTCGTCACCGCCTCGCCCACGAAGCCGCCCGCCTGATGGCCGAGGGCGGCATCCGCGACTATCACCAGGCCAAGTTGAAGGCCGCCAGCCGTCTTGGCATCCATGACGATGCCTCCCTGCCCCGCAATACCGAGATCGAAGACGCCCTGCGCGAGTACCAGCGTCTGTTCTCCGGCCCCCAGCACGGCAACGAACTGCAGCGCCGCCGCGAAGCGGCGATGCGCGCGCTGGAGTTCCTGCACGGCTTCGCACCGCGGCTGGTCGGCCCGGTGCTGGAGGGAACCGCCGATGCCAACAGCCCCGTGCAGCTGCACGTGCACAGCGACGACCCGGAAGCCGTGCATCGTTTTCTGGAGGAGCATGGCATCCCTGCCGAATCGCGTGTGCGGCGGCTGCGGATGGACCGCGAGCGCTGCCTCGACGTGCCGGTCTGGGTGTTCAGTGCCGAGGAACTGACCTTCGATCTGGCGGTGCTGCCGTACGATGCCCTGCGTCAGGCGCCGCTGTCGCCGGTGGATGAGAAGCCGATGCGGCGCGCGTCCGTGGCGCAGTTGCGGCAGGTGCTGGCCGAGGCTGAGATCACCGCCTACATCGGCGGTTGAAGACTGCGCCGACGCACCCGGTGGGTGCGGACCGTCGGTCCGCACCGTGTTCCGGCGTCTCGATTCGGGGGCGCAAAGCAGCCGAGCATGGCCCGGCTCTACTGAGGGACGCAGTGCCTGACGCACCGTCTTCCACTCACACTTCACCTTGTCCTACCAGGCCGGGTGCGGGTCCTGCGCATCGCCGGTCAGCAGGCGTGCCAACCACGGCGCCCCTGCGCGTTGCGGATACTCCTGCATCATCCGCGCGTGCATCCGCTGCACATCACCCAGCAACCAGGTGTGGTTGTAGATGTCGCCGAACGCATCGGACCAACCACTCTGTACCCGCGCACGCTCGCCACCCTGGAGGTTGGGCATGCTGTGCAAGGGCACCTCCAGCAAGGGTTCCAGCGCAGCGTTGATCGCTGCATTTTCTTCCTGCACGGCTCGCAGCAGTTGCAGCCGCTGCATCACCCGCCGGCAGTCATACGGGAAGCAACCACCAGTCACAGCAATGTACCCTGCAATATCAGCAAGCAGATTGGCTTTCAGCTGCCACACCACCTCCCCCTCCATCACCTGCCGCACCCGCAGTGTCCGCAACGTGCTGGCGCGAATCTCTTCGGGCGTGGTGAACACCACACCGGGCGTGCTGCCACCGTGGCGCACCAGAACGACGCGATGAATCGCCTCGTTGGTGATGCCCTCCACCCGCAGTGCTGCCACTTCCGGATGCACACGTGGCGGTGGCAGGGAGGCCACCCGCCAGTAGTACCACAGCACGAGCGCCATGCCCGCCAGGCACAGCGCGGAGAACAGCACCCATCGGTCCAGGTTGCGCGTGTAGTACCGAAAACGTGCTCGCCATAGGTAGAAGCTGCGGTAACTGATGAATCGACTTACCCATCTATACATCGCCATCTCCTCGGCAATGGCCCCGGCGCGGCGGGACGGGTTACGCGCACCACGCCAGGGCAGCATGGCTTACCAGCCGATGCCCACACCCACGCCCATGCTGCGCTCACCGCTGTTGGTGAACGCACCATTGAGGCTGAAGGTGGCTGAGCCCTTTTCGTTGAGTACGCGCTGGTAGCCCACCGCCATGGCCGACTCGCCCTCGGCGTAGCCCACGCCCGCGCCGAGGCGGTTGTAGGTGGCCAGGCCAGCGGTGTTCATGGCCATGGCCGTCTGCGCACTGCTCATCGCCGCCATGCGGTTGAAGCGCTTGTCCATCTTGTCCAGGCGGCGTTCGACGTTGCTGATGGCGCTATCGGTGTATTCGTTGGCACGGGCCAGCATCTTCTCCAGTTCAGCGGTATCGACCTGCGGCGTGGGCGACGGCGTGTCGTCCTTCGTCGACTTCGGCTGCGGCGTAGGCGACGTGCCCTCGCCTGCCGAGGCCACCTGCGGCGAATCGCTGGCTGCCGGCGTCGGCGTGACCTGTTCGGTGTGCGCGGCCGAAGCCGTAGCCAATGCACGCGACTGCGGCTGGCCATCCACGCGCTGCTCCAAGCCATCCATACGGCCATTGAGCTGCTGCTGCACGGCATGCAGCTGGCCCCCGTTGACCGCCTCGCGGCTGCCGGCGGCGATCAGACCGTTGGCCACGTTGGAGATGACCATGCCGTTGGCGCCGGCCAAGGTGAGCTGGGCGGTGCCGTCGCTACGGGTGGAGGGCGTTTCCTGGAAGACCGAGCGGAGCTGGGACTCGACGCGGACCATGCGGGAGCCGGTGGTGACTACGGCGGAGTCCAAGGCAGCGAGGGCATCGTTGACGGTGCTCTGGTGCTGGCCCTGGACGTTGAAGCCAGGGGTGGTGACGTTGCCGTTGGCGTCGATGTTGCCGCCGAGGGTGGACAGGGCGCCGCGCAGCTGGCCGATGGTGGCTGCGTCGTTGGTGTTGCGGCCGTTGGCTACGTTGACGAGGCGACGCTGGTATCTGCCGTGACCAAAGGAAACAGTGTCAGCCTCGGTAGCCGAAGAACTCACACCAATGGCAACGGATCTGAGCGCACTGGCATCCGTCCTACTATCCGCGCCTAGTGCCACACTCTCGACACCAGCAGCGCGTGAGCCCACACCGAGAGCAAAGGAACTTTCGGCTCCCTCCTCGACCAAGGCCCCTCTACCCAGAGCAACAGAATTCTTGCCCAAAGCAACCGCAAAAGCGCCAATGACTGTTCCACCCTCACTTCCAGCCTGTGGTGTGGCCTGCGCGGATTCACCAATCGCAACACCAAACAATCCAGCCTTGGCCTCCTCACTCAAATCATCCCGACCGATCTTGAAGAATCGATGAGTCGATTCCACGCTCGCGATTCGTTCATTGGTCGCATAAAGCTGACCACCGTTAACTGCATCAGTACTGAAGGCAGATGAGATGTCCCCCGAATCAATCCCAGTCAATCGCGATCCAGCGAAATCGATCGGTCCGCCGCGCAGATCAAGTGCTTCCCGAAGGGCATACTTCACACCTCCGTCTGACATGCTCTTCATACGCTCGATTTCATCTCCATTCCTGGCGATTTCCTGCTTGGCTGCGTACAGCTGGCTACCCGTAACTGCATCACGGCTACCTGCAGCAATACGCCCATCGGCAAGATTCGACAGAACCATGCCCTGCGCACCGGTCAGATTCAGCTGACCCACACCATCCGCCCGGGTCGAGGGTGATTGTTGGAATGTCGCACGCAGCTGGCCTTCGAGGCCATCTACGCGACTTTCTGACCTGACCACCGCCCCATCAAGCGTAGCCAAGGCGTCTCCGACATTGTTCTGCACTCCGCCTTGCACACCATAGACAGGAGCAACAACATCGCCTCCTTGGCCAACGCCAGCGCCGCCACCAAGCGCAGCCAAAGCGTCACTCAACTGACCAAGTGTCGATGCATCGCTCTCACTCATGCCTCGGGCAACATTTACAAGCCGGCGCTTCAATGCGCCCTCTCCAAAGGAGACCGTCAACGCGTCATTCGCAGCAGAGCCAGCACCAATCGCGACACTGTTGAATGCACCTTCCGCAACCGAACTGCCGGCGCCGATTGCAACACCCTTTGCCGACTCAACCGACGCCCTTACTCCCAGCGCAAAACCATCTTCAGCCTTAGCCGCGACACTGGCAGCCCTCCCGAGCGCGACGGAGTTCTTACCCTCTGCTACCGCGAAACTACCGAGTGCCACTGCCCCCTCGCCTTCGGCCCTTGTCGAATCACCGACTGCTACTGCAACCAAGCCTGTGACCGCCTCAACGCCCGGTCCACCACTGCCGACTGAAACAAGCTCTCCAGCTTCAGCGAGCTCCTCCAACCTTGCGTTGGTCACAAACAACTGCCCACCATTCACCGCATCCGTACTGGTCGCAGAACTGATATCCCCCGCCGCCACACCGGATACGCGGGCGCCCTCCATGTCCACCAACCGGCGGTCAGCACTGAACTTGACCACGCCATCCAGATCCGGATCGAAGTTGTCGAAGTCCGCACGCAGCACATCCAGCTCGACCCGGTTGTCGGTGATACGCCCGTCCTGATCCGTCAGCTGCTGCGTGTGCCCAGCCAAAGCCTGTCGCTGTGTCTCCACCGTGGCATTGGTCGCAAACAGCTGCTGCCCGGTCACCGCATCTGTGCTGCCTGCACTCAGCGTGCCGTTGGCGATGTTGTAGATGCGCCGCTTGCCACCACTCTTGTTTGCGACATCCACAATCGTTCCGGTGTTCTCTGCACCCAGGCGGACATTGCCGCTGGCAGAGACCTGCCCCACCAGCCCAGCCAACGCATCAGCCTTCTGCACAGCGCCATCGGCTACGCCACGAGCGGCGTCGGCCGCCGTCTTCGCCGCGGTTGCCGCCGTCCGCACACTGGTCACTTCGCTATTGGTGGCATTGAGCTGCTGCCCGGTCACTGCATCCGTGCTGGACGTACTGAGCACGCCATTGGCCAGATTCTGCAGCTTGCGCTTGGCACCAGCCTTGTTGGCAACGTCGACGACGGTACCGGTGTTGTCTGCACCCAGGCGCACGTTTCCATTTGCCGATACCTGCCCCACCAGGCCATCCAGTACCGCCACGCGTGCCTGCGCTGCGTCCGCCGTGGACTTCACGGCGGCAACGTTGCTGTTGGTGGCATTCAACTGCTTGCCGGTGACCGCCTCCGTGCTTGACGTGCTCAGCGCCCCATCCTTCAGGCCCGTAATACTGCGAACAGCATTGGACTTGTTGCGGGCATCCAGCACCGTGCCGGTGTTCTCGCCACCCAAGCGTACGTTGCCACTGGCCGATACCTGGCTGACCAGGCCACTGACCGTATTGGCCTTGGCCAATGCAGTGTTGGCATTGGTATTGGCCGTAGTGGCCGTGGACTGCGCTGCCGTGGCCGTTGTCTTCGCTGCATCGGCTGCAGTTCTGGCACTGGTCACATTCGTGTTGGTTGCATTGAGCTGCTTGCCCGTCACAGCTTCAGTGCTGGATGTAGAAAGCGCCCCATCCTTCAGGCCGGTGATACTGCGAACTGCGTTGGACTTGTTGCGCACATCCAGCACGTTGCCTGTGTTCTCGCCGCCAAGGCGCACGTTGCCACTGGCCGTGACTTGGCTGACCAGGCCACTGACTGCATTGGCCTTAGCCAGTGCTGTGTTGGCATTGGTATTGGCCGTGTTGGCCGTGGACTGCGCTGCCGCGGCTGTCGTCTTCGCTGCATCGGCAGCGGTCTGGGCTCTGGTCACGTTGGTGTTGGTGGAATTGAGCTGCTTGCCGGTAACCGCATCGGTACTGGTGGTCGACAGACGCGCGTCCTCCACATTCACAACGCGCCTTTTGGCGCTACTGGTTCCCACTGAGACCGTGTTGGCCTCGGTCGCAATCGAGCCACGCCCCAGCGCAACCGCATTGTTTGCTCGCGTAGCAGCTTCGTAGCCGATGGCTACACTATCGTGGCTGGCGTTCGCCTTGCCTCCCAACGCGATGCCACCGTTGTAGCCGTTGGCCCCGGCACGGGAATCGCCACCGATTGCGATGGCACCCTCCGAGCTTCCGCTGTCAACACGGGAGCCACTGCCCACGGCAATACCATTACGTCCGCTCACATATGACGAGTTGCCGTAGGCGGTTGCGCCAATTCCACTGGCACTGGAGCGACTGCCCAAGGAAGTCGTGTGAGTGCTGCTCGCCTTTGACTCGTAACCGAAGGCGATTGCGAACTCGCCTGTGGCCGAGGCGTTGAGCCCGATTGCCGTTGCTCCCGTGCCACTGGCAGAGGCGTACCCCCCGAGCGAAGTTGCACCGGCGCCGCTCGATCTGGAGTTCCTTCCGAAGGCAAGGGCATCGTTGGAGGTCGCATTGGCCCTGCTGCCCATGGCCAATGCGCCTGCGCCGTTGGCTTTCGCCACATACCCGAGCGCCACGCCATCGTAGCCCGCCTGAGCTTCTCCACCCACTGCTACGGCACCTGTCCAGCCTGGCGTACCAGCTCGGGAATCAGCACCGATGGCAACTCCTGAAACTCCAGCGCCAGTGTCTACGTAAGCCGCTCTTCCGATCGCCACCCCGTTGTCGCCAACAGTCCTCGCATACGCACCAACTGAAGTTGAACCAGATCCATTGACGTACGAACCTGCACCAACGCCGACACTGAAGCTCCCCCTCACCGTGGAATGCGAACCAATGGCGGCGGAGCTTTCACCATCAAGGATTGCCAGCGTCCCATACACAACAGATGACTTTCCAGTTGCCGTCGAGCGCGAGCCAAGGATCATCGAGAAATCCCCGCTCACGGTCGAATCGCGATAGTTTGGGTCGTTCACGATGGCTAGTTGCCTGTACGTCGCCATCGGACTGACGGCAGACCTCAAGGCAAGAGGTGATCCGATCAACGACATGGGATCACGCCAATCGACGTGATCACCGCGATCCCGCTCTACATCGACTGAAGCGCTAACTGAACCGGCCAGAGTCAACAGCACCAACGCGGGTGTGACCCTACCTTGCCGGGCGGACTTGCCTTTTGCCCGCCCCAATTCACTGGTAACCACCCAGCACTGCCGAACGCGGTTCCACAGTCGACGATAGATACGATTCATTGGATCTCCTTAACAGGGATGTCAGAAAGAACCCCACCAGCGCCGCTGGCGGGGCTGGGGAATCAACCGGCGCTGGGCGCCAAGGTTTGTACGTGTTCGCGATAGCCATCGCGGGTCAGGCGGTAACGCATCTGCAGCGTGTGTCCCGGCTGCACGGGGAAAGGCAGTTCCAGCGCGCTGCCCGGGTACAGGCTTCTCGACACGTCGTGCGCGGTGCAGCGCGCACCATCGCAATCGGCGATGCTGGTGATGCCCACTCGCACCGTGCCGGTGTTACGCAGGCGATTGCCTTCCACCTGTACCGCCATGGCAGGCTGCGCGGGCAGCACATTGACCAGCGCCCCCCAAACCAGGCTGACGCCGATGTTGGCCTGTGCACGCTCACCCTCGCCTGCGCGTTCGATCCCTTCAGGGCCACGCACACCTTCGAAGTACACGCGGTAGGCGGTTTCCTTCTCGACCGGCTGCAGCGGAATCACCCGGATCAGGCGATTGCCACCACCGGCCAGCGCAAACTTGCCGGGCGTGATGGCGATGGCTGCTTCGCCGGGCTCGACCTCAACCTCCTGCTCGTCTGCACCGGCCGGATTGACGATGCGCTTGATCGAGGCCTGCACGTACTGCGGCTGGGTGGACTGCGAATAGATGCGGATCTGTGCGCCCTTCTTCACGTCGACCGACGTGCGCATGGGATGCACGGTGAGGTTGGCGTGGGCAGGCATCGCCATCAGCAGCGACAGGGGAAGCAGGCAGCGAATGAGGGGCTTCATCGGGGGCTCCATGGGAATCAGGGCGTGACAGTGGGAACGCGTAGTTCCACCTTGAGATCGCCGTCGTAATAGCCGGGGCGTTTGCTGCTGACCGGCACGCGGGGGGTTTCCAGCGTCAGTGGCGTGGGCACGCAGAACACCGGCTGCGTCATGCCGGGTAGCAGCACCAAGCGCAGCTTTGCGGTATCGATGCCATGCAGCAGCTGCTCCACGCCGTTGCGCATGGGCAGGGCGCTGCCGTTGTGATCAAGGGTGACGGTGTAGTCCACGCGCTGCGTGGCGTCACCGCCGCCGTCGGTGTGCCAGACCGAGTAGCCGGAAGGCCCCGGAGGACGTGGCCCGCTATCGCGCACGGTGACGCCCAGGTACTGGCTTTGCGAGCCAAGTCCGTCGTACAGGCACATGTCGAGTTGGGCTCGGCCGCCGACGGTCTGTGCGATCGGGTCGTACTGAAGGTTCAAGCCGACGTGTGGCGTGACCTGGTCGAAGAGCGGGAAGTAGATGGAGACCGCGTTGTAGTCGGTGATGGCAAGTTCGAAATCGAACTTGTACGTTGCGATGCCCGACTGAGAGGGCGTGTGCAGCGAGAGAGCCAGTTGGGCCTTCCATCTTCCTGCAACCAATCTCTCAAGCTGCTGCCTCTGTATCTCCATCGATACAGCAGTGCCTACGGGCTTTCCGAAGCATGGCGTGAAAGTCGAAGACCATATGTAGCGAGTCGAGCTGTCCCAATAATCCAGGCTGCAGTCAACTGTGGCGTCACCTCTACGCAGATCCGCTGTTACTTCAATCTCCTCGGTCATTCCACTTCGCTGCTCGGTGAAACGAAGAGGAATAACGCTCTTGAGGTTTGTCGCATTCTCCAGCGTGTCATTGACCGGGCATCTTCCGGTCGCGGCGTCGCTGTTCGACTTGCAGGTCAGATAGAGACTTCCGTAATCAAGCGTCCCGGACAGCTCATAGCCAAGCACAGTCCTCGGCGCCCACAACTCGATATCCCCCGGCATCGCAGAGCGATCCCAGCTCATCACGATGCCGCGATGCTCACTCGTCGGATGCGTCTCCGGCGGCTGCTGCGCCATCGCTCGCGGCGCCAATACCACCAGCGCACACAGCACCGCCATCACCCACCACACCCGGCGGCTCACTGCGCACCTCCCGCTGCCGCGGTCTGCGGCGTGGCGGCGATCAACGCCTGCTCCTGCAGCAGTCGTGTCACCCGTGCCTGATGCCGGATGTCAGCAGGTAGCTGCGCCACGGCCAAGGGTTCGCACTGCACAGCGCCCACCAGCATCACCACGCTGCGGCGCTCGCGCACCTGCAGCGGGCAATGCAGCAGCCGGTCGTCCTGCAGCAGGTACAGGGTCTTTTCGCGTCGTGGGAAGTCGGCCACGAAGCCTCCGTTGCTGCCGGTGCCAGGCACCGGCGCGTTGAGAATGCGGGCGCCGCGCAGCGGTGCACCGGCGATGTCGTGGGCGTTGCCGATGAAGGTATAGGTCACTTCAATCGGCACCGGCATGCGTACCAGCCGCCCGGGCGAGAGGAACAGCGGGCGCGCGCCACCCACGCCGCTCACGCGGACCGCCGCGATGCTGTCCAATGCGCTGGCATCCTGCACTTCGGCGCGGTGCGATTGATAGGCGGACACCGGCAGCAGGCGACGTTCGCCCAGCTTCAGCCGCTGCCGGCGCAGTCCACCCACCTGCAGCTCGGCGGCAACGCCGGTCAGGTCCAGGTCGTCGGTGCCGTCCACCTGCACCGCCAAGCCGGCATCGGCGCCCACGCCTGCGCCCCAGTACAGGCCGCGCGAGCCGATCGCGAGGCCGGAACTGTGTGTGGCGCTGTACGCCACCTCGTTGCCGCCCTGGTGCTGGTAGCGCGATACCGTGGCGCCGGTCTGGCCGATGCGGTTCTGCAGCTGCCCGCTCAGCGTGGCGCTGTAGCGTTCGTTGTTGTTGCCGCGTAGTTCGCCAGACACTTCGCGGTACTGGTCTTCGTATTCCTGGCGCAGGGTCTGGCCGGCGCTGTAGTTGACGTCGGGCCGCGCGTGCTGCGGCTGGCGCACATCCAGGCCGTAGCGGCGCTGCGAACTGCCGTGGTCGCCGCGCTGCAGGCGATTGAGGCTGAAGTTGAAATAGATGCCGCGGTCACGACCATCGCGCAGGCCGCCGCCACTGGTCTGCTGCCACACGCCGATGCGGCTGGAGACACTGAACTCGCCCCAGCGCTGGCTGCGGCTGTAACTGGCCTGCCAGGTGCGGCTGAGCTGCGGCACGCGCGTGGGCTGTGGCAGCCACGGCGGCAACAGCGGGTCGAGCCCGGCCAGCGGGTCATCCCCCAGCCCCGGCTGCACGGTGCCTGCGCGCCAGGTCTGGCGGCGGGTATAGGCCAGATAGGCATTGCCACCGGCCACCGGCAGCGCCATCGAGGCGCTGAGCGAATCAGCACAACCGAGCCGGTCGCGCGCATCGTCCTCGAACTGGCATGCACGGCCACGCATGCGCTGGTGGTACACATTCCACGAGGCGCGGCGGCGGTACGAAAGCTGATGCTGCTGGCCACGGCTGCCATCGCTGCCGTGCATGCCGCTGAAGGTGCCGCGGATCTCCTGGGTGGCAAACACGTGACGCACGTCCAGCCGCAGTTCGCCATAGCTGAAGCCGCCGAGGTCGGCGACACCGGCCGTCACTGCCACGTTGCGCGATACCGGCACGCGCAGGCCGGCCATCGCTGCCAGCTCGTCGTCGAAGCGGTCGCTGCGGCGCTCGTTACGGCGGCCGCCCTGCATGAACCACTGCACGCTGCTGTCGGTCCAGTCGCCGCCCTTGTCGAACGGCGCCTCCTCGCTGCGCACCAGCACGCCGTCTTCGTAGATGCGCAGGGTGATGGTGTAGTTGCCCAGCGGGAAACGGCGCGTATCGAGCTGGTTGATACCGGCCTGCAGGTAGAAGGTCTGCAGAAGGCGCTCGCCATCGAACGCATCCACCCGTGCATCGCGTGCCAGCAGCACGGTGAGCGGCGTGGCCTGTACGGCGGCAGCGGAATCCACGTAGGCCTGCGTGGTACCCAGGCGCAGGCCTTGGAAGCGGTCCATCGGCAGCATGCTGAAGCTGAAGGTGCCGCCCTGCGGGCTGCTCAGGTTGCGGCGATCCATGCGCCCGGCCTGCAGGTAGTGCTGCTGCCCGAGGTCATGGCGGTAGTAGGCGTTGTCCAGCTGGAAATCACGGTGCGCGCGGCCACCGCGGTAGTGCTGCTGGCTGAAGGTCCAGTCGGCGGACAGGTGCCCGCGCTGGAGCACGCCCAGCGCGCCCATGCCCTGCGCGGCCAGCGACTGGTAGCCGCGGCCACCACTGACATTGAGCGTGTGCTGGTGCAGGAAGGCATTTTCGGCATTGGCGCTGACCTGGTGGTAGCGCTCGGCGGCCGGTTCACCGGGAATCCATTGGCGGGCGACGAACAGGCGCACAGCGCCCTCGCCTTCGTCATACAGCGCGCGCACGGCGGTGGGCTCCTCGGGGGGATCGATGTAACCGCAACCGGCGCTGGCGCCACCGTAACGGCAGGCCAGATGGCTGTTGCGCGGCAGCGGCTGTGACAATGCTGGCAACAACGCAGCCTGTGCCTCGGCGGGCAGCTGCAAGGCCTGCAGTGCCTCGGCCGGGGCTTCCAGCTGCACGTGTTCCAGCGTCACGCGCACCGGCACCAGCCCGGTCGAGCGACCGAACAGGCGTACCTCAAGTTGTTCGGTCTGGCCTTCGACCAGATCCTCGAAACCGGCGGGAACGCCGCGCGCGGCGACCAATGGCGTGGCCAACGACAAGGCGAGCGCGACCGCCAGCCGGGTGAGGGCGGGTGCGGGAGCTTTCATGGGGGAGTTACCGGAAGCGGCCGGCCCGGCAAGCGGGCCGGCGCGGGCGCCTTACGGGCTGGTGGTCTTCTGCTGCATGGCGATCGTGACAATGCCTTCGTAGGTACCGCCCTTGGCAATCGGCGCCTGGTTGGTCTGCGCAATGCGCAGCGGCATCGGGATCGAGGCGCCCGGCAGTGCGCCGTCGAACAGGTCGGAGGCGGTGAAGTCCTGTGCGGCCACGGTCAGCGCCTTGCCGTTGAGGCTGACGGTCAGCGGTACCGGGGCGCCACTGCCATCGGTGTTGAGCAGCTGAGGCGTGCTGCCGACGCGCACTTCGATGTCCTTGTCTTCATCGTTGGAGTAGACGCGCACCTGCTGCGACCACGGCACCAGGCCGCTGACCGGGTTGTGGACCATGTTGACCACCGAATCCAGTGCGGTGCCATCGGCCTTGAGCAGGGCCAGGGTCGGGTCGACGTTGGCCCAGACCTTGATGTCGGCGTCGAAGGCGTTGGCGGACAGCGAAACGGTGGCCAGCGCTGCAGCGAGCGTGGCCTTCTTCAGAATGGAGTGCATGGTTGTCTCTCTCGGACACGGGGAATGGGGAAAGCTCCCCTCCTCAAGGAGAAAAGGAGGGAAGCGCCGCCTGCGGAAAGGGATGCGGGCGACGGAGAGAATGTTAGGAATCCAGGTCCATGCCGACCATTCAAGCATTCCTAAATTGCTGAACGTTAAGAAGGATCCTTGAAGGCGCTCAATGTTTTGGACTTATGCACTTTTCCTCATTCGATCTTTGCAACAAGCCTCATTGCGCGAACCGCACCTTGCACAAGAGCGCCATACTCGACTCGGCGCGTACGACGCGACAGCGGCAGCCGAGCATCGCCCGACGCCACGGACTGATCAGAAAAGCGATGCAAGAAATGCTTCCATGGCAGCCACCAGCGCCAACGGCGTTTCATTCATCGGATAGTGGCCGGCATTGCGCATCACTTCCAGCGATGCGTGCCGATAGCGACGCAGATAGGTTTTCTCCATCAGCACGGTGTTGAAGGTAGGGTCGTGCTCACCCACCAGCACCTTCAACGGATGCGCACCGACGATATCGTCGCCAAAGTCCGTATCCGCCCAGGCAGGAAAGTACGCAGCGAATGCCCCTGCCGAGGAGCGGCTCATCGAATACGCAGCCTTCCAGTCCAGCCATGACGCGGGCAGTCGTCCACCGGTACTACGGTCGATGATGCCCCGGCGAAGTCCCACGTCAGCGGCGGCCGCCTCGAGCATGGCCCGCGTATCGGCATCGTAGGCAACCCCGCCGCACGGCACCGGTGCGATGGCCACCATCCCGCGCACACGCGCTGGCGCGAGCACCGCAATCCGCTCGATGGCCATTCCCCCCATCGAATGACCGGCCACGCTGAAGTGCTCGAGGCCGAGAGAGGTCATCAGATCCAGCGCATCGGAGGCGACCTCGTCGATGGTGTACGCACCGCGTGCCTCGCGCATGCCGCCGTAACCTCGGCAGTCCATGAAGATGTAGGTGAATGCATCGCCGGACAGCCAGGGCTCGATCGGCTCGAAGGCATGGGCATCGCCGAACCAGCCATGCAGGACCAGGACCGGATGCGGACCGTTGCCCACGCGATGGAATGTGTTGGTCATGGGATTCCAGTGCAGTTGGGGGAATCCCCGATGCTAGGCAGCGAACCTCAGGCGCACCGTCGACGACGGGTCAATCGCTATAGAATCCGGGCCATGCGCAACTCGCTGCTGGACCCCTACGAAGACCTGCCACGCGACGTCGTGGTCACTTCGAACGACTACGCGGCCGAGTCCACGTTTCCCCGCCATGCCCACCGGCGCGGGCAGTTCGCGTTCGCTGCGCGCGGCACCATCAGCGTGACGACGCCACAGGGACGCTGGCTGGTGCCACCGCAGCGCGCCTGCTGGGTACCCGCCGGGCTGGCCCATGAGATGACCATGCGCGGCCCAGTGACGATGCTCAACGCCTTCCTGTCTGCCGGAACGGCGACGGCAGTGGCGCTGCCGATGCAGTGCCGCGTGTATGCGGTATCGCCGTTGTTGCGACAGTTGCTGGAGGCTGCAGTGGATCTGCCTGCGCTGTACGACGAGAACGGGCGTGAAGGCAAGCTGATGCAGTTGCTGGTGGCGGAAATCGCATCGATGCCGACACTGTCCCTGCATGCGCCGCTGCCTGCCGATGCACGCCTTGCACGTGTCTGCCGCGCGTTGTTCGATACCCCTTCGCTGGCCGTCCGCCTTGATGACGTCGTCGCCGACGCAGGCATGAGCCGGCGCACGTTCACGCGCATGTTCCGCGCCGATACCGGGGTGAGCTTTGCGGAATGGCGCCAACAGGTCTGCCTGCTGGCGGCCATCGAGCGGCTTGGACAGGGGCAGGCCGTGACCCGTGTCGCGCTGGACCTCGGATACGCGAGCCCCAGTGCGTTTTCCGCTGGCTTCCGCCGTGTGCTGGGATGTTCGCCGAGCCGGTATTCGGAGGTGTAGTACGGGGCCTGCGCGTGGCGGCTGAAGGCGCCGCGCGTGAGGCGGGTACGGGATGGATTTGTTGAGGCTTATCCACGCATGGCGTGGATCTACTTGGGCTCGATGGCGTGGAGCCAGCACAATCCGTGGCGCAAAAAAAACGCCCCGCGGATGCGGGGCGCTTTCACTACAAGCTACACGGGACGATCAGCCCTGGTAGTCACGCACGTCATGGCCGGTGTAGACCTGGCGCGGACGACCGATCTTCATTTCCGGGTCGACCTGCTGTTCCAGCCAATGCGACACCCAGCCGGAGGTACGGCCCAGGGCGAACATGACGGTGAACATTTCGGTCGGGATCTGCAGCGCCTTGTAGATGATGCCGCTGTAGAAATCGACGTTCGGGTACAGCTTGCGGGCAACGAAGTACTCGTCCTGCAGCGCGGCCTGCTCCAGCTTCACGGCCACGTCCAGCAGCGGATCCTGCACGCCCAGCTGCTTGAGAACCTTGCCGGTCATCTCACCGATGACCTTGGCGCGCGGGTCGAAGTTCTTGTAGACGCGGTGGCCAAAGCCCATCAGACGGAAGCCGGAGGTCTTGTCCTTGGCCTTGAGCACGGCGGACTCGACGTTGTCGGCCGAACCGATCTCTTCCAGCATCTTCAGCACGGCTTCGTTGGCACCGCCGTGGGCCGGACCCCACAGCGCGGTGACGCCGGCGGCGACCGATGCATACGGGTTGGCACCGGTCGAACCGACCAGGCGCACGGTCGAGGTCGAGGCGTTCTGCTCGTGGTCGGCGTGCAGGATGAACAGCAGGTCCAGCGCCTTGACCACATCCGGGTTCAGTTCGAACTGGCCGTCGGCCGATTCGAAGGTCTGCTTCAGGAAGCGGCTGACGTAGTCCAGCGAGGTGTCCGGCGTGTTGGCCGGCAGGCCCTTGCCGTGGCGGTAGATCAGCGCCGACAGGGTCGGCACCTTGGCAATCAGGCGCACGGCGGCCTGGCGGCGCTGTTCGGCGTCGGACAGGTCCAGCGAGGCGTGGTAGATGCCCGACAGCTGCGCGATGGCGGCGGTCAGGATGGCCATCGGATGGGCATCCTTGGCGAAGGTGCCGATCAGGGTGTTGATCGACGCATCGACGTTGGCTTCGGCGGCCAGCTCGTCGGTGAAGGCCTTCAGCTGCTCGGCGCTCGGGCGCTCGCCGTTGATCAGCAGGTAGGCCACTTCGACGTAGCTCGACTTCTCCGACAGCTGCTCGATCGGGTAGCCGCGATACAGCAGCACGCCCTTGTCGCCGTCGATGTAAGTGATGGCGGACTTGCAGCTGGCCGTCGCGGTGAAACCGGAATCGTAGGTGAAGTACCCCGTTTCCTTGGTCAGCTTCGCGATGTCGACGCAGTCGTTGCCAAGGGTGGGTTTGATGACGGGCAGAACGACCGACGTATCGCCGGCGTTGAGCGTGACCTGATCAAGATCGGACACTGTGTGCGCTCCTTCATGGGAAGGCGCCTGCCCAAGCGCATTGGTCAGGCACGTGAATGACGTCCTCGGCCTGTGCCGGGGATCACGCCATTATCGCACAGCAGCATTTGCCCGGCGCTAGACAGAAGTCGTAGACGGCAGGCGGCCAGAACCCGGCCAGCCAGCGGCCCGGATCGGCAAAAGCGTTGTCACACGAACGCAGTGTTCCGTTCATCCAAACGCTCGTTGGGCGGGCGTTGGGGAAAAACAAACGGCCGCGCAGAGCGCGGCCGTCGGTTCCAAGCAGGATCGACAGATCAGCGCGCGTAGCGCTTCTGGAACTTGTCGATACGGCCCGAGGTGTCGATGACCTTGTGCTTGCCCGTGTAGAACGGGTGCGAAGCCGAGGAAATTTCAACCTTCACCAGCGGGTAGTCGTTGCCGTCTTCCCACTTGATGGTTTCCTTCGTGCTCATGGTCGAGCGGGTCAGGATCTTGAAATCGGAGGTGACGTCATGGAAGACGACGTCGCGGTAGTTCGGATGGATATCGGCCTTCATGGGCTCACACCGTAAATGGGCTGGTGGTCAAGAGCGGCATTATAAGCACCGGTTGCCGCCCGGAGCAACCGGTGCCGGGAAACGGACTTCAATCCGCGCCCAGGGCCTGGCGTACCAGGGCCTCGAAACGCCCCTGGTCGTAAGCCATCAGCAGATCGCAGTTGTCCGGCTGGCCGGTCTGGCGGTTCCAGTCGACGATGGTCGCACCGCGGCTGAACGTGCCGTTCAGTTCCACGTTCAGCGGCCGCGATTCCACCTGCAGCTGCCCTTCCGGGTTCAGCGCCCAGGCCATCGCCACGGCATCGGCGGTGTACCAACGGCCGCCCTTGCTGTCCTCGGACAGACCACGGGTCTTGCGCGAGATCAGTTCGTAGAAGCGGGCGCGATCGGAATCGGCCTGCAGCCATGTTTCGGCTTCCTGCAACGGCAGGCCGTGAGCAACGGTGGCTTCCCAGTCCGACACCAGAAGGTGCTTGAACGAGGTGAACACCACGTGCGCCGCTTCCGGATCGAAGGCGATGTTGAACTCGGCGGCCGGGGTGATGTTGCCGTGGCAGGTCACTGCACCGCCCATCACCACGATGCGCTTGATGCGCTGTGGCAGGGTCGGATCCAGCTTCAGCGCCAGCGCCAGGTTGGTGAGCGGGCCGAGCATCACCAGCATCAGCTCGCCAGCGTGTTCGTGCGACAGGCGCAGGATCGCCAACGCGGCGTGCTCGGCTTCGGCCTGGCGGCTCGGCGGCGGCAGGTCCACGTCGCCATAGCCATCACGGCCGTGCACATGCGCAGCGTCGACGGAGGGATGCAGCAGCGGATCCGGGCTTCCGGCAAACACCGGCACGTCGGCGCGGCCGACGACGTCGCAGAGCTTGAGGGCGTTGCGGACGGTGTACTGCAGGCCGACATTGCCGGCGGCGATGGTCAGGGCGACCACGTCATGCCGTTCGTCGGCAAAGGCCATCAGCAGGGCCAGGGCGTCGTCCACACCGGGGTCGGTGTCGATCAACAGGGGGATCTTGTGGGTCATCGTTGCCGTCTTCAGATCGGCAACGAAGTGTGGACCGGGATGATGACCGTTGCAAGTACGGGGGTTCGGGTTCGGCAGGGCTGCGCCCTGCACCCGCCGGGCCGGAACAACGGCAGCAGCAACAGCTAAGGTCAAAAGCTGGTTTCCCGGGGGATGGCGGGTGTCGGCCTTGGTCGACACATTCACGAGATGATCGAGAACGCTTCATGTAGCGTAGAGCCATGCTCGATTCACGCGCGCGGCGCGAAGTAGATCCACGCCATGCGTGGATGAGCCGCCCGGGAATGGGGCCAGAGCCCTCTGCTGCACAAAGGGAACTGATCCCGGGGCGTTTACGCCGAGGCGTAGCGCACGGCGGTGCCGATCCAACGCTGTACCACGCGGTCGGCCAGCGCGGGTTGCTGGGCCAACAGCCGCTCGGCCAGATCGTGCACGCCCGGCAGCAGGCCCGCGTCGCGGGCGAGGTCGGCGATGCGGAAACCCGCCAGGCCGGTCTGACGCGTGCCCAGCAGTTCGCCGGGGCCACGTAGTTCGAGATCCTTTTCGGCGATGACGAAACCATCATTGGTTTCGCGCATGGTCTGCAAGCGCTCACGTGCCATCTGCGAGAGCGGCGCCTGGTACAGCAATACGCAGCGCGAAACCGCCGAACCGCGGCCAACACGCCCGCGCAGCTGGTGCAGCTGGGCCAGCCCGAGGCGCTCGGCGTTCTCGATCACCATCAACGAGGCATTCGGTACGTCCACGCCCACCTCGATGACGGTGGTCGCCACCAGCAGATCGATCTGGCCGGCCTTGAACGCCACCATCGTCGCCAGCTTCTCGGCCGCTTTCAGCCGACCGTGTACCAGACCGACGCGCACGCCTGGCAGCAGTGCCTGCAGCGATTCGTAGGTGGCCTGCGCCGGCGTAGCGTCCAGCTCTTCGCTTTCCTCGATGAGCGTGCACACCCAGTAGACCTGCCGCCCCTCTTCGCAGGCCAGCGCGATGCGCTCGATCAGTTCCGGGCGGCGGTCGTTGTTGAGTGCGACTGTCTGCACCGGCGTGCGACCCGGCGGCAGTTCGTCGATGGCCGACACATCCAGGTCCGCGTATTCGGACATCGCCAGCGTGCGTGGAATCGGCGTGGCGGTCATCACCAGCTGATGCGGCACACTGTTGCCGCCTGCACCCTTGTCACGCAGGGCCAGCCGCTGGTGCACGCCGAAGCGGTGCTGCTCATCGACGATGGCCAGCGCCAGATCCTGGAACACCACCGCCTCCTGCATCAGCGCGTGCGTCCCCACCACCACCTGCGCTTCGCCATTGGCTACCTGCTCCATCACCTTGGCGCGCGCCTTGCCGGTGACCTTGCCGGCCAGCCAGGCAATGCGCACGCCGAGTGGTTCCAGCCAGCCGCGCAGGTTGTTGAGATGTTGCTCGGCCAGCAGCTCGGTGGGTGCGGCCAGCGCGACCTGCTTGCCCTGCTCCACTGCCAGCATCGCCGCCAGCGCGGCAACCACGGTCTTGCCCGAGCCGACGTCACCCTGCACCAGCCGCAGCATCGGGCTGGGGCGTGCGAGGTCTTCGCGGATCTGCTTGAACACACGCGTCTGCGCGCCGGTCAGCGCGAACGGCAACTGCTTCAGCAGCGCCTTGGCCAGCTTGCCGGGGCCGGCCAACGGCGGCGCATGGTGCGCCTGCAGCGCGATGCGCTGGCGACGCAGGCTGAGGTGGTGGGCCAGCAGTTCTTCCATCGCCAGGCGGCGCTGCGCCGGATGGGTGCCGGCGGCCAATGCGGCGAGGTCGGCGTCCGGCGGCGGCCGATGCACGGTCAGCAGCGCGCTGCGCAACGACGGCAGGCCGAGGCCATCGAGCCAACCGGTCGGCAGCAGTTCCAACGTGCTTTCTTCGGGCAGGCGGTCCAGTGCCTGGCCGATCAGCTTGCGCATCGTCATCGGGCCCACGCCTTCGACGGTGGGATACACCGGGTCGAGGCGGTCGCCGAGTTCGGGATCGTCGTTGCGGCCCAGCACCTGGTAGCTGGGGTGGACGATTTCCAGCCCCAGGTGGCCGGGTTTGGGCGTGCCGAAACAGCGCAGCCGGTTGCCGACCGCGAACTGACCGACCTGCTGCTGGCGGAAATGGAAGAAGCGCAGCACCAGGGTGCCCTGCCCTTCGTCTTCCACCGCCACTTTCAGCATCGGCCGGTAGCGCATGCCGCGCTCGACCGCGATCACCCGTACTTCCACCTGCGCCGGAACGCCGTTGCGCAGGTCTTCGATGCGGGTCAGCCGGGTGCGGTCTTCATAGCGCAGCGGCAGGTGCAGCCAGAGATCCTGCAGGGTGGCCAGGCCACGCGCCTGCAGTTTGGCGGCCACGGCCGGTCCCACGCCAGCGAGCATCGCCAGGGATGCTTCGCCGGAGGGTGACAGGACCGGGGTGACCGCCGCCTTGCGTGCCACGTGACGGTCAGTCGATGACCATCACCGCGTCGACCTCGAAGTTGGCGCCCTTCGGCAGGCCGGACACTTCGATGGTGGAACGGGCCGGGTACGGGGCCTGGAAGTAGTCCTGCATGACCGCATTGACCTTGGCGAACTCGCCCAGATCGGTCAGGTACAGGCCCAGACGCACGACCTGGTCCAGCGAACCACCGGCGGCTTCGGCCACGGCCTTGAGGTTGTCGAAGGCGCGGCGGGCCTGCGCTTCGACGTCACCGGCACCGACGATATCGCCGGTGGCCGGGTCGAGCGGGATCTGGCCGGAGAAGTACACGGTGTTGCCGGCGCGCACGGCCTGCGAGTACGGGCCGATGGCGGCGGGAGCCTTTTCGGTGTTGATGATCTGGCGGGACATGGTCGCTCCGGTGCGTTGGGGGAAAACAGAGCGGTGATTGTACCAACCCGGTAGCGCCGGGCCATCATCCACGCATGGCGTGGACCTACTGGCGGCGCACGGCCTGCACGACCGACAGGCGGCGCAGGCGGCGCATCACTTCGGCCAGATGGTTGCGGTCGCGCACCTGGATATTGAACGCCAGCACGGCGGCGTTGAAGTCGCGGTCCAGGTAGTCCACCCGCTCGATGTTGGAGTGGCTCTGTGCAATGGCAGCGGCCAGCTGCGCCAGCACGCCAGTGCCGTTCTCCACCTCCACCACCAGCGAGGTGTCGTAGTCGCCGGAGACGGTGGTGTCCCAACCGATCGGCACCCAACGTTCGGGCGACTTGCGCAGCTCGGCCAGGTTCGGGCAGTCCATGCGGTGCACCACGATGCCCTTGCCGGCAGTGTGGTAACCCATGATCTCGTCCCCGGGAATCGGCTGGCAACAGCCGGCGAAGGTGACCACGCCGCGTTCGCTGCCGTTGATCAGGATCTTTTCCTGCGAGTGGTGGCGCGAATGCGGGCCACCGCGCAGCTCGGCGTAGGCCATCAGTGCCTGCGCGGCCTGGGTCGGCATCCAGTTGCCCAGCGCGACCTCGGCCAGCAGCGCCTCCAGGCGCGGGAAGCGGTGCTCGGCCAGGAAGGCATCCAGGCGCCCCTTCGGCAACCGCTCCAGCGAGGAGTCCATCGCTTCCAGCGCGCGGTCGAGCATGCGATGGCCCAGCTGCACGGCGTCCTCATGCTCCAGCTGCTTGAGCTGGTGGCGGATGGCGGTGCGCGCCTTGCTGGTGACCACGAACTCCAGCCACTGCGGCTTCGGCGTGGCCGAGCGTGCGGTGATGATCTCCACCGACTGGCCCGACACCAGCTTGGTGCGCAACGGCACCAGTTTCTTGTCCACGCGCGAAGCCACGGCCATGTTGCCGACGTCGGTATGCACGGCATAGGCGAAATCGAGCGCGGTGGAATTGCGCGGCAGGGCCAGGATCTTGCCCTTGGGCGTGAACAGGTAGACCTCGTCCGGGAACAGGTCGACCTTGACGTTGTCGAGGAACTCCAGCGAGGAACCGGCGGCGCGCTGCGAGTCGATCAGCTCGACGATCCAGGCATGCGCGCGACTCTGCGCGCTGTTGGGCGAATCACCACCGAACTTGTAGGTCCAGTGCGCGGCCACACCGCGTTCGGCGATCAGGTCCATTTCCTCGGTGCGGATCTGCACTTCGATCGGTGAGCCATACGGCCCGAACAGCACGGTGTGCAGCGACTGGTAACCGTTGGCCTTGGGAATCGCGATGAAGTCGCGGAAGCGCCCGTCCAGCGGCTTGAAGGTGGCGTGCACCGAACCCAGCGCGTGGTAGCAGCTGGGTACGCTGCGCACCACCAGGCGGAAGCCGAACACATCCATCACCTGGTCGAAGGATTTGTTCTCGTCGCGCATCTTGTTGTAGATGCTCCACGGCGTCTTGATGCGGCTGACCAGGCGGTGCTCGATGCCCTCCTTGGCCAGGCGCTGCGACAGCTGCACCTCCACCTGCGCCATCGACTCGCGGCGCACCACCGGCTGGCTGCGGATGTGTTTTTCGATGATGGCGTGGCGCCACGGGTACAGCGCCTTGAAGCCGAGGTTCTGCAGCTCGCTCTTGACCAGGCTCATGCCCAGCCGTTGGGCGATGGGTGCGTAGATCTCCAGCGTCTCGCGGGCGATGCGGCTGCGCGCTTCGCGGCTCTGCGCGCCCAGCGTGCGCATGTTGTGCAGGCGGTCGGCCAGCTTGATCATGATCACGCGCAGGTCGCGCGACATCGCCAGCAGCATCTTGCGGAAGCTCTCGGCGGCCGCTTCCTGGCGGTCGCGGAACTTCAGCTTGTCCAGCTTGGTCACGCCATCGACCAGCTCGGCCACGGCCTCGCCGAACTCGGCGGCCAGCGCTTCACGGGTCAGCGGAGTGTCTTCGATGGTGTCGTGCAGAATCGCGGCAATCAGCGCTTCCACGTCCAGGCCCAGCTCGGCCAGCACCTGCGCCACGGCTACCGGATGGGTGATATAGGGCTCGCCCGACTTGCGCGTCTGCCCAGCGTGCGCGGAGGCCCCGACTTCCCAGGCACGGCGCAGCAGCGGCAACTGCTCCGGCGGCAGGTAGTGGGCGGCGCGTTCAAGCTGGAGGACGTAGTCGGGTACGGCGGCAGTGGGAGCTGCGGCGACCTTGGCAGTGGGGCCTGGGTTCATGCCCGCAGCCTATTCCAGCGCGACGTTTACGGCAAATCCTGAATGCGAAACAGCCCGCACGGGGCGGGCTGTTCGGCTATCCAGCAATGACGTCGATCGATGTGATCAATCGTCGTTCTTGGACATGTCTTCGTCGGCGACCACTTCGGCGGCCGCCCACTCCAGTGCTTCGCGCTCGGCGCGCTCGCGCTCGGCCTTCTCGACTTCGTCGATCAGCGCATTGTCGATCTTGCGGGCAGCGATTTCGCGCAGCGCCAGCACGGTCGGCTTGTCCTCGGTCTCGCTGTTGTCCAGCGTGGCCTGCACGCCGTTGGCGAGCTGGCGGGCACGCTTGGATGCCATCATGACCAGCTCGAAACGGTTGTTAACGACTTCCAGGCAATCTTCTACGGTGATGCGGGCCATACGGGCTCCCGGCGACCGGTCGGCCGCTCAGTCGAATGAGGGAAAGGGGACGGAGTGTACTGGCAGGGGCTGGACAAAATCAAGCCAACCCCCACCCGATTCTTTTGGAATCAGTCAGTTGCACCCGGATCGGGGGTCAGCAGGGCCTGGATCAGGCCGGCATGGCGGACCTTCTGGGCCTCCCTGCGCAGGCGGCTGGCGGTGAAGATCGCGCACAGCTCGTCCACGGCGGTGTCGAACACCTCGTTGACGATGACGTAGTCGAACTCGTTGAAGTGCAGCATCTCGTCACGCGCCGCGCCCAGGCGCTGGGCGATGACCGCCTCGCTGTCCTGGCCACGCTTGCGCATGCGGTCCTGCAGGGCCTGCTTGGACGGCGGCAGGATGAACACGGTGACCGTGCCCGGCACCAGCTGGCGCACCTGCTGCGCACCCTGCCAGTCGATCTCCAGCAGCACGTCCTGGCCGGCGGCCAGCTGCGGCTCCACCGATTGCCGGGCGGTGCCCTTCCAGTCGCCATGCACCCAGGCGTGCTCGAAGAAGTCGCCGGCGGCGATCATCTGCTCGAACGTCTCGGCACTGACGAAGTGGTAGTGCTGGCCGTTCACTTCACCCGGGCGCATGGCGCGGGAGGTGAAGGAGATCGACAGGGCGATCTGCGGGTCACGCGCCAGGGTGGCATTGACGATGCTGCTCTTGCCGGCGCCGGACGGGGCGGCAACGATGTACAGCGTGCCGCGCGCAACGGCGTCCGCCGGCTTCGACGGGGCGCTCATGCGCGGAACCCAACTGGTTGATTTCGCAAAATTTTTCCTCGGTGTTCCAGATCCGGCGCGGAGGATCGCGCCAGGATGGCGGGGGCTGCGCGGAACATCCTGGAACCAGGCCCGGCAGACGCTTCCCCGGGGTGCGGGCACGCAACTTTACCAGAGAGGCCCCTTTGCGCGCCCGTCCGGCAGGCGCCGGCCCTTGTGCCACATGGGCATCCGGGGGGCTGTGCTATAACCGGCGCGTACCTACCGACAGCCGGGTGGTCTGCGTGCCGCCCCGCCATCCAAGGAGAACGGCATGCCCTCGATGAGTCGCCGCCAGTTCCTGAAGGTCACCGGGACAACCCTGGTGGGCTCCAGCCTGGCCCTGATGGGCTTCGCGCCCGGCATCGCGCTCGCGGAGGTCAGGCAGTACAAGCTGACCCGCGCGACCGAGACCCGCAACACCTGCACTTACTGTTCGGTGGCCTGCGGCATCCTGATGTACAGCCTCGGCGATGGCGCCAAGAACGCCGAGCCGAGCATCTTCCACATCGAGGGCGACCCCGACCATCCGGTCAACCGCGGCACGCTGTGCCCGAAGGGGGCCGGCCTGGCCGACATCATCCACAGCAAGTCGCGCCTGCTCTACCCCGAGTACCGCGCACCGGGCTCCAATGAGTGGAAACGGCTGAGCTGGGACGATGCGCTGGACCGCATCGCGCGGCTGATGAAGGAAGACCGCGATGCCCACTTCGTGCAGAAGAACGAAGCCGGGCAGACGGTCAACCGCTGGCTGACCACCGGCATGCTGGCCGCCTCGGCCACCAGCAATGAAACCGCGGTGCTGACCCACAAGGTCGTGCGCTCCCTTGGCATGCTGGCATTCGACAACCAGGCACGTGTCTGACACGGCCCGACGGTGGCAGGTCTTGCCCCGACGCTAGGCCGTGGTGCGATGACGAATCACTGGGTCGACATCAAGAATGCCGACCTGATCCTGATCATGGGTGGCAATGCCGCCGAGGCACACCCGTGCGGGTTCAAATGGGTGACCGAGGCCAAGGCGCACAACAAGGCCCGCCTGATCGTGGTCGACCCGCGCTTCAACCGCTCGGCCGCGGTGGCCGACGTGTATGCGCCGATCCGCACCGGTACCGACATCGTGTTCCTGGGCGGCCTGATCAATTACCTGCTGACCGAGGACCGCATCCAGCACGAGTACGTGCTGAACTACACCGACATGTCGTTCCTGGTGAAGGACGAGTTCGCCTTCAAGGACGGCCTGTATTCGGGTTACGACGCAGAAAAGCGCAGCTACGACCGCTCCAGCTGGGACTACGTGTACGGTGAGGATGGTTTCGTACGCAGTGATCCGACACTGAAGGATCCACGTTGCGTCTACACCCTGCTCAAGCAGCACTACGCGCGTTACACCGTGGAGATGGTCGAACGCATCTGCGGCACGCCGGCCGACAGCATCCGCCAGATCTGGGACATGATCGCGTCCACCGCCGGGAAGGACAAGGCGATGACCATCCTGTACGCGCTGGGCTGGACGCAGCACTCGATCGGCGCGCAGAACGTGCGTGCAGGCACCATGGTGCAGCTGCTGCTGGGCAACATCGGCGTGGCCGGTGGCGGCATGAACGCACTGCGCGGGCATTCCAACATCCAGGGCCTGACCGACATCGGCCTGATGTCCGACCTGCTGCCCGGCTACCTGACGTTGCCGAAACAGGACGAGCAGGACTACACCGCCTACATCGCCAAGCGCACGCAGAAGCCGCTGCGCGCCAACCAGATGTCGTTCTGGCAGAACTACCCGAAGTTCCATGTCAGCCTGATGAAATCGTGGTGGGGCGACGCCGCCACCGCCGACAACAACTGGTGCTTCGACTACCTGCCCAAGCTCGACAAACCGTACGACATGCTGCAGGCGTACGAGCTGATGAACGAGGGCAAGATCCACGGCTACATCTGCCAGGGCTTCAACCCGCTGGCCTCGGCGCCGAACAAGGGCAAGCTGATCAGCGCGTTCTCCAAGCTGAAGTTCATGGTCAGCATGGACCCGCTGGAGACGGAGACCATCGCCTTCTGGCAGAACCACGGCGCGCTGAACGATGTGGACCCCAGCGCCATCCAGACCGAAGTGTTCCGCCTGCCGACCACGTCGTTCGCCGAGGAGAACGGCGCGGTGGTGAACTCCTCGCGCTGGCTGCAGTGGCACTGGAAGGGCGCCAACCCACCGGGTGAAGCGCGCAGCGACATCGAGATCATGTCCGAGCTGTTCCATCGCATCAAAGCCCTGTACCAGAAAGACGGTGGCGCCTGGTGGGAGCCGGTGCGCGACCTGGCCTGGAAGTATTCCAACCCGGAGGTGCCGACCCCGGAAGAGCTGGCGATGGAATACAACGGCAAAGCACTGGTGGACGTGTTCGATCCGAAAGACCCGACCAGGCTTGTGCGCAAGGCCGGCGAGCAGCTGGCCGCGTTCGGTGACCTGCGCGACGATGGCAGCACGTCATCCGGCTGCTGGATCTACATCGGCGCCTGGGGCCCGAACGGCAACATGATGGCGCAGCGCGACAACAGCGACCCGACCGGCATCGGCAATACCCTGGGCTGGGCCTGGGCATGGCCAGCCAACCGGCGCGTGATGTACAACCGCGCCTCGTGCGACGTGGCCGGGCAGCCGTTCGACCCACGGCGCACGCTGCTGGCCTGGAATGGCAAGAACTGGGGCAGCGTGGACGTGCCTGATTTCAAGGCCGACGAAGACCCCGCCGGCGGCATGGGCCCGTTCATCATGAACCCGGAAGGCATCGCCCGCTTCTTCGCCAAGGCCGGCATGGCCGAGGGTCCGTTCCCGGAGCACTACGAACCGTTCGATACGCCGCTGCGCAGCAACCCGCTCAGCCCCGGCCAGGCGCAGACGCTGAACAACCCCGCCGCGCGCGTGTTTGCCAGTGATCGGGCGCAGATCGGTTCACCTGATGAGTTCCCGCACGTGGCCACCACCTACCGGCTTACCGAGCATTTCCACTTCTGGACCAAGCACGGCAGGCTCAACGCCATCATCCAGCCCGAACAGTTCGTCGAGATCGGCGCCGCATTGGCCGACGAGCTGGGCATCAACAACGGCAGCCGCGTGCGCGTGAGTTCCAAGCGCGGGCACATCGAGGCGGTGGCAATGGTGACCAAGCGCATCAAGGCCCTGCAGATCGATGGCAGGACCGTCCATCAGGTGGGCATACCGATCCACTGGGGGTTCCTCGGTGCGGCCAAGCCCGGCTACATCGCCAATACGCTGACCAACGCCATCGGTGACGGCAATTCGCAGACGCCTGAATCGAAGTGCATCCTGGTCAAGGTCGAGAAGGTGTAGGAGACACGCCATGTCACTGCAATCACTGGATATCATCCGCCGCTCGGCCACCACCACGCCCTCGCCGCAGGCGCGCAGTGCGCACACCGGCCAGGTCGCCAAGCTGATCGACGTCAGCAAGTGCATCGGCTGCAAGGCCTGCCAGGTGGCCTGCATGGAATGGAACGACCTGCGCGACGAAGTCGGCAGCTGCGTTGGCAGCTACGACAACCCGCCCGACCTCAGCGACCAGTCGTGGACGGTGATGAAGTTCCGCGAATACGAGGACGAGAAGGGCAAGCTGGAGTGGCTGATCCGCAAGGAAGGCTGCATGCACTGCAGCGACCCGGGCTGCCTGAAGGCCTGTCCGTCGCCGGGCGCGATCATCCAGTACGCCAACGGCATCGTCGATTTCCAGGAAGAGAACTGCATCGGTTGCGGCTACTGCGTCACCGGTTGCCCGTTCGACGTGCCGCGCATCTCCAAGAAGGACCACAAGGCCTACAAGTGCACGCTGTGTTCGGACCGGGTGGCGGTAGGCCAGGAGCCGGCCTGCGTGAAAACCTGCCCAACCGGCGCGATCACTTTCGGCAGCAAGCAGGCGATGACCGAGCACGCCGCCGGCCGCGTGGAAGACCTGAAGTCGCGCGGCTACGAGAATGCCGGCCTGTATGATCCGCAGGGCGTCGGCGGCACCCACGTGATGTACGTGCTGCAGCACGTGGACAAGCCGGAGCTGTACGCCGACCTGCCCAAGGACCCGCGCATCAGCCCGATGGTGGAGATCTGGAAGGGCGTGGCCAAGCCACTGGGCGTGCTGGCCATCGCGGCCACCGCCTTCGCCGGCTTCCTGCACTACATCGGCATCGGCCGCAATACGGTCAACGACGAGGAAGAGGAGGAAGCCGAGCACGAGGCGAAGAAGATCGAGGAGGAGCAGCAGCCATGAAGTACGCACCGCACCCACGACAGATCATCCGGTACCGCGCGCCGACCCGCATCAATCACTGGATCGTGGCGATCTGCTTCGTGTTGACCGCGCTGTCCGGGCTGGCGCTGTTCCATCCGGCCCTGTTTCCGCTGACCCAGCTGTTCGGTGGTGGACCATGGACGCGCATCCTGCATCCGTTCGTCGGCCTGGCCATGGTGGTCGGCTTTGCGCTGCTGGCACTGCGGATGTGGCGTGACAACTTCCTCAGCCCCGACGATCGCGCGTGGATGCGTGGCATGCGCGATGTGCTGCGCAACGAAGATGAGAAACTCCCCCCGGTGGGCCGCTTCAATGCCGGCCAGAAGCTGCTGTTCTGGGCCATCATCGGCTGTCTGTCGGCGCTGTTGCTGACCGGCTTCGTGATCTGGCGGCAGTATTTCAGCCACTTCTTCCCGATCGGGGTGATCCGGTTCTCGGTACTCGCCCACGCGCTGTTCGGCTGGGTGTTGATATGCGCGATCGTGGTGCACATCTATGCGGCGATCTGGATCAAGGGCTCGGTGCGCGCGATGACCCAGGGCAAGGTGACCTATGGGTGGGCGTACAAGCATCACCGGCAGTGGTTCCGCGACATCCTGCGCGGGCGGCGGGAAGAGGGTTAGCGGCCGTGCCTGCGGCCCTGCACCCGCAGAATCAACGTCAAATGCCGGCTTCCTGCGGGATGGCGGGGTGGGTCCGGTTGCGGGGGACGCTGCAAGTACCCCTCCGGGGCCCGGCCCGGCCGCTGGCGGCTGGGCGTTCGGGCGCTTTGCTTGCGAAGCAATGCTTCGCAAGCAAAGCGCCCTCACCCATGTAAGCTCGGTCGCGCCATCCATGGCGCTCACGCCCTCGCAACCGGACCCACCCCGCCTTCGACAGTTTTCCGCGGTCTGTCGGAATGTCATGGGCTTCTGTTGGTGGGTGTCGACCTTGGTCGACACGATGAACACGGCAACGACCGATGGGGTCAGATCCGTTTTCCAGAGGAAAACGGATCTGACCCCGACGTCTCGCATGGCCTGCAACACGCTGGACGCCAGCGCCGACAACAGCGAGGATGGAGGCTGGTTCTTCCGGCTGGCCCTGCATGGCGCAACGCATCCTTGAACCCGGTGAGATCGAGACGCTCGCCTCGCGCGACGTCCCCCGCATCATCCTGCCCGATGCCACCCATCTTTTCAGCGCACGCGCGGCACGACTGCGCAGCCTGGCCGCACACAGCGCCATCGGCGGCTACCTGCAGCTGCTGGCAGCGCTGGCCGATGCACAGCAGGCGCTGCTGGATGAACTGACACCTCATCAGCGCGAAGCACTTCAGGCCCAGGCGCGCGGGCAGCAGTCGAGTGCTGCTGCCAGTGCCGGCATGCCACTGAGGCCGGCCAACACGCTGCGGCTCGACGACCGCTGGCGCGACTGGCTGCGCACACTGTGCCGGCACTGCGCCGATGAGGCCGGGCTGCCAGCAGAGACGCGACAGGAACTGCAGCGCGTTGTCGCTGCCGACGACGCCTGGCTCGATGCTCAGGCGCATGCGGTGCTGGAGCGGGACGACGCGCCCTCGGTGGATGCAGTCGCTGCGCTGCTGGTGATGAATGCGCTTCAGGTGTATTGGGTATTGCTGGCCAGCGGCTTCCGCCCCACCGACCTGAAACCGCTGGCCGACGCGCCGGGGCTGTGCCCGCTGTGCGGCAGCCTGCCGGTCGCCAGCGTCGTGCAGGCGCGCCCACCCTATGCCTCCTACCGTTACCTATCGTGCTCGCTGTGCGCCTGCCAATGGCACTACGTGCGCGTGCAATGCAGCCAGTGTGGCACCCCCGGCAGGGACATCGCCTACCGCGCCCTGGCCGACGCGGACGGCGATACCGGCGAGGCCGTGCGCGAAAGCGCAGTGCGTGCCGAAACCTGCGACCACTGCCACAGCTACCGCAAGATCCTCTACCTGGAAAAGGACCCGGCGCTGGAACCGGTAGCCGACGATCTCGGCACGCTGGCGCTGGACCTGCTGCTGGGCGAGGAAGGCTATGCACGTGCCAGCCAGAACCCGCTGCTGTGGCAGTCGGACGGCGACTGACCCGATGCCACGCACGCCCCCGGCATCGGTCGCCGCCCTGCCCTCGCTGGACCGGCTGCTGCGGCTGCCCGCGCTGGCGGCGATGATCGAAAGACATGGCCGCAGCCGCATCACCTCGCTGCTGCGTTCACACCTGCAGGCGTTGCGCGAACGAATCAATGCCGGGCACCTGTCGGCCGAACAGCTGCAACAGGCAGTGGATGGCCCGGCGCTGGTCGCAGTGGTCGACGCCGCCATCGCCGCCGATGCCCGGCTGAACCTGCAGCCGATGTTCAACCTGACCGGCACCGTGCTGCACACCAATCTGGGCCGCGCCCTGCTGCCCGAGGCCGCGGTGCACGCCGTCACCTGCGCGATGACCACCCCGGTCGATCTGGAACTGGACATTGCCCGTGGCCGTCGTGGCGACCGCGACGCGCGGGTGCAGTCCTTGGTCTGCGAATTGACCGGCGCCGAAGCGGCCACCGTGGTCAACAACAATGCGGCGGCGGTCCTGCTGCTGCTCAACAGCCTGGCCAACCGCCGCGAAGTGGTGGTGTCACGTGGCGAACTGGTGGAGATCGGTGGCGCCTTCCGCATTCCCGATGTGATGCGCAGTGCCGGTGCACGGCTGCTGGAAGTGGGTACGACCAACCGGACCCATCCGGCCGATTTCGCCAATGCCATCGGCACGCGTACCGCATTGCTGATGGAGGTGCATGCCAGCAACTACGCGATCACCGGTTTCACCGCCAAGGTCGACACTACAGCGATGGCCACCATCGCGCACGAACGTGGCCTGCCGCTGGTAGTGGACCTGGGCAGCGGCAGCCTGTGCGGCCTGGCAGAATTCGGCCTGCCGCACGAGCCCACCGTGCAGGAAACGCTGGCGGCCGGCGCCGACCTGGTCTCTTTCAGTGGCGACAAGCTGCTGGGCGGGCCACAGGCCGGTATCATCGCCGGCCGCGCCGACCTGATTGCGCGGATCAACCGCAACCCGCTCAAGCGGGCACTGCGCATGGACAAGATGGGCCTGGCCGCACTGGAGGCGGTGTTGGCCCTGTATCGCGAACCGGAGCTGCTGGCACGACGGCTGCCGACGCTGCGCACCCTGTCACGCACGCAGGGCGATATCGATGCGCAGGCGCAGCGGCTGCTGCAGCCGATGCGCGCGGCGCTGGCAATCGACTACGTCATCGAACAGGCGCCGATGCACAGCCAGATCGGCAGCGGCGCACAACCACAGGCGCAGCTGGCCAGTGCGGGGCTGCGCATCACCAGCGCGCACCGAGGCGGCCTGGATCGCCTGGCCAAGCGTCTGCGCCAGTTGCCGAAGCCGGTGCTCGGCCGCATCACCGATGATGCACTGTGGCTGGATCTGCGCTGCCTGGAATCCGCTGACGAAACGGCGTTCCTCGCCCAGTGGAGCGCACTGCAGGCATGATCGTCGGTACCGCCGGCCACATCGACCATGGCAAGACAAGCCTGGTGCGGGCACTGACCGGCATCGAGACCGATCGCCTGCAGGAAGAGCGTACACGTGGCATCTCCATTGAACTGGGCTATGCCTATGTACCGGTCGAGGCGACGGCGGCAGTCGAGCCCGGGGCCATGCTGGGCTTCGTCGATGTGCCGGGCCACGAGCGCTTCGTGCACACGATGGTGGCCGGTGCCACCGGCGTCGATGTGGCCTTGCTGGTGGTCGCCGCCGACGACGGGGTGATGCCGCAGACCCGCGAGCATCTGGCGATCCTGCAGCTGCTGGGCGTGGATCGTGGTGTGGTGGCACTGACCAAGATCGACCGCGTGGACGCTGCGCGCATCGCCCGGGCCGAGATCGAGATCGCTGCATTGCTGGCCGCCACGCCGCTGCAGGATTCCCCCACATTCGCCTGCAACAGTACCGATACCCACGATCCGGGTGTCGCCGCGCTGCGCAGCCATCTGCATGCATTGGCCGCGGAACGCGCCAGCGCAGGCCACGCTGCGTTGCGCGGCGAATTGTTCCGCATGCCGGTGGACCGCGTGTTCTCGCTGACGGGCCACGGCACGCTGGTGACCGGCGCGGTGCATGGCGGTGTTGCCTCTATGGGTGAACACCTGCAGCTGATGCCGGCCGCCACCGAAGTGCGCGTGCGCGGCATCCACGCGCAGAACCAGGCCAGTGAACATGCGATGGCCGGGCAGCGCTGTGCGTTGAACCTGGCCGCCATCGCGCGCGACGAGATCCACCGTGGCGACTGGATCGCCGATCCGCGCGCACTGTTGGCGACCACCCGCGTCGATGCGCGCCTGCGGCTGTCCGCACTGGCCGCACCGGTACGGGACTGGACGCCGCTGCACATCCACTGGGGCACGATGCACCGGCAGGCGCATGTGGTGCTGCTGGAGGACCACGACAACGGCCATGGGCAGCTTGTCCAGCTGGTGTTCGATGCGCCGGTCTGCGCGATGTGCGGTGACCGCTTCATCGCCCGTGATTCCGCGGCTACCCAGACGGTGGGCGGCGGCATCGTGCTCGATCCGGATCCGCCGCAGCGGCGTCGGCGCAGCCCGGCAAGACTGGTATGGCTGGCGGCTCTGGAACAACTGGCTGCCAATGCAGACGTTGGTCTGCTGCTACAGCAGGCACCCACCGGCATTCCCATGGCCGCGCTGCAGCGCTACTGCCGACGTGCGGCTGCAGACATCGATCTTCCTGCGGACGCACTGCGCATCACCGTTCGCGAAGATACCGTGATCATCCTTGCCTCGCACTGGCAGGTACTGCGTGAGCGGATCATTGCTTCGCTGCGGAGCTGGCATGAACGACGCCCCGACGAACCCGGTGTCGACAGCGGACGCCTGCAGCGCAGCACCCTGCCCACGCTGGCGGCCAGCCTCTGGAGCGTCTTGCTGCAGGACCTGCTCGACGACGGCAGCGTGCAGCGTACGGGCGCATGGTGGCGGCTGCCCAACCACGATCACGCGCCGCCGGAGCGTGAACGGCTCCTGCTCGAACGTGTGTTGCCGCTGCTGCACGCCGGTGGTTTCGATCCACCGTGGGTACGTACCTTGGCCACCGATATGGGCCTCACCGAGGACCATGTCCGCGCCGTCCTGCGCCGGGCTGCCGCGCGTGGCGAACTGTTCCAGGTGGTACCGGACCTGTTCTACGCCCCCGCCCGCATCGCCGAGCTGGCCACGATTCTCGCGCAGCTGTCACACGCCACCGGTACGGTGGATGCAGCGGCGTTCCGCGATGCCGTCGGCCTGGGCCGCAAGCGCAGCATCCAGATCTTGGAGTTCTTCGATCGCGTTGGCTACACTCGACGCGTTGGTGACCACCATCGGCCGCGCGGCGACCTCCAATGGAACGTCCCGCGGGGATGAGCGCGCCGGCATCGCCGTACTTTCGGAAGGCATGCGCATCCGGGCATGCGGCTGGGCTTCAAACCCAGTAGGGGGCGTCGATCGCTCCCTGGTAGGTTCGACTCCTGCTGTCTTCCGCCATTCGTGTTTCCGCAGGAGATGCCGGCATGGCCACGCACGCACCGTCCCCCGCCCCTTCGCCGGCCGATGCCCCGCAACGTTTGACCGCGCTTGCGCATGGCGGCGGTTGCGGCTGCAAGATCGCCCCCGGCGTGCTGGCCGAACTGCTGCGTGGCACGCCCGCGTTCCCGGCACCGGCCGAGCTGCTGGTCGGCCGCGAAACCAGCGACGACGCTGCGGTGTATCGCCTCGATGACCGCCAGGCAATCGTCGCCACCACCGATTTCTTCATGCCGATCGTCGACGACCCGTTCGACTTCGGTCGTATTGCCGCCACCAATGCGCTGTCGGACCTGTATGCGATGGGCGCACGGCCGCTGTTCGCGCTGGCCATCGTCGGCATGCCGATCAATACGCTGCCGCAGGACACCATCCGCGGCATCCTGCAGGGCGGTGAACGCGCCTGTGCCGACGCCGGCATCGTGGTCGCCGGTGGCCACAGCATCGACGCGGTGGAACCGATCTATGGCCTGGCCGCGATCGGCGTGCTCGACCCGCAGCGGCTCAAGCGCAATGCCGATGCCCGCGCCGGCGATGTGCTGGTGCTGGGCAAGCCGCTGGGCGTGGGTGTGTACTCGTCGGCGCTGAAGAAGGAACTGCTCGATGCCGACGGCTACCGGCAGATGCTCGATTCCACCACCCGTCTCAACAGCGTGGGCATGCCGCTGGCCGTGCTGGACGGCGTGCATGCGATGACCGACGTCACCGGCTTCGGCCTGCTCGGCCACCTGCTGGAAGTGTGTCACGCCAGTGGCGTTGCCGCCGAGCTGGACAGCGCGCAGGTGCCGCTGCTGCCGCAGGCGCTGGAGCTGCTGCAGCGCGGCTGCATGACCGGCGCCTCGCACCGCAACTGGGCCTCGTATGGCGCCGAGGTACGCTTCGCCGACGGGGTGCCGGCGCACTGGCAGCCGCTGCTGACCGACCCGCAGACCAGCGGCGGCCTGCTGGTGTCATGTGCCCCGGACGCGGTGGATGCGGTGCTGGCCTGCTTCCACGCTGCGGGGTTCGGCCACGCCACCGTGGTAGGCCGGCTGTCTGATGGAACCCCAGGCGTCAGCGTGCGCTGAAACGACAAGGGCGCCCGAAGGCGCCCCCAGCAACATCACTCGATGTTCTGCACCTGCTCGCGGATCTGGTCGATCAACACCTTCAGTTCCACCGCGGCATTGGACGTGCGGCTGTCCACCGACTTCGAGCCCAGCGTGTTGGCTTCGCGGTTGAACTCCTGCAACAGGAAGTCCAGGCGGCGGCCCACCGGCTCGCGCTGCTTGAGCACGCGGCGGATCTCGACGATGTGGCTGCCGAGGCGGTCCAGCTCTTCATCCACATCCAGCTTCTGCAGCCACAGCACCAGCTCCTGCTCGGCGCGGCCGGGATCGACCGGGTGCGGCAGATCGGCCAGGCGAGCGGCCAGCTTGGCGCGTTGGCCGTCGCGAATGGCTGGAATCAGGGTGCGCACATCGCTCGCGATGCGTTCGATGCCATCCACGCGCTCGGCGATGGCGGTAGCCAGCGTGTCGCCTTCACGTTCACGGGCAGCAACGAAACCGTCCAGCACCTGGTCCAGCAGCGACAACGCCTCGGCCTGCAGGGCCGCCGCGTCGGTGGCCTCGCCCTGGGTGACGCCGGGCAGCTGCAGCAGCTCGGTGAAGCTGACCTGCAGGTTGGGGAAATCCGAGGTCAGCCGGTGTGCCAGCTGGCCCAGCTGGCCCAGCAGCGCCTCGTTCACCTGCAGGCTGGCCGCCCCTTCCGGCGCACGCAGGCGCACGATCAGGTCCAGCTTTCCGCGGCTGAGGCGCGCGGAGATGCGCTCGCGCAGCTGCGGTTCCAGCGCCCGCAGTTCCTCGGGCAGGCGCGTGCCCACTTCCAGGAACCGGTGGTTGACCGAGCGCAGCTCGCAGCCCAGCGTGCCCCACGGAGTGACGCGCTCGCCGCCGGCATAGGCGGTCATGCTTCGAATCATGGAATGTGTCCGGTGCGTGCAAAGGGGGAATGGTACCCTAGCGCCCTCACCAGAGCCCCCTTGCCCGCGCCGTGAAGGCTGCGGGCGCGGCGGCGTACTCCCCTGCCCTTACGGAACCCGCACCATGTCCGATTCCCGCCCCAGCGGCCGCCAGCCCGATCAGCTCCGCCCGGTCGTCATCCAACGCGGCTTCACCCGCCACGCCGAAGGTTCGGTGCTGGTGTGCTTCGGTGAAACCCGCGTGCTGTGCACCGCCAGCATCGAGAACCGCGTGCCGGGCTTCCTGCGCGGCAAGGGGGAAGGCTGGGTCACCGCCGAATACGGCATGCTGCCGCGCGCCACCCATACCCGCAGCGACCGTGAAGCGGCACGTGGCAAGCAGGGTGGCCGCACGCTGGAAATCCAGCGCCTGATCGGCCGCAGCCTGCGTGCCTGCGTGGACCGCAACGCACTGGGCGAGCGCACCATCACTCTTGACTGCGACGTGCTGCAGGCCGACGGTGGCACCCGCACCGCCGCCATCACCGGCGCCTACGTGGCCCTGGTCGATGCGGTGAACGTGCTGATGAAGCGCGGTGACATCAAGCGCAACCCGGTGCTGGGCGCGGTGGCCGCGGTGTCGGTGGGCGTGTACCGCGGCACCCCGGTGCTGGACCTGGACTACGCCGAAGACAGCGACTGCGACACCGACATGAACGTGGTGATGAACGACGGTGGCGGCTTCATCGAGCTACAGGGCACCGCCGAAGGCCACGCGTTCCGCCGTGATGAACTGGACGCGCTGCTGGGCCTGGCCGAGAAGGGCGTGGCCGAGCTGCTCGCCGCACAGCAGGCAGCGCTGTCGGCATGAACCGGCGCGTTGCACTGACCACCCTGGTGGTGGCCGACTATGACGAAGCCATCGCCTGGTACACCGGCAAGCTCGGCTTCACGCTGCTGGAAGACATCGACCAGGGCCACAAGCGTTGGGTGGTGGTCGGCCCGACCGACGGCAGCGCCGCCGCGCTGCTGTTGGCGCGTGCCAGCGACGAGGCGCAGCGCAGCCGCATCGGCAACCAGACCGGGGGCCGCGTCGCCTTCTTCCTCAACACCGACGACTTCCACCGTGACCATGCGGCGATGCTGGCCGCCGGGGTCGAGTTCCTGGAAGCGCCGCGCGAAGAACCCTATGCAACGGTCGCGGTATTCCGCGATCTCTACGGCAACACCTGGGACCTGCTGGAGCCCCGTCAATGAAGAAACTGGTATTGGCCAGCCACAACGCCGGCAAGCTGGTGGAAATGCAGGAGATCCTCGCCGACCTGCCGCTGCAGATCACCTCGGCCGCCGAGCTGGGCCTGGGCGATGTGGAAGAGACCGGCCTGACCTTCGTCGAGAACGCGCTGCTGAAGGCACGCGCGGCCTGCGAAGCGACCGCCCTGCCGGCGCTGGCCGATGATTCGGGCCTGATCGTCGATGCCCTCGGCGGTGCGCCGGGCCTGTACAGCGCGCGCTATGCCGGTCGCCCGACCAATGACGCGGCCAACAACGCCAAGCTGCTGGACGCCATGGCCGACGTGCCCGATGGCCAGCGCCGCGCCCGCTTCTACGCGGTGATCGTGCTGCTGCGCCACGCCACCGATCCGCAGCCGCTCATCTGCGAGGGCCGCTGGGAAGGCGAGATCATCCGCGAGCTGCGCGGCAGCAATGGCTTCGGTTACAACCCGGTGTTCCTGGATACCGCCCACGGCCAGACCGCCGCGGAAATGGACACCACGCTGAAGAACACCATCAGTCATCGCGCCCTCGCCCTGCAGCAGCTCAAGCAGCAGCTGGCGACGCTGTATTGATGTTTTCCTGATTACCCAAGGGAAGCCGGCCAGCGGCCGGCACTACCGATGAAGCCCATGCCGCACGACCACGACCACTGCAACCACCTGCCCGGCGAAACCTGTTCGGGTGACCACCACGCCCCGGTGCGGCTGGTGCCGCCACCGCTGTCGCTGTATGTGCACCTGCCGTGGTGCGTGCGCAAATGCCCGTACTGCGATTTCAATTCACACCAGGCCAAGGGCGAGCTGCCATTCGATGCCTACATCGATGCGCTGCTGCGCGACCTGGACCAGGACCTGCCGCTGGTCTGGGGCCGGGTGGTGCACAGCGTGTTCTTCGGTGGTGGTACGCCCAGCCTGTTCCCGCCGGAAGCGATCGACCGTTTCCTGCAGCAGGCCAGCGCGCGCCTGCGCTTCGCGCCCAATGCCGAGATCACCCTGGAAACCAACCCGGGCACCGCCGAGCATGGCCGTTTCGACCGCTACCGCGCGGCCGGCGTGAACCGCCTCAGCTTCGGCATCCAGAGTTTCGACGACGCCATGCTCAAGCGCCTGGGCCGTATCCACGACAGTGGCGAAGCCGAGCGCGCGGTGAAGATGGCGCAGGACGCGGGCTACGACAACTTCAACATCGACCTGATGTACGCGCTGCCGGAACAGACCCTGGCCGGTGCCGAGGCCGATCTGGAACGCGCGTTCGCACTGCAGCCTGCGCACATCTCGCACTACCAGCTGACCCTGGAACCGAACACGGTGTTCTTCGCGCGGCCGCCGCAGGGCATTCCCGATGAAGACAACGCCTGGGACATGCAGGAACACTGCCAGGCACTGCTGGCGCAGGCCGGCTTCGGTCAGTACGAGGTCAGCGCCTACGCGCGCCCCGGCCGGCAGAGCGCACACAACCTGAACTACTGGCGCTTCGGCGACTACCTGGGCATCGGCGCCGGCGCGCACGGCAAGATCAGTTCCGGTGCCGAGGAACACGTACTGCGCCGCTGGAAGCTGAAGCATCCGCAGGCCTACCTGGACAGCGCTGGCACGCCCGCCTCGTTCGGTGGCGACGATGTCATCACGCCCGAGCGCCTGCCGTTCGAGTACATGCTCAACCTGCTGCGCCTGCACGAGGGCTTCAGCCTGCGCGATTTCGAGTCGCGTACCGGGCTGCCGCGCAGCGTGCTTGATGTGCCGCTGGCCGAAGCCGTACAGCGCGGCTGGCTGGAGGTGGCGGATGGCCACGCGCAGCCGACCGAGCTGGGCCGCCGCTTCACCAACGATGTGGTGAGCCTGTTCCTGGGGGAGTGAGGCTCCTGGCCTGAACCGCATCCGACGCGATGCGGTGCACATTCACCCTAAAGTAGCGCCGACCGCGGCCGACACGGTAGATTCACAAGATCGATCCGCGGGAATCCGGGTACCGCTCGCCGATGTCAGCTGTCTTTTCCATCACCTCTGCCGACAAAGCCCGCCTGGCCGCCAGCGACCAGCCGCCGCGTGTGCGTGAGCTGCTGGGTGCGTTGATCGGCCTGTGCCGGCAGACGCTGGCCGCGCCCCTGATCCTGACCGTTGAAGCGCTGGAGCAGACGTTGCTGCACGACGCCGACCGCGCGCGCAACCCCATGCAGCAGGCCGAACTGATGGCCCAGCGCGGCCAGCTGCACGCCTTCGCCGGCCAGTTCGCCGACCGCATGCTCGACGCCGTGGCCGAAGCGCTGGCCGGATTGCGCGAGCCGTCCACCACGGCCCCGGCCAGCAACACGCCACCGCCCCTGCCGGGCATGCTCGGGCTGTCGCTGGTCGATGAGCACGAGGTGGATCGCGACCTGCTGCTGACCGAGATGATCCGGCGCGAGACACTGCGATCGACCAACACGCTGAACCTGTTGGGCCAACGCCTGGGGGTTCTGGCGGCCGCACCGGCCTTCGAGACCGACACCCTGCCCCTGGCGCCGCAGGCGCTGTGCGCGATGGTACGCAGGCTGGCCGAACAGGACGCGCTCAGCGTTGAGGTGCAGCTGGCGCTGTACCGCAGCTTCGAACGCCAGGTGCTGGAGCGGCTGGGCGATGTACTGGACCGCGCCAACGCATTGCTGGCCCAGCACGGTGTGCTGCCGGGCCTGGTCTACACCCCCTACCTGGCGCGCTCGTCGAGCACCCGCCGGATCATCACCCAGTCGGTGGGTGGCGGTCGCGCCACGCAGCCGGCCAAGCGTGCCGCCGCGCCGTTGACTGGCTGGAACGGCTCCGCGCCTGCCGGTTCCTGGTCGAACCTGGTGCAGGATGCGTTCAATGACGCCGGCCCCTCCGGCCTGCCCACGCCCGGGTTGACCACCTCCACCGGCAGCGCCCTGCATGAGCTGCTGCAGCAGGCCCGCCACGCCACGGCGACGCCAGCGGAAACGACGGCGGTCCCCAGCGCAGCGGTCGACGCGGTGCTGGCGCGCCTGCAGGCCCAGTCCAGCGCGGCCACCGGCGTGGCCGACCTGCAGGCCGCAGTGGTCGCCCAGCTGCGCAGCGAGCACGGCGTGCAGGCCCAGCTGGGCAGCCACGACCGCGACAACCTCGACCTGCTGCGCCTGTTGATGCAGCAGGTGCAGCAGCAACAACGCCCCGATCCGGTGCCGGCGGCGCTGCTTGCGCGCCTGCAGGTACCGCTGGCGCGCGCAGCGATGGCCGACCCTGGCTTCTTCGTACGTGATGAACACCCCGCGCGCGAACTGCTCAACCAGATCGCCGAAGTCGGCGCCAACTGGCTGGGCGACGACGATGTCGATCCGCAGCTGTTGCAGCGCATGGCGCAGAGCGTGCAGGGCCTGCTCGGCCAGGATGCACGCTCGCCGGAGGCGTTCGCCGCCGCCAACGAAGACGTGCAGCAGCACCAGCGTGCAGCAGCCCATCGCGCCGAACTGGCCGAGCGCCGCCACGTCGAAGCCGCGCGCGGCAAGGAACGGCTGGAACTGGCGCGCCGCCAGGCCAGCGCGCAGATCGACCACTGCTGCGAAGCGCAGGAACCGCCGCGCTTCGTGCAGACCCTGCTGCGCCAGGCCTGGGCCGATGCGCTGACCCTGACCCGCCTGCGCCACGGCGACGATTCGCCGCAGTGGCAGGAACGCCTGCAGCAGACCGAGCGCATCGCAACAGTGACCGCACAGGCCGTTGATGCACCCGGCGGCACCGATGCTGCGCTGGCCACCGACGTGGAAGCGGCACTCGTGCAGGTCGGCTACCACGCCGAGGAAGCGGCCGCCGTCGCGCGCCGCCTGGCCACGCCGGGTGGCGAGGACGAGATCACCTCACGCACCGAGCTCAGCGCACGGCTGAAGGCACGCGCACGGTTGGGCGAGCATGCCGCCAGCGGCAGCGACACTGCGCCGCAGGCAGCGCGCAGCAGCGCCGAAGAGGCCGCCTACCAGCAGCTGTCCACGCTGCCGTTCGGCAGCTGGTTCGACATCGAAAACGGCGATGGCACCCTGCGCCGCCAACGCCTGTCCTGGTACAGCCTGCTGACCGGCCATGCCCTGTTCGTCAATGCGCGCGGGCAGAAGATCACCGACACCGACCTCGATACGCTGGCCCGGCAGATCAGCGCCGGCCACGCCCACCTGGTCACCGAGGACAAGGGCCGGCTGGTCGATCGCGCCTGGCAGGCCAGCCTCAGCGCGCTGCGTGCGTTGGCCGGTGGCCGCTCCAAGGAGACCTCCGCATGAACACCTCGCCGCCGCAGGACACCCGTCGCGCGCCGCGCCGCCAGGTGTCGGACCTGGTGCCGGTCACCGACCAGATGCGCGAATGCGTGGTGGGCCGCCTCGGCAATGTTTCCGAGACCGGCATGTTGATGCTGGCCAGCGCGCCGCTGCGCGAAGACGCGCTCTACCAGTTCCGCTTCCCGTTGCCGATGGGCGACGGCCGCCACGAGGCCATCGACGTGGGCGTGCACCTGCTGTGGAGCGAGCCGGCGCATGCGCCGGGCCAGAGCTGGACCGGCTTCCGTTTCCTCACGCTGTCGCGTGAACATCGGCAGCTGTTGCGCCAGTGGGTGGGCGAAGACAGCGACGAGGGACCGCTTTCGACGGCCTGAGTGCCGGTTCCAGCACAGCGGTTTTTCGCGGTATGCGGCAGAATCTAGGGCCGTTTTCCGTGTCGAGCCACCGCAATGATCCAGCAAGACCCCGGCGCCCTGTATCCCGACCACCTGGCCGTGCTGTGCCGACGCGCCGAACAGGCGCTGGCCCGCGGTGGCTTCGATCACCTGGTGGTGCCCAGCGGCACCCTGCATTACCAGGTCTTCGACGACCGTGACTACCCGTACGCGGTGAACCCGCAGTTCAAGGCATGGCTGCCACTGACCCGCGTGCCCAACAGCTGGATCGTGTTCACCCCGGGCAAGCGCCCGGCGGTGATCTTCCACCAGCCGTTCGACTACTGGCATGTGGTGCCGGACGCACCGAGCGGCTGGTGGGTGGAGCACTTCGACATCCACATCATCCGCAAGCCCGAAGAGGCGCTGGCCCTGCTGCCGGCCGATCCGTCGCGCTGCGCGATCCTGGGCGAGCCGCAGAGCGCGCTCGGTGCGTTCGTGCCGAACAATCCGGCACCGGTGGTGAACTACCTGGAATGGCATCGCGCGTACAAGACGCCCTATGAAATCGCATTGATGCGCCAGGCACAGCTGCTGGGCGTGCGCGGCCACCGCGCGGCCGAGGCTGCGTTCCGCAATGGCGCCGATGAATTCAGCATCCACATGGCGTACTGCCAGGCCGTGGGCCAGGATGCCAACGAACTGCCGTACGGCAACATCGTGGCGCTGAACGAACACGCCGCCGTGCTGCATTACACCGAACTGGGCCGCAAGGCACCGCAGCCGCTGCGCAGCTTCCTGATCGATGCCGGCGCCAGCGCGCACGGCTACGCCAGCGACATCACCCGCACCTACGCCGCCAGCGGCCACGACGAATTCGCCGCGATGATCGCCGCTGTCGATGCCGCCCAGCAGCAGATGTGCGCAGCGGTGCGCCCAGGCTTCGACTACAAGCAGCTGCACGTGGACGCGCATCTTTCGTTGATGAGCGTGCTGAAGGACTTCGGGGTGATCAAGGTCTCGCCACAGACCGCGCTGGAGACCGGCGTGAGCGCCGCGTTCTTCCCGCACGGCATCGGTCACCTGATCGGTCTGCAGGTGCATGACGTGGCGGGGTTCGCCGCCAGCGACGAAGGCGGCCGTGTCGAGCGCCCGGCCGGTCATCCCTACCTGCGCCTGACCCGCGTGCTGGAGCCGGGCATGGTGGTGACCATCGAACCGGGCCTGTACTTCATCGACATGCTGTTGAACGAAGTGAAGGACGCCGGCCATGGCGATGCGATCAACTGGGACCGCGTGGATTTCTTCCGTCCATATGGCGGCATCCGCATCGAAGACGAAGTGCTGTGCACCGACGGCGAGGCAGACAACCTGACCCGGCCGGAGTTTGCAGCGGCGAACGGCTGAGCCCCTCGTGGTTGGTCGCGGAATGCGGCTCATGGGTTTGGCGGGGCGGGTGGGCCATGCAGGGGACGCTGCAAGTACGTCCCTGTAAGCTCGATGGCGCCATCCATGGCGCCAACGCCCCTGCATGGAAAAGAAAGAAGAAGAGCAAAAGCGGGTCGCTCGCTGCGCTCGCTCTGTGTCGACCAAGGTCGACACCGACCAACAGCCGCGTGAACCTGTCGAAGGCGGGGCACTGTGGGTTTGCGGGGTGTGAGCCGCATGGATGCGGCGACCAAGCCCCCATGGATGGGTTCACGGCGCCCCCGCAAACCCACAGTGCCCCGCCATCCCACGGAATACCGCTCTTGCTTTGGCCTTTGCCGTTGCATTGAGCAGGTGCAGGGCTGCAAGCCCTGCAGAATCCCCCTACCCCGCCATCACCGCTTCGATCTCGTCGGCGCTGCGCGCCAGCCCCTCGGTCAGCACCCGATGGCCATCGTCGGTGATCAGCACATCGTCTTCGGTACGGATGCCGATGCCCCGCCAGCGCGGATCCACCGTCGTATCGTCAACACCGACGTACAGCCCCGGCTCGATCGTGAACGCCATGCCCGGCTCCAGCAGGCGCGAATCGCCCGCCAGGCGGTAGTCGCCCACGTCGTGCACGTCCATCCCGATCCAGTGTCCGGTCTTGTGCCGGTAGAAGCGCTGGTACAGGCCTTCGGACAGGTTCTTTTCCAGCGTGCCCTTCAGCAGGCCCAGGCGCAGCAGGCCCTCGGTCAGAGTCTGCACCGCGGCCAGATGCCCGGCCTCGTACGGCACACCCGGCTTGGCCTGCGCCAGCGCTGCGGCCTGCGCGTCGCCCACCAGATCGTGCAGCGCGCGCTGCTCGGCACTGAAACGGCCATTCACCGGGAACGTGCGGGTGATGTCGCTGGCATAGCCACGGTACTCGGCGCCGGCATCGATCAACACCAGCTCGCCATCGCGCGAACGCGCGGTGTTGTCGCGGTAATGCAGGATGCAAGCGTTGCGGCCGGTACCAACGATGCTGCAGTACGCCGGCACTGCATCGTTGGCGCGGAACACGCGTTCCAGCTCGGCCTGCAGTTCGTACTCGTGGATGCCCGCCGTCGCTGCCTTCATCGCCGCCAGGTGTGCGCGCACGCTGATCTGTGCGGCGTGTTGCATCAGCGCCACCTCCGCACCGGACTTGAACAGGCGCTGCTCGTGCAGCAGGTGGCCCAATTCCAGGAATTCATGCGGCGGCTGTGCGCCGTGGCGCACCTGCGAGCGCACGCGGTTGACCCAGCCGATCAGCTTCAGGTCGAAATCCGCATCGCGGCCGAAGTGGTAGTAGACGCGCGAACGCCCTTCCAGCAGGCCTGGCAGGATGTCGTCCAGATCATCGATCGGGTACGCGTCGTCCATGCCGAACTGCGATACCGCGCCTTCCTGGCCGGCACGACTGCCATCCCAGGCCTCGCGCTCGGCATCGCGCTCGCGGCAGAACAGGATCGCTTCACCGTGGCGGCGGCCGGGAATCAGCACCAGCACCGCTTCCGGTTCCGGGAAACCACTCAGGTACTGGAAGTCCGAATCCTGCCGGAACGGGTAATGGGTATCGAGGCTACGCACCTTTTCGGCCGCTGCCGGCAGCACCAGGATCGCGTCCTCGCCGGCCATGTCCATCAGCTGGCGGCGACGACGCTTGTATTCACCGGCCGCGATACCCGTGCGCTGCTTGATGTCCATCAATTCAGGCGCTGCCGATGGCGCGCGGCCAGCACCACGTCGCCGTGCAGCAGCAGCACTGCCACGCGGATGAACTCTTCGATTTCCGACAGCGCTTCATCGTCATCGTCGCCACCGGCCTCGAAATCCTCGCTGGAGGCGCGGGCCAGGCTGGCCATGTCGGTCAATGCTTCTTCGCCCTCTTCGGACAGGGTCGGGCGGTTGCCGCCACTGCCCAGGCCGAAGCCACCGAGGAACGAACGGGTCCAGCTGAACATGGCATCGGCCTGGGCCGACACGTCATCGTTGTCGGTCAGCAGCAGCTCGAAGGCGAAGTCACGGTCTTCCAGCTGCTTGATGGTGGCCTGCAGCAACTGCCCCAGCACGCTGTCAGCGGCCACCGGCGGCAGGTTGTCGTCGGCCAGCACGCGCGCCGGCCAGTCATTGCCGGGGGCGCCGCCGGCGGCCAGCCAGCCACACAGCGCGCCGTGTAGCTCGGCAGCGGTGGCGCCCAGGCCCAGTTCCTGGCTGGCGCGGGAAACGTCGTCGACGGAGGGAAGTTCGGTCATCGTGCGGCTCGTTCGGAATTCGGAATTTAAGGAAGCACCCGGAACGCACACGCGCGCGCCCGTGAGACCGGGTAGTGTAGCAACCCCGCGGCATCCTCCCCGTGGCCGTCCGGCCTTGCTGCGACAGCGCTTGACCACCCTCACCCGGCTTGCCTATCGTGCCCCCATGGAACCCGCCGACCCCCTTGCCCAGCTGCAGGACTTCGCCGCCCGCGTGGAAGCGTTGCTTGAACGCAACCAGCGCCTGGCCGAGGAGAACCGCAGCCTGCGCCACCAGCAGGAACAGCTGGTGGCCGAGCGCTCCACGCTGCTGGCCAAGAACGAACAGGCGCGCTCGCGGGTGGAAGCAATGATCAGCCGGCTCAAATCCCTGGAACAGCACACATGAGCGCCGAACCGGTCAGTGTCCGCATCCTCGATCGTGAATACACCGTGGGCGTCGGCGGCGATGAACGTGACAGCCTGATGGCGGCCGCGCGCCTGCTCGATGCGCGCATGCGCGAGATCCGCGGCAGCAACCGCATGGCGGCGGTCGACCGCGTCGCGGTGCTGGCCGCGCTGAATCTGGCCCATGAACTACAGCAGCTGCGCGATGAGAACGCCCGGCAGGCGGTCGCCCTGCAGCAGACCCTGGCCGACCTCAACCGCCGCCTGGACCGCGCGATCGACGGCACCCCGTAAAAGGGGACGGAGGGAATTAAGGCACTTTCGCCCCCTTCGTACTGAAAACGCCTTAATTCCCTCCGTCCCCTTTTCTGAATTGGCACGGACTGTTGCCGACGAACGGCCTATCCAGATCCTGCGCGCTGGCTATAATGGCCACGCGTTCTCTGCGGTACTCGACGGCATGTGCAAACATTCGCCTTGTCCCTTAAGAACGACACCGGGAGCGCGACAGCGCCGGGAGTGCAGGTCCGCCTTGTAGCGGGAAGCCCGATGGTTCTCCAGCGTTCCCACTTGAGCCCCCGGGTTCAAGGTCGTTTCGCATGCATCGACATTGCGGAGAATGCAATATTCCAGCAAGGGCGGCGTCTTCGGGCGTCGCCCTTGTTCTTTGCGGCACAATGACGGCTGTCCCTTGCCGCTCGCTGCCATGACCGACCCGCGCCAGGCCCTGCGCCACGACCTGCGGCAACGCCGCCGCGACCTTTCCGCCACTGAGCGCATCGCCGCCGCCGAATCGCTGGCCGATGCCCTGCTTGCCCTGCCGTTCGCCCCGCACCACGGCGCCGTGGCCGGCTATTGGGCACTGGATGGCGAGATCGCCCTGCATCGCTGGCAACTGCAGCTGCCCGAAGGCCTGACCTACTGCCTGCCGGTGCTGGCCGGTGAGGTGCTGCGCTTCGCGCCCTGGCGCCCGGGGCAGCCACTGACCAGCAACCGCTACGGCATCCCCGAACCGGATGTGGCGTTGGCAGACACCCTGGAACCTGCACAGATGGCGCTGGTGGTGACTCCGCTGGTGGGCTTCGACGCGCAGTGCCGGCGGCTGGGCATGGGGGGCGGCTGGTATGATCGCAGCTTCGCCTTCCGCCATGACCGGCCGGCGCCGCCCTGGCTGGTCGGTGCTGCCTTCGCGGTGCAGCAGGTCGAGTCCTTGCCGGTGGCGTCGTGGGACGTGCCGGTGGATGCGATCTGCACCGAAGACGGCCCCCTGTTCCCCTCCGCTGCCCCCGTGAACGCATGACCGCCCGCAAGCGCTACTGGCTGATGAAGTCCGAACCGGACGCCTTCTCCATCGATGATCTGGCCAAGGTCAAGGTCGAACCCTGGAACGGGGTGCGCAACTACCAGGCGCGCAATTTCATGCGCGACGGCATGCAGGTGGGCGACGGCATCCTGTTCTACCACTCCAATACCAAGGTGCCGGGCATCGTTGGCCTGGCCACGGTGGCCAGCACGGCCTACCCGGACGACACCCAGTTCGACCCGACATCCGACTATCACGACCCCAAGAGCACGCGCGAGAACCCGCGCTGGATGCTGGTGGACGTGGCCTTCGACCGCAAGCTCACGCAGGTGATCGCGCTGGACGAGATCAAGCTGCACGCCGATGAACTCGGCGAGGGCTTCCCGCTGGTTGCCAAGGGCAACCGCCTGTCGGTGTTCCCGGTGACCGCCGCGCAGTGGAAGCTGCTGCTGTCGCTGGAAAAGAAATCCTGATTCCCTGCCTGAGAGTTCTCCCATGTCCGAAGCCAAGCGCCTGGCCGCCGAGAAAGCCATCGAGTACGTTGAAGACGGCATGATCGTCGGTGTCGGCACCGGTTCCACCGTGGCCTATTTCATCGATGCCCTGGCCCGCATCCAGCACCGCATCAAGGGCGCCGTGTCCAGCTCCGAGCAGAGCACCGCGCGCCTGAAGCAGCACGGCATCGAGGTGATCGAGCTGAACCACAGTGGCAACCTGTCGCTGTACGTCGATGGCGCCGATGAGTGCGACCCGAACAAGTGCCTGATCAAGGGCGGCGGCGCCGCGCTGACCCGCGAGAAGATCATCGCCGAGGCCAGCGAGCGCTTCATCTGCATCGTCGACCCGAGCAAGCAGGTGCCGGTGCTGGGCGGATTCCCGCTGCCGGTGGAAGTGATCCCGATGGCGCGCAGCCTGATCGCCCGCCAGATCCGCGACATGACCGGCGGCCAGCCGACCTGGCGCGAAGGCGTGGTCACCGACAACGGCAACCAGATCCTGGACATCCACAACCTGCAGATTACCGATCCGGAAAAGCTGGAGCGCGAGCTCAACCAGCTGCCGGGCGTGGTCTGCGTGGGCCTGTTCGCGCGCCGTCGCGCCGATGTGGTGATCGTCGGCGGCGAGCCGCCGGTCGTGCTCTGACCCTTTCCAAGGATCCTGACGATGTCGCTGCTGCGTTCGCTGCTGATGCTTCCACTGCTGGCGCTGGCTGGCTGTGCCACCGACCCGGCCCGCCACTGGGTCGAGCTGGAAGGAGCCCGCTACCAGGTCGAGTTGGCCACCAACGATGAAACCCGCGCACGCGGGCTGATGTTCCGCGACCAGATGGGGGCCGACCACGGCATGTTGTTCATCCACGACCGCGAGGAAATGCAGGCGTACTGGATGAAGAACACCAAGATCGCGCTGGACATCCTGTACTTCGACAGCGAGCGCAGGCTGGTCAGCCAGCAGCGCGACGTGCCGCCGTGCTCGGCCGGCGACATGTGCCCGCCCTACCCCAGCGGCGGCCCGGCGCGCTACGTGCTGGAGCTCAACGCCGGCCAGGCCGAGAAGCTCAAGCTGAAGGACGGCACCGCGCTGACCTTCGGCCCGGGCATCGAGTAGATCCACGCCATGCGTGGATGGGCAGGACAGGTGTCGACCTCGGCCGGCAACCCTGTCGGGGTCGGATCCCTTTCGCATGCGAAAGGGCTCTGACCCCTGAATTTTTCACGCGACACTGCTTGAATCCGCTCGCGAATGACCCCAGTCTGTGGCCATGCAGGACCGGATCACACTCCCCGACTGGGATGCACTGGCCGACCTCGAAGACGAGGCGCTGCCGTTGTTGCCGACCGCGCTGCTGATCGCGCGCGATGAATACCCCGATCTTCAGCCGTCCACCTACGACGCGCTGATCCAGAGCCATGTCGACCATCTCCGCTCGGAGGTGGAAAGCATCGACAACAGCCCGTTGAAGATGGCGGCGATCAACCGCCACCTGTTCGACGAACTGGGCTACAGCGGCGACCACGACGAGTACTACGACCCGCGCAACAGCTACCTCAACCAGGTCTTCGAGCGCCGCCTCGGCAACCCGATCTCGCTGGCGCTGGTGCAGATGGAAGTGTCGCGCCGGCTGGGCATTCCGCTCGATGGCGTGTCCTTCCCCGGCCACTTCCTGGTGCGACTGCCGGTGGACGACGGCGTGCTGGTGATGGACCCGTTCAATGGCGGCCGGCCGCTGGACGTGGATGAACTGCGTGAACGCGCCAAGTCACACCTGGGCGGGCAGATGCCTGATGACCAGGTGCTGGCGCAGATCCTCGACCCGGCCCCCGCGCGCGCGATCCTGATGCGCATGCTGCGCAACCTGCATGGGGTGTACGCCGAGGCCGGCGAATGGGACCGCGCCGCGCGCAGTGCCGACCGCCTGCTGAAGCTGGCCCCGGAGCAGGACGATGCCCTGCGCGACCGCGGGCTGGCTTATCTGCAGCTGGAGTACCTGGCCGGTGCCCGCCACGACCTGGGGCAGTACCTGAAACGCAACCCCGAGGCCAGCGATGCGCAGTGGCTGCGCGAGAAGCTGATCGACCTCGGCGGGCCGATGCCGCGGTTGCATTGAGGGTTCCCGGTGTGCGGACCAACGGTCCGCCCCCACCCTCATCAATCCGCCTTGCGGCTGCATTGAGTAGCGTCGGGCCGCCTTTGCAGTGGCCGGTTCATATCGGTAGCGCCGGGCCATGCCCGGCGGCCCGACAACTCAATCGACCTCGACCATCTCGAAATCGGCCTTGGTCACCCCGCAGTCTGGGCAGGTCCAGGTCTCTGGAATATCTTCCCAGCGCGTGCCCGGCGCGATGCCCTCCTCCGGCAAGCCTTCCGCTTCGCTGTACAGGAAGCCGCAGACCACGCACATCCAGGTACGCAAGGTGGTAGGGGTGGCATCGCTCATCGGATAATCGGGGCTGGATTCACGGGCCGCCATTGTCCCATCGCGGCCCACGCACCGGTAGCCATCGATGACTTCTGCTTCCCCGGCGCCCCGCGGCGTCTACCTGATCACCCCGGACGAGCCCGATACCGCGCGCCTGCTGGCCCGCACCGCGCCGCTGCTGGCCGCCGGTGCCACCTGGCTGCAGTACCGCAACAAGACCGCCAGCGATGCCCTGCGGCATGAGCAGGCTGCCGCCCTGCAGGCACTGTGCGTTGAACACGGCGTACCGCTGATCATCAACGACGACCCGGCGCTGGCCCAGGCGGTGGGCGCCGCCGGTGTGCACCTGGGCGGCACCGACGGCGACATCCCCAGCGCACGCGCGCTGCTCGGGCCCGACGCCATCATCGGCGCCTCCTGCTACGACCAGCTCGCCAACGCCGAACAGGCCGTGGCCGCCGGCGCCAGCTACGTGGCCTTCGGCGCCTTCTTCCCGACCACCACCAAGGTCACCACCAGCCGCGCCCATGCCGACCTGCTGCGGCAAAGCGCCGCACTGGGCGTGCCGCGGGTGGCGATCGGCGGGCTGACGCCGGACAATGTCGGTCCCATCATCGACGCCGGCGCCGACCTGGTGGCCGTGGTCAGCGGCGTCTACGCCGCACCGGACCCGGTCGCGACCCAGCGCGCCTACCTCGCCCAGTTCGCGTAACGCCCAGGAAAGCCCCATGAACCACGACCAGTCCCACGCCCTGTTCTCCCGCGCCCAGCAGCTGCTGCCGGGCGGCGTCAATTCGCCGGTGCGCGCGTTCAAGTCGGTCGGCGGCGAGCCGTTCTTCGTTGAACGTGCCGATGGCGCCTACCTGTACGACGTCGACGGCAACCGCTACATCGACTACGTCGGCTCCTGGGGCCCGATGATCGTCGGCCACAACCACACGGCCGTGCGCCAGGCGGTGAAGAAGGCGATCGACAACGGCCTGTCGTTCGGCGCGCCGTGTGCGGCCGAAGTGACCATGGCCGAGACCATCACCCGCCTGGTGCCGTCGTGCGAAATGGTGCGCATGGTCAACTCCGGCACCGAAGCCACGCTGTCGGCGATCCGCCTGGCACGTGGTGCCACCGGCCGCAACCGCATCGTCAAGTTCGAAGGCTGTTACCACGGTCACGGCGATTCGTTCCTGGTCAAGGCCGGCAGCGGCATGCTGACCCTGGGCGTGCCGACCTCGCCGGGCGTGCCGGCTGGCCTGAGCGAACTGACCCTGACCCTGCCCTACAACGACTTCGAGGCCGCCACCGCGTTGTTCGAGGCGCAGGGCGATGACATCGCCGGCCTGATCATCGAACCGGTGGTCGGCAACGCCAACTGCATTCCGCCGCGCGAGGGCTACCTGCAGCACCTGCGCACGCTGTGCACGAAGCACGGCACGCTGTTGATCTTCGACGAAGTGATGACCGGTTTCCGCGTTGCCCTTGGCGGTGCACAGGCCCACTACGGCATCACCCCGGACCTGACCACCTTCGGCAAGATCATCGGCGGCGGCATGCCGGTGGGTGCCTACGGTGGCCGCCGCGAGCTGATGCAGCAGATCGCCCCGGCCGGCCCGATCTACCAGGCCGGCACCCTGAGCGGCAATCCGGTGGCGATGGCCGCCGGCCTTGCGATGCTGGAGCTGATCCAGCAACCGGGTTTCCATGCCGACCTCACCGAACGCACCGCGCGCTTGTGTGCCGGCCTGGAAGCGGCCGCTGCCGACGCCGGCGTGGCCGTGACCACCACCCAGGCAGGCGCGATGTTCGGCCTGTTCTTCACCGATGAAAAGGTGGAAACCTACGCGCAAGCCACCGCCTGTGACATCCCGGCGTTCAACCGCTTCTTCCACACGATGCTCGAACAGGGCGTGTTCCTGGCCCCGTCGGCATACGAGGCCGGCTTCCTGTCCAGCGCCCACGACGATGCAGTGATCGAAGCGACACTGGCCGCCGCGCGCGTGGCATTCAGGGCCGCCAAGGGCTGAGTCCTGCAATGGCAGGTGCCAACCTTGGTTGGCACGGCCATTCACCGCATCCACGCATGGCGTGGCTCTACCACCAGAGGTAGAGCCACGCCATGCGTGGCTGCACTCAACCGAAGACGAACTTGCCCTTCATCATCGCGAAGTGACCGGGGAACGAGCAGAAGAAGGTGTAATCGCCGCCCTTCTGCAGGCCTTGCGTGGAGAAGCGCACGCGCGTGGTCTCGCCGCCACCGATCACCTTGGTATGGGCCAGTACGCGCTTGTCGGCCTTCGGCAGATAGCTGTCGGCCAGGGTCATGCGCATGCCCGCCATCGCCACCGGCTGGTAGTCAGCACTGCGGGTCAGCACCCAGTTGTGCCCCATCGCGGTAACGGCCAGCTTGCCGGTGTGGCGCAGGGTCAGGTCCACGGCGCTGCAATCGGCGGCGATCTTGATTTCGCGGCTGCTGAAGCTCATCCGGTCGGTGCTGTCGATGCTCACCGCACACACCCGCGCCATCGCCGAGGGGGCCAGCATCAGCGCACCCAGTCCCATTGCCACCACCCAAGCCTTCATCGTTGCATCTCCTGCGGATTCAAGCGCCATTCTAGGCAGGCGCCCGCGCCCCCGGCTGCGACCGTCTGTCGCATGGCCGCTCCAGGGTTCCCACGCATTCACCACGATGGCATGCTCGGCCGATGCGGATCGGCCTGTTGCTGCTGGATGTGGACGGCGTGCTGGTGCAGTACCAGCGCGCGCAGCGCGTGCTGCATCTGGCACAGGCGCTGCAGGTCGCACCGCAGGATGTGCGGGCCGCGCTGTACGACAACGGGCTGGAGACCGCGTATGACAGCGGCACGCTGGACGGCCCGAGCTACCTGGCGCGATTGAGTGAGCGCCTGCGCAGCACTGTCGATGCACCTGCTTGGATCGCCGCACGGCAGGCCGCCAGCCATCCGCAACCAGCGGTGCTGCAGCGGCTGCAGGCCCTGCAACTGCCGATGGCGGTGCTGACCAACAACGGTGCACTGATGAAGCAGGCGTTGCCCACGCTGCTGCCGGAGCTGTTCCCCGCTCTGCAGGACCGCGTGTTCTGCAGCGCGGATTTCGGCCTGCGCAAACCGGCGCCGGAGGTATTCCTGCGCACCCTGGAGGCACTCGGTGTCGCGCCTGCGCACACGCTGTTCGTCGATGACCTGTTCGCCAATGTGCGCGGTGCACGCGCTGCCGGCCTGCACGCGGAGACCGTGCGCGATGGCCGTGGATTGGGCAAGGTGTTGAAGCGCTACGCGGTGAGCTGATCGGGGTCAGAGCCCTCTCCGCAGGAGAGGGATCGGACCCCAGCACCATAGCTTCAGCGCGCGGCGATGAACGCAGCAATCGCTGCGCGCAGGCGCTTGAGGCCTTCGGCCACTTCTTCGTCGGTGATGTTCAGCGACGGCACGAAGCGCAGCACGTCCGGGCCGGCCTGCAGGGTCAGCAGACCCTGCTCGGCGGCGTGGTCAAGGATCGCACCGGCCTGGCCGGCGAAGTCCTTGCTCAGCACCGCGCCCAGCATCAGGCCGCGGCCGCGCACGTCGCTGAACACGCCGAACTCGTCGTTGATGCGGGCGAAGCCATCGCGCAATGCCTTCGACTGGCGGCTGACGTTGGCGGCGATCTCGGCCGAGGCCAGCTTGCGCAGCGCCACACGGGCAACCGCAGCGGCCAGCGGGTTGCCGCCGAAGGTGGTGCCGTGCGCGCCGAACTGCATGGTCTCGGCCACCTTCGGACCGGCCAGCATTGCGCCGATCGGGAAACCACCGCCGAGTGCCTTGGCCAGGGTGACCATGTCCGGCACCACGTCGTCCTGCCAGTGCGCGAACAGCGTACCGGTACGGCCCATGCCGGCCTGGATCTCGTCCAGCACCAGCAGCGCGTTGTGCTGGTCGCACAGTTCGCGCACGCGCTTGAGGAAGCCGGACTTGGCCGGCATCACGCCGCCCTCGCCCTGGATCGGCTCCAGCATCACCGCCGCCACGTCGCCAGCGGCCATCGCGGTTTCCAGCTGCACTTCATCGTTGAAATCGATGTAGCGGAAGCCACCGGGCAGCGGCTCGTAGCCTTCCTGGTACTTCGGCTGGGCAGTGGCGGTCACCGCGCCCATGGTGCGCCCGTGGAAGCTGCCACGGAAGGTGATGATCACCCGCTTGTCGGCCGGGCGGCCCTGGCTGGAGGCCCACTTGCGGACCATCTTGATCGCCACTTCGTTGGCTTCGGCGCCGGAATTGCACAGGAACACGCGCTCGGCGAAGCGGCTGGCCTTCACCAGTTCCTCGGCCAGGTGCAGCGGCGGCGCGCTGTAGAACACGTTGCTGGTGTGCCAGAGCTTGCCGGCCTGCTCGACCAGTGCGGCCACCAGGTCCGGATCGTTGTGGCCCAGGCCACACACGGCAATGCCGGCGGCCAGGTCGATGAACTCACGGCCCTGGCTGTCCCACACGCGGGCGCCCTGGCCTCGCTCCAGTACCACCTGGCGGGGCTTGTAGACCGGCAGGTAATAGTGCGAAAGGGAGATCAGCGGATCGGTAGCGGCGGTCATGGCAGTCGGCAGGATTCAGGAATCCCCATTCTCGCGCCGGAACCCCTGCGGCACAATGCGCCCATGCGACCGTTTTCCGCCCCTCAGCTGAACCCCGCCACCGAGACCGGCTGGCGCCGTCGGTGGTTCGACATCATCTACCGCCATGACTCGCGGCCCTCACGCAATTTCGACCTGATCCTGGTGGTGGCGATCGTCGCCAGCATCCTGGTGGTGATGATCGACAGCGTGCAGCACCTGCATGCCGAATGGTCCACCAGCCTGTACATCCTGGAATGGGCCTTCACCATCATCTTCACCGCCGAGTACCTGCTGCGGCTGGCGGTGGTCAAGCGCCCGCTGCGTTACGCGGTGAGCATCTGGGGCATCATCGACCTGCTGTCGATCCTGCCCGCCTATCTGTCGCTGCTCATCCCCGGCGCGCAGAGCCTGCTGGTCGTGCGCGCGCTGCGCATCCTGCGCGTGTTCCGCATCCTCAAGCTGACCCGCTACATTGAAGAAAGCGGCGTGCTGATGACCTCGCTGTGGCGCAGCCGGCGCAAGGTGCTGGTGTTCCTGTTCACGGTCATCACCATCACCATCATCGCCGGCGCGCTGATGTACGTGATCGAGGGCCCCGAACACGGCTTCACCAACATCCCGGCCAGCATGTACTGGGCGGTGGTGACCATGGCCACGGTCGGCTTCGGCGACATCGTGCCGCAGACCGTGCTCGGCCGCTTCGTCACCTCGGTGCTGATCCTGATCGGCTACAGCATCATCGCCGTGCCCACCGGCATCTACACCGCTGAACTGGCCAGCACCATGCGCGAGGCCGAGCTGGCCGCCCGCCGCGATGCACGCGGATGCCCGCACTGCGGGCTGGAAGGCCACGAACCGGACGCGCGCCACTGCCGCAGGTGCGGCAGTGAATTGCCGGATGCATTCAGCCATTGATGGCGCGCGCCGGGCATGACCCGGCGCGACCGTCGGTAGATCCACGCCATGCGTGGATGCTCCGGCTCAATCCAGGAACAGATCCGGCAGCAACGGCCGCGACGGGTCCACCGCATAGCCGGACAGATCGGTGATGCCGGCCTGCGCCAGCACTTCATCATCGATCAGGAACTTGCCGTGGAAGCCTGCCGCTTCGCGCACCAGCACCGCATGCGCGGCATCGGCCATGATCTGCGGGGTGCGGCAACCGGCCACATCCACGCCCGGAATCATGTTGATCGCATCAGTGGCGATCACCGTGCGCGGCCACAGCGCGTTCACCGCCACGCCCTGCGGCCCGAACTCGGCAGCCAGGCCGAGGGTGACGAAGCTCATGCCCATCTTGGCCAGCGTGTAGCCGGTGTGCGGCGCCCACCACTTCGGTTCCAGGCTCGGCGGCGGCGCCAACGTGAGGATGTGCGGATTCGGCGCCTGCAGCAGGTACGGCAGGCACGCCTGCGCGCACAGGAAGCTGCCGCGCGAATTGACCTGCTGCATCAGGTCGAAGCGCTTCATCGGCGTATCCAGCGTGCCGCGCAGCCAGATCGCACTGGCGTTGTTGATCAGGATGTCGATGCCACCAAAGGTATCGACCGTGGCTGCCACCGCCGCCTGCACCTGCTCCTCCTCGCGGATGTCGCACTTCAGCGCCAGGCCCTGGCCACCGGCGGCGGTAACCGCTTCGGCCGCGCTGTGGATGGTGCCCGGCAGCTTCGGGTTCGGCACCGACGACTTGGCGGCGATCGCCACGTTGGCCCCGTCGCGCGCAGCGCGCAGTGCGATGGCCAGGCCGATGCCGCGCGAGGCACCGGTGATGAAAAGGGTTTTGCCCTGCAGACTGCCCACGTTCCACACTCCAGCGTATGCAATGAGCCGCTAGTATGCCGCGCCGACGCGGAGTTCACCCGGCCTTGACGATACTCGGGCCTCCAGTCAACGCACGAGGTCCACGCCATGCGCCGTTCCTGCCTGCTGCTGCCTGCCCTGGGGCTTGCCCTGTTGACCGCCTGCCAGGGCCGTTCGCCGGAACCCGGCAAGGAGCCGCCGGCCGGTGACACGCCCAGCGCGGAGAAGGCCGCCGCCGACGGTACGCTGCGCTGGAGCGAAGCGGTGGTCTGGGATGGCGACCTCAATGCCTGCCGCCAGGGCGACAACGCTGCCACCCGTGACTGCCTGCGCGATGCGATGCGCGCCGGTGGCGCCAGTGCCGATGCGATCAGCGCCGCCCAGCAGCTGTCCACCGGCGGCGAACTGGCCTATGTAACCGCCTGGCACGAGAACGATGGCCTGGGCGTGGCCACGGTCGAATACCCGTTCCGCGCCAACACCAACGAAGGCACCCGCCTGGTCGACGCCAGCGGCAAGCGCATCGATGTGGATGCCGTGCAGCTGGACGACACCCTGCGTGCCGACCCCACCGTGCAGGAACTGCTGAAGGCCAACCCGCAGGCCACACCGTTCGCGCCTGCGCAGTCGGCGGGGGCCACGCCACTGGAGAATGGCGGTATCCGCGTGCTGTACCGCACGCCGCTGCGCGACTGCCACGCCTGCCCGGATGTGGGCCAGCTGCAGATCGCCTACGACTTCGACGCCAAGCGCAACTTCATCGGCCAGCAGGTGGTGCCGGCGACACCGTAACGTCAAAGACCTCTGTAGAGCCGAGCCATGCTCGGCTCTAGATTTCTATTCCTGGTACAGCACTTCAACGCCATCACCACGGGCAAGACGTCTCACCTGATCCAACGTATCCACCGCCATGACGGAGTACGTGACCTCCATACCGGAGTGCAGGCGTCCCTCGGCAGTGTCCTCGTCAGTCTCTACTGATATCAGCTTGCGGATTCCGGCGAATCGATAGAGGGACGGTCTACCGTCTTCACCCATCAGGCGGCCGCTCTTATCCTCATACTCAGAAGCAAGCGCTTTCGCATTGTCGAGAGCGTGCTCTTCGCTATCCGCACTGAGGAGATAGACGTTCTCATGCACCAGGAACGAGTCCTGCCCTGGGCTCTCGTAATAGAAAATGGCGTGTGCGCAGTACCACATACATCACCTCAACAGTTCTCTGGTCGCTTGCCATCACGACTGACCATCAGCAGAGGCCAACGCGCTCACGCGTTTCTCGATTCGCCAACTTGCATCACCCTGCATTCTGGACGACCTCATAGGTTGGACGCTCCTCAATCAACCTCATCGACCTTTGATATGCGCGATATGAAAGGCGCCCTCAGTTCGCCCACGCAGGCACCGTTCACTGCCCCCGCGTGATACATCCCCTGGACCATGACAAAGTACAGGCCTGGCTCGATGCCACGCACGGAGTCCTCGTACTCCGCGCCACTCAGATCGACCGCGACACATCCTATGAAGTCGATTCTGCGTAGCGCATCGGCGGAGGGGCCAAGGGCATCACTGCTCCCACCCTCATGGAGCAGGTAGCCGAATGCAGCAACGTGCCTGCCGTCATAGTCGTCCGAATTCGCAAGAAGCGCCTGCAGCGGCGCCTGGCAGTACTGCACACCATTGCGCGCCCCGCTCATTCCTTGGCAGATGTCTCGATGCTTGTCCCTGGCAAAGGCGGGAACCAGACCCGCCCCACCCGCTGCCAGCAGCAGAGCAATACCGAGTGCTCTATTCAGACCGTTGCACATCGGCCACTTTCCCTTGTGATGGGCAGACCCGTTTGACACCCATCAGCCACCGACGTGTTGATGACCACAGGACACTTCAGAGCTGAGCCGACTCTCGATCACCGATCTGACATAGGCAGCCCTCGCTTTGCCAGACCCGGAGTACTCGGCCAGGAGCTCCATCGCCTCAGACCTCATCTCAGCACCGCCAGTGGCCACGAACACAGAAAATGCGGGCTCCAGGTAGCCAGGCGTCTCCCACATGAACCGTTTGCGTTCATCAAGCGGGAAATCGATGGCGTAATCCGCCCACTCGATATAGCGCTTCCAGAAAGCCGGGGCCCCACGCTGCTGATCCTGGTGATCCACCATCCGCATAAGCAGGGATAGCTGATCGGCGCACGCATCCACAACGACCCCAGGCAGGTCCAATCCGGCGACGCGCCCGGGATCAACGGACTGCCAACAGAACACCATGAAGTCGGCGACGAATTCAGCGTCGCTTCGTTCAAGCATCAAGCGCTGGTACATCGCAAGCGCTTCCGCGACGTCCACTGGCTCTTCGAGGCAGGCATTCTGCACATTGCCCCTGTCATCACCAGAATCCTTCATCGCCATCTCAGGCATAGCAGACCAAGCTCTCAATCTGCGGAGATATCAGCTCGGCACCATCCCAACGGATGATCTCCAGCTCCAGCAGGCGGTCACTCACGTCCGCATGAAGAATCGGCGTGAGTTCTGCACCATCTGCGTCCTGCATCTGTAGCTCAACGGGATACGCGTGCTGCCCTTGATACGGCGGGCGCTCATATCCAGAAATGACAAATCCCACCCGAGCTCCACCAAGACCCGTTTCCATCGCCATTGCGGAAGCCAGGTCGGCTTGAAGCTGCGAAGCAGAGACCGCAGGCAGGCGGGGCGCCACAGCCTCGATCAGCGCCCTTTCGAAGCTGGAAACGGCGCGCGTCGGATTGCGCATCCCATCGTTGATCGCATGATCGCTTCCGCGCTGCATTACTGTGCCTCCTTTCCTGCTTTCATCAAGTCGATCTGATGCTGGAATGCTGCTCGCAGAATCCACATTTCTGCAGAGCTTGGCAATGCCCCGTTGAGCAGGCGGCGGATCGCAAACCGCATCCACGCATGGCGTGGATCTACCGATAGCTGCGCACCTGTTTCTCCAGCAGACGCGGCACGATCAGCCGATGCACGGGTGCAACCGGCAGCATGTATAGACGCCCGAACGCGTTGTGCGTATGCACCACCGTCGCCACTTCCAGCACGTCGCCCTGCCACTGCAGGGCCAGCTGCACACGCAGATGGCGGTCGTTGTCTTCCAGCACGATGACATCGTCGTCCAGCGACTGCAGGGTGAAGATGCCCAGTCGCTGGCCGGAAACCGGATCGACGGTGCCCTGCACCGCACGCAACGAGCCCAGATGCTTCATACCCAGAAGCTGCATGCCGCGATTGCGCAGCGCCATCAGCCCGTCGAACCAGCCGGGAATGGTCGCGGCCATGTCGCGATAGGCCTGCAAGGCCGGGCGCCCGTCACGACGGGTCGTCGCCTGGCAGGCATGCACGAAGTCGGCGCCGTCCAGCTGTGGGCGCAGGATGCTGCCCGCACTCAATGGCCCGGCCACCACACGCGATGAACTCACGGCTTGGGCCCCTGCCCCTCGTTGTCTTCCCAATGCAGGATGCGGCGGGTGACGAAGCGGTAGACCGGCTTGCCGGTGGCGAACCACAGTTCGCGTACCCAGGAGGTGCGCTTGAGCACGCGCTTCTCCACCGGGGTGAGCGACTCGCGGCAGTACATGCGCTTGTGCTTGAGCAGGTGGCGCAGGTCCTCGCGGGCCAGCAGGCGCATCCAGCGCGAGCGCGGGTTGCCGATCACCGCCAGCTGGAAGTCGATCAGCGCCGGGCGGCCATCGTCGGTGACCAGCCAGTTGGCTTCCTTGGCCAGATCGTTGTGGGCCACGCCGTTGCGATGCAGCTGCTGCAGCAGGCGACGCGCGGCGCGGAACCAGGCTAGGTCGCCGCGTGGGGGACGCTGGTACATGGCATCGCCGGCCATGAAGCTGCGGTCGAGATGACGTCCATCCCACGCCAGCAGCTGCGGCACATCGGCCATGCCGTGGATATGGCTCAGCGCGCGCGCTTCGCGGCGGGCCAGCCACCAGGCCGGCAGCCGCAACCACAGCGGCGTTGCGCCCAGATCACGGCGCACGAAGGGGCCGTCGGGCCCGTTCACGAGGAGGATGCGACCGAAGCTGTCGGCCTTCAAGGCATGCGGTGGGGTGTCTGGCGAATGCGGCATGGGCCCATTCTAGGCGATGGCGCTGGTTGCAAACGGTCACGAAGGGGCTGGGAACCAGTCACCTTCGCGCCCCTATAATCGGGCAATGGACTCTTCATGGATCGACGCCACGCTTGCGTGGATTGCCGCTCACCCCGTATTGGCGGGTGCCGTTATCTTCCTCATCGCCTTCTGCGATGCGGTGATCATTCTCGGTGCCATCGTGCCGGCGCTGCCGCTGCTGTTCGCGGTGGGCGTGTTCATCGGCCTGGGCCAGATCTCCGGGCCGTACGCGGTGGCCGCGGCGGCGCTGGGTGCATTTGCCGGTGACGGCATCAGTTACTGGATCGGCCGCCGCTGGGGCGACCGCCTGCGTGGCGTGTGGCCGTTCAGCCGCTACCCGCAGCTGCTCGACCGCGGCGAGAACCTGTTCCGCCGCAATGCGTTCAAGAGCATCCTGGTGGCGCGCTACGTGGGCGCGATCCGGCCGTTCGTGCCCGCCATCGCCGGCATGTTGAAGATGCCGGCCAGCCGCTACATGCAGGCCAGCGGCATCGCCAGCATTTCCTGGGCCGTGCTGTTCCTCGCGCCGGGCTGGGTGCTCGGCGAAGCGTACGACGCCGTCGCCGCCGTGGCCGGACGCCTGGTGGTGGTGGTCGGCCTGCTGGTGGTGATCCTCGGCCTGGTCTGGGCCATCGTGCTGTACGGCTACCGCTGGTCGGCCGCGCGCATGGACAACTGGCTGGCACGCCTGCTGGACTGGTCCAACCGCCATCCGACGCTGGGCCGCTACACGGTGGGCGTGCTGGACCCGAAGCGCCGCGAGTCGGTGCCGCTGGCGATGCTGGCATTGATGCTGCTGGTGCTGGGCTGGGGCTGGTTCGCGCTGTTGACCGTGGTGGTCGCGCACGGTGAACCGCTGGCGATCGACCTGCTGGTGCACCAGGCAATGCTGGCGCTGCGCAACCCGCTGGCCGACTACCCGATGGCCGCACTGGCCTCGCTGGGCGCATGGCAGGTGCTGCTGCCGGCCACGGCAGCGGCGATGGGCTACCTGATCTGGCGCCGGCGCTGGATGGCCGCTGCACACTGGCTGGCGGCACTCGCCTTCGGCCTGGCACTGACCATGCTGCTCGGCGCCACCGTGGATGTGGTGCGCCCGGTCGATGCCAGCAGCGGCTTCGGCTTCCCGTCGGTGTCGGTGACCATGGCCACCATCACCTTCGGCTTCTTCGCGGTGCTGATCGCGCGCGAGATGCCCGGCCGCACCCGCGTCTGGCCGTACCTGGTGTCGGGCATCGTGGTCAGCCTGATCGGTTTCTCGCGCCTGTACCTGGGCGCACATTGGCTGAGCGATGTGATCGGCGGCATGCTGTTCGGCACGTTCTGGCTGCTGGTGCTGGGCATCGCCTACCGCCGCCGCTTCAACCGCTCGTTCTGGGTGAAACCGGTGGCCTGGCTGTTCTACGGCGTCTTTGCGCTGGCGGCGATGTGGTACGCGCCGCGCCACATCCCGGTGAAGCTGGAACGCTTCGAGCCGACCCTGCCGGCCCCGCAGGCGATGGACATGCAGGCCTGGTGGCAGCAGGACTGGGCAACGCTGCCGGCCCGCCGCAATGAATTCGACGACGACCAGCGCTGGCCGCTGGACGTACAGGTGGCCGGTCCGTTGGCGCCGCTGCAGGCGCAGCTGGAAGCACGCGGCTGGAAGCGGCAGGAACAGGCCGGCTGGCAGGAAGCGCTGTTGATGCTGGACAAGAACACCGGTGCCGATGAATTGCCGGTGCTTCCGGCAACGCTGGAAACCCGCGTGGAAGCACTGCTGATGGTGCGCCAGGGCGCCAAGCCGGACGAGCGCTACGTGCTGCGCCTGTGGCCGGCGGCGGCGCAGCTGCAGCCGGGCGCGACCCCGCTGTGGCTGGGCAGCGCACAGACCCTGCGCTACGAGCGCCATTTCGAGTGGATCGGCATGTGGCATCCGGTGCGCGGGGTCGACCCGGCGATGAACGCGGTGAAGGAGGCCGTGCAGGGCCTGCCGCAGCGCGAGGCCGTGCACAGCGAAACCGGGTTGCCGGTGCTGCGGTTGAAGACTACGCCGTGATCGGTTCGCCGGGCATGGAATCCGCGTGGTAGCGCCGGGCCATGCCCGGCGAACATGGGATTCGGCGTGATAACACGAGGGCACGCCCGGCGAAGGTAGATCCACGCCATGCGTGGATGGCGTTCCTCACGCAAGCCCAAGCGTGTGCACCAAGGTGCACACCCACCAGAAGCAGGGCTTACGGCATCCAGCCCAGCAACTGCTGCAGACGCTGGTGCGGATCATCCAGCTGCAGCAGCTGCAGGCGCTGCTGCTCGCTCAACGGCAACAGCTCGGCCAGCCGCCAGCCGACCCAGCTGGCCTGGTCCAGCAATGCCGGCGTGGCCGGTGCATAGGCCTCGCCGGCCTGTTCGATGATGTGCCCCAGCACCGTGGCCAACAGCGCGTGCTGCGGCCGCAGTTCGTCGTCAGGGTCTTCCTCGCACCAGCGCACGTTGGCCACAACCAACCCGTTGTCGCGCACGCGGGTGCGCTCGACATGGAAGCGGCGGGTGCCGCGCAGGCGCAGCTGCAGCACGCCATCGGCGCCGACATCGAAGTCCTCGATGCGTACCTGCACGCCATAGGCGGCCGGCGTTGCCGGTGCGCCCACGTCCTGCCCCTCGAGGATCAAGCAGACGCCGAAACCCTCGCCGCTGCGGCCGCTGTCGCGGACCAGGTCGAGGTAGCGCCGTTCGAACACGCGCAGGCCAACGGCCGCACCCGGCACCAGCGTGGTGTGCAGCGGAAACAACGGCAGCAGGGTATCGGTGCTCATCGGGCCTGCAGGGCGGCGAGGAAGCGGCGCGGTGCGCCGTCGAAGCCGCCGTTGGACATGAACACCACGTGGTCGCCCTGGCGCGCGCTGGACTGCAGCTGGGCCAGCAATGCGTCGGTATCCGGCACGGCATGCGCCTCACCGCGCACCGCCGCGATCACGGCTGCGGCATCCCAGGCCAGTTCCGGGCGATGCAGGAACACCACCTCGTCGGCCAGCGCCAGCGACGGGGCCAGCGCCTGCGCATGCGCGCCCAGCCGCATCGAGTTGCTGCGCGGCTCCATCGCAACCACGATGCGCGCATCGCCGACCTTGGCACGCAGGCCCTCCAGCGTGGTGGCGATCGCGGTCGGGTGATGGGCGAAATCGTCGTAGACGGTAATGCCGTCATGGCTGCCGATCACTTCCATGCGGCGCTTGACGCTGCGGAAGCGCGCCAGTGCCGGAATCACTTCGGCCGGCGCCACGCCCACGGCATGTGCGGCGGCCAGCGCGGCCAGGCCATTGAGCACGTTGTGGCGACCCAGCAGCGACCACTGCACGTCGCCCAATGCCTGCCCGCGATGGTGCACGCGGAACGCGCTGCCATCGGCGGCCAGCAACTCGGCATGCCATTCCAGCGACGGGTCGAAGCCAAAACGCTCGACCGGGGTCCAGCAGCCCATCGCCAGCACCTCGGCCAGGTGCGGGTCCTCGCCATTGACGATCAGCCGGCCACGTGCCGGTACCGTGCGCACCAGATGGTGGAACTGGCGCTGGATCGCGGCCACGTCCGGGAAGATGTCGGCGTGGTCGTATTCGAGGTTGTTGAGGATGGCCACCAGCGGCCGGTAGTGCACGAACTTGCTGCGCTTGTCGAAGAAGGCGGTGTCGTACTCATCGGCCTCGACCACGAATTCGCGGCCCTGGCCCACGCGCGCGGAGACGCCGAAATCTTCGGCCACGCCCCCGATCAGGAAGCCCGGCGAGCGCCCGGCGCTTTCCAGCAGCCAGGTGAGGATGGTGGTGGTGGTGGTCTTGCCGTGGGTGCCGGCCACGGCCAGGGTGTCGCGGCCCGGCAGGACCTGCTCGGACAGCCACTGCGCACCGGAAATGTAGCGCTGGCCGGCGTCGAGCACCGCCTCCACGGCCGGATTGCCGCGCGAGAGCGCGTTGCCGATCACCACCTCGTCGGTGCCGGCCGGCACGCTGTCGGCGCGGTAGCCCTGGTCCAGGGTGATGCCCAGCTGCTCGAGCTGGGTCGACATCGGCGGATAGATGGCCTGGTCGCTGCCACTGACCGTATGGCCCAGTTCCCGCGCCAGGGCGGCCACGCCGCCCATGAAGGTGCCGGCGATTGCAAGGATATGTACGCTGCTCATGACCGAGGATTGTGACCGATGACGGCTGTATAGGGCCAATGTCCGATCCCGGGTAAGACAACCCCTACATGGGATGTGAGAAAACTCCAATCGACTGTCAGGGAATTCCCGATAGCGATGTTCTGTGAACCCGGACACAATTCGAACTGCCAGCCGCAGTACCCGAACCGGTCCTACTCCCCAAGAGGCCATCCCCAAGGGAGCTCATGCTGCGGGGCCCTGAGCAAGCCCTTCGCTGGCGCCTATGAAACGACACAGGCCTGATCCTCACGGACCAGGCCTGTGTTTTTTGTGTCCGTGCGGGGCGGCAGCAGGCCAGCCCTGCCGGATTACCCCTTGATCGCGGCCAGGATGCGGGCTTCGATCTCGTCCAGCTCACCGACGCCGTCGACGCGGGCCAGGGTGCCACGGCCGGCGTAGAAATCGACCACCGGGGCCGTCTGGTCGTTGTAGACCTGCAGGCGCTGGCGCACCGATTCCGGGTTGTCGTCGGCACGGCCCTGCTCCTTGGCACGACCGGCGATGCGATCGACCAGCAGTTCGGTGGCCACGTCCAGCTGCACCACAGCGTCCAGCGGTTGGCCGATCCCGGCCAGCATGCCGTCCAGCGCATTGGCCTGGGCGACGTTGCGCGGATAACCGTCGAGGATGAAGCCCTTGGCGACATCGGCCTGGGCCAGGCGCGACTTCAGCATGCCCAGCAGGATCTCGTCCGAGACCAGATTGCCGGCGTCCATCACCGTCTTGGCCTGCTTGCCCAGCTCCGAGCCGGCGGCGATTTCCGCGCGCAGCATGTCACCGGTCGAAATGTGGGCGATGTCCAGCTTTTCCTTCAGGCGCGTCGCCTGTGTCCCCTTGCCCGAACCGGGCGGTCCCAACAGAACCAATCGCATTGACCTGACTCCAACGTGTTGAAAATTAAGAAGGTTCGCGTCCCGGACGGTCCGGTATCGCTGCACCGCAATAGCGCCACTTTAGCGCATCCGGGTAATGTCCCTGCAATGTCCCCTCCCCCGAGCAGGTAGAAGCATGCGCAACGGTACTCTCCTCTACGCCCAGTCCGGCGGCGTCACCGCGGTCATCAATGCCACGGCGGCGGCGGTGATCGAACAGGCGCGGGCCAAGGGCATCAAGGTCCTGGCCGCCCGCAACGGCATCCTTGGCGCGCTGCGCGAGGAGCTGATCGACACCAGCAAGGAGAGCGCCGCGGCCATCCGCGCCCTGGCCCATACCCCCGGCGGCGCGTTCGGCTCGTGCCGGGTCAAGCTGAAATCGCTGGACGCCGACCGCGCCCGCTACGACCGCCTGCTGGAGGTGCTGCGCGCGCACGACGTGCGCTGGTTCCTCTACAACGGCGGCAACGACTCGGCCGACACCGCGCTGAAGGTCTCGCAGCTGGCCCAGGCCTCCGGCTACGACCTGACCTGCATCGGCGTGCCCAAGACCATCGACAACGACCTGGCGGTGACCGACACCTGCCCCGGCTTCGGCTCGGCGGCCAAGTACACCGCCGTGTCGGTGCGCGAGGCGGCGCTGGACGTGGCGGCGATGGCCGAAACCTCCACCCGCGTCTTCATCTACGAGGCGATGGGGCGCCACGCCGGTTGGCTGGCCGCGGCCGCCGGCCTGGCCGGCAATGGCGATGACCAGGCCCCGCACATCATCCTGCTGCCCGAGCGCGCCTACGACGAGGCCGTGTTCCTGGCCAAGGTGAAGGCGGTGGTCGAGCGCGTCGGCTACTGCGTGGTGGTGGCCTCGGAAGGCATCGCCACCGCCGATGGCCGCTTCGTCGCCGATGCCGGTGGCGGCAAGGACTCGTTCGGCCATTCGCAGCTGGGCGGCGTGGCCGCGCACCTGGCCGGCCGGGTCAAGGACCAGCTGGGCCTGAAGGTGCACTGGGCCCTGCCCGACTACCTGCAGCGCTCGGCCCGCCACCTGGCCAGCAAGACCGACTGGGAGCAGGCCCAAGCAGTCGGCAAGGCGGCCGTGCAGCTGGCACTGAAGGGCCAGAACGGGGTGATGCCGGTGATCGTGCGCAGCAGCGATGCGCCGTATCGCTGGAAGATCGAGGCGGCGCCGCTGTCGAAGATCGCCAACCACGAGAAGAAGATGCCCGCTGGCTTCATCCGCCGCGATGGCTTCGGCATCACCGCCAAGGCACGTGCCTACCTGTCGCCGCTGATCAAGGGCGAAGCGCCACTGCCCTACGGCGCCGACGGCCTGCCGAAGTACGTCACGCTGAAGAATGTGGCGGTGAAGAAGAAGCTGCCGGCCTTCGAGGGCTGAACCGGCGCTACGCACCCGCGCAGCTTCACTGCATCACCACGGCACGCGCCGGAAGCTGCCTGCGCGTGCCTGCCTCCGGTCCGGGCGTGCCGTGCCCGGGTGGGTGCGCCGTTGACCGGGCTTCCTGCACAGCCCGCCGCGGGCGAGGTCGCTCCTGAGCCGCTCCGTTCGCCCATCGCCCTCCCCCTCCGGCGCAACACTGCGCGGCGCCGGGCTGTCGGCCTCCGGTCTGGCGGCGCTGGGTGTCGTATTCGGCGACATCGGCACCAGCCCCCTGTACACCCTCAAGACCATCCTCGGCATGAGCCGCAGCGCCGGCGTGGCCACCGAGACCGTCGCGCTGGGAGTGTTGTCGCTGATCGTGTGGACGCTGATCGTGATCACCTCGGTGAAGTACGTGACCCTGGCCATGCGCATCACCAACGATGGCGAAGGCGGCATCCTCGCGCTGATGTCGCTGTTGGGCATCAAGCGGCACAAGCGCCCGGTCATCGTGGCGCTGGGCCTGTTCGGTGCGGCGCTGATCTACGGCGATGGTGCGATCACGCCGGCCATCTCGGTGCTGTCGGCACTGGAAGGGCTGAAGCTGGTCACCGCCGACATCGAGCCCTACGTGCTGCCGGCCGCCACGGTGATCCTGGTGGCCCTGTTTGCGATCCAGCCACTGGGCACGGCGAAGATCGGCCGCGCGTTCGGCCCGATCATGCTGCTCTGGTTCCTGGTCATGGCCGTGCTCGGCATCGCCGGCATCCTCCGCCACCCGCAGGTGCTGCAGGCCCTCAATCCGCTGCTCGGGCTGCACTACCTGTTCTCCAATGGCTATTCCGGCTTCCTGATCCTGGGTGGCGTGTTCCTCTGTGTCACCGGTGCCGAAGCCCTGTACGCGGACATGGGGCACTTCGGCGCCGGGCCGATCCGCGTTGCCTGGTCGGTGGTGGTGCTGCCCAGCCTGCTGCTCAACTATGCCGGGCAGACCGCGCTGGTGATGACCGGCACGCCGACCACCGACAACATCTTCTTCCGCCTGTGCCCGGACATGCTGCTGGTGCCCTACGTCGGCCTGGCCACGCTGGCCACCATCATCGCCAGCCAGTCGATCATCACCGGTGCGTTCTCGATGACCCGGCAGGCCATGCAGCTGGGCTGGCTGCCGCGGTTGCGGGTGAAGCAGACCTCGGCGCAGGGCCATGGCCAGATCTACATCGGAGTGGTCAACTGGCTGCTGATGGGGGTGACCGTTGCGCTGATCCTGGTGTTCCAGAAGTCGGACAACCTGGCCTCGGCCTACGGCCTGGCCGTGGCCACCACCATGCTGCTGACCTCCAGCCTGCTGGCCGTGGCCATGCGCGAGATCTGGGGCTGGGGCCGGCTGCGCACCCTGCTGGTTGCCGGCTTCTTCCTGTGCATCGACCTGGCCTTCTTCCTGGCCAACTTCGACAAGCTCGTCGATGGCGGCTATGTTCCGCTGCTGCTGGCGGCGATGGTGTTCGGCCTGATGCGGGTCTGGCACCGCGGCGTGGCGATGGTGCTGGCGCACGTGCGCGAACAGGCGATCGACCTGGACGTGTTCATGGCAGAACTGGAGACAGCCTCCATCCCGCGCGTGCCGGGGACCGGTGTGTTCCTGTCACGCAGCGATGAGGGCGTGCCGCCGGTGATGGCCTGGCATGTGCGTCACAACGGCGCGCTTCACCAGCACCTGTTGGTGGTCAATGTCGTCAACGAATCCGTGCCATGGATCAACGACAGCCAGCGCCTGCGGCTGGAACAGCTGCGCCCGGGCTACTGGCACGCGACCACGCGTTTCGGCTTCATGGAAAAGTCCGACGTGCCCGCCGCTCTGCAGCAGGCCTCCGCCCTGGCCCCGGAACTGGCTCTGGCCGAAGCCACCTACTACATCGGCTACCTGGAAGTGGTGCCCGGTGACTCCCATGAAGGTCCAGCACGCTGGCAGAAGGCGCTGTTTGCATTCATGGCGCGCAATTCACTGCACACCGCCGACTTCCTGCAGCTGCCAAAGGACAATGTGGTGCTGATCGGGCGCCAGGTGCCGGTGTGAGCGGCATGCAGTAGATCCACGCCATGCGTGGATGCTCAGCCTCAATTGCAGGCCTTGCCTTCCATCTGCAACTGCGCGGCGAACATCGTCACCTGCGGAATCTGGCCGGCCGCCGCCTGCTTCTTCGCCTCTTCCAGGTAGATGCGCGACTGGCCCTGGCCGTCCAAAGACTGCGCATTGTTGACCGGCAGGCGCCACACCCGCACCACAGCCTGCTGCGCCGGGCATGCGGCGTTGGGCACGCGGATCACATCATTGAGCTTCCAGCCCTTGTCGGTACTCGGCTGTGCCTTGGTGTAGTCGACGAAACGTGCACGCGGCTGGCACTGCTCGCTGATGCGCACGGCGGAGAAGCGGTAGGACTCGGCGGCCTGGCCGGTGAACGCACCTTCCAGCCGGGCACAGGCCTCGGGGATCTGCCGCAGCGTGTGCACCACGCCCACCGCCTGGGGTGCACCGACTGCGCGCTGCAGCTCCGGGGTTTCCGCGGCAAGTGCCGGCACGGCCGGGACCAGAGCGGCAAGCATCAACAGGGACAGGCGCATCGGAAATCTCCTTCAGGACTGGGCGCAGGCTTGCAGAGACTGGCTTAACGGGGTGCAAAGGCGCATCCATCGAGCAGCCACTGCGCTCGCCGGGCATGGCCCGGCGCTACCATCCCGGCGCTGGTGCACGCATACTGCGGGCACCAGGGAATGCTGAACACCGCCATACGTTGGACGACCGCCATGGTCGGCACGGGTTGGTTCCAGGCTGCAGCCCGTCGTCCCCTTCGTGGTGAAGTTCATCGCCACTGGATGCTCATCATCCATTCTGCGGAGGGGTCTAATGCTGGAACGTCACGGGCTGTCACTGGCGCTGGGCTGCGCCATCCTCGCGATCCTGTTCGGAATCGTCTCGGCGCGCTGGATCCTGCGCCAACCCACCGGCAATGAGCGCATGGTCGCGATCGCGACCGCCATCCAGGAAGGCGCGCGCGCCTATCTCAACCGCCAGTACCTGACCATCGGCGTCGCCGGCGTGGTGCTGTTCGTGCTGGTTGGCATTTTCCTCAGCTGGTACACCGCCATTGGCTTCGCCATCGGCGCGGTACTGTCCGGCGCGGCCGGCTACATCGGCATGAATGTTTCGGTACGCGCCAACGTGCGCACCGCCGAGGCCGCACGTCACGGCATCAGCGCCGCAATGGACGTCGCCTTCCGCGGCGGAGCCATCACCGGCATGCTGGTGGTCGGGCTGGGCCTGCTGGGCGTAGCCGGCTACTACTCGCTGCTGCTGCGCATGGGCCTGCCGATGGAGCAGGCACTGCACGCGCTGGTCGGCCTGGCGTTCGGCTCGTCGCTGATCTCGATCTTCGCGCGCCTGGGCGGTGGCATCTTCACCAAGGGCGCCGACGTTGGCGCCGACCTGGTCGGCAAGGTCGAAGCCGGCATTCCCGAGGATGACCCGCGCAACCCGGCAGTGATCGCCGACAACGTCGGTGACAACGTCGGCGACTGCGCCGGCATGGCCGCCGACCTGTTCGAGACCTATGCGGTGACCGTCATCGCCACCATGCTGCTGGGCAGCCTGATGCTGGCCGAAGCCGGTGCCAACGCGGTGCTGTATCCACTGGTACTGGGTGGCGTATCGATCATCGCTTCGATCATCGGTGCGCTGTTCGTCAAGGTGAAGCCGGGCGGCTCGATCATGGGTGCGCTGTACAAAGGCGTGATCGTCTCCGGTGTGCTGGCTGCGATCGCCTTCTACCCGATCACCACCGGGTTGATGGGCGACAACGTGCACGGGCCCATCGCACTGTACGGCTGCGCGCTGATCGGCCTGGTGCTGACCGGCCTGATCGTGTGGATCACCGAGTACTACACCGGTACCCAGTACAAGCCGGTGCAGCACGTAGCACAGGCCTCGACCACCGGCCACGGCACCAACATCATCGCCGGCCTGGGCATCTCGATGAAGTCCACCGCGCTGCCGGTGGTGGCGGTGTGTGCGGCGATCTGGGGGGCATTCGCGCTGGGTGGCCTGTACGGCATCGCCATCGCTGCCACGGCGATGCTGTCGATGGCCGGCATGATCGTCGCCCTCGATGCCTATGGGCCGATCACCGACAACGCCGGTGGCATCGCCGAGATGGCCGAGCTGCCGTCGGAGATCCGCGACATCACCGATCCGCTCGATGCGGTGGGCAATACCACCAAGGCGGTGACCAAGGGCTATGCCATCGGTTCGGCGGCGCTGGCGGCACTGGTGCTGTTCGCCGACTACACGCACAACCTGCAGGCGGCCAATCCAGGCCAGGAATTCCGCTTCGACCTCAGCGACCACACGGTGATCATCGGCCTGCTGATCGGCGGCCTGATTCCCTATCTGTTCGGTGCGATGGCGATGGAAGCGGTGGGCCGCGCCGCCGGCGCCGTGGTGGAGGAAGTGCGCCGCCAGTTCCGCGAGATCCCCGGCATCATGCAGGGCACCGCCAAGCCGCAGTACGACAAGGCGGTGGACATGCTGACCCGTTCGGCGATCCGCGAAATGATCGTGCCCTCACTGCTGCCAGTGGCGGTACCGGTGGTGGTGGGCCTGCTGCTGGGGCCGCGCGCACTGGGTGGCCTGCTGATCGGCACGATCGTGACCGGCCTGTTCGTGGCCATTTCGATGACCACCGGCGGCGGCGCGTGGGACAACGCCAAGAAGTACATCGAAGATGGCCACTTCGGTGGCAAGGGCAGCGAAGCGCACAAGGCCGCAGTAACCGGCGATACCGTCGGCGACCCGTACAAGGACACCGCCGGCCCGGCGATCAACCCGCTGATCAAGATCATCAACATCGTGGCGCTGCTGCTGGTGCCGCTGCTGTAGATCCACGCCATGCGTGGATGACGGCTCCGATGGGGTCAGAGCCCTTTCCTGCGGAAAGGGATCCGACCCCGGTGCCGTCACCGCCCGCGCAGGAAGAACGACACCGGCACCATCACCTCCACCGGGTCGCCGGCCACCTCGGCCGGCGGTACCGGCACCGGGCTGGCACGCTGCACGGTATCCAGCGTCTCCTGGTCGAGCAGTTCGAAGCCACTGCTGCGGCCCAGCTTCAATCCGGACACTGCACCATCGCGAGCTACGGCAAATCGTACGTAGACCACGCCCTGCTGGCGCAGCCGCTCGGCCTGACGTGGATAGCGACGATGCTTCTGCAGATGCCCGAGCAGGCGGCCTTCCCAGGTCGCCTCGGCGCGGCTGCGTTCGCCGGCCGTGGTCTGTGGTGCGGTGTAGCGTGCGGCCGCGTCGGCGGCCACCTGCGGAGGTGCGCTGGTCTGCGCGACATTGGTGTCGGCAGCCTCCGGCGAGGGTGTCGGCTCCGGCGCACGCGGCGGCGGCAGATCGCCCTGCGGCAGCACCGGCGCTTTGGGTTGCTCACGCAGCGCCGGTTTCGGTGCCTGCCGCTGCTGTTGCTGTTGCAGCGGCCCGGTGGCGACCTCACGCGGCGGCACCGGTGGCGCCTGTGCCATCGGTGCCAGTTCCAGCATCAGTGCCGCTGGCGGGGCGGCAGCCGTCAAAGCCGGTGCACGCGCCGCCCACCAGCAGGCCGCGCCGATCAGCAGCGCATGCACCAGCAACACGATCGCCAGGCTGGTCGCCCAGCGCCGCAGTCCACTCATCGCGCGCCCTGCTCCAGGCCGACCAGTGCGACCTTCAGGTAGCCTGCGGCACGCAGCCCGTCCAGCGTCGCCATGAGTTCGCCGTAAGGCACGCGGGTATCGGCGCGCAGGAAGATGCGCTGTTCGGTATCACCGCGGGTCGCTGCCGACAGTGCAGCAGCCAGCCTGTCGCGTGCCACCGCCTGCTCGCCCACGCGCAGCGACAGATCGGCCTGCACGGTCACGTACACCGGTGCCTGGTCCGGCGGCGTGGCACCGGCGCTGCTGGCCGGCAGCTGCACCGGCACCGATACGGTGGCCAGCGGCGCGGCCACCATGAAGATGATCAGCAGCACCAGCATCACGTCGATGAAGGGCGTGACATTGATCTCGTGTGCTTCTTCCGGTGCGTCGTCGCGGTCGGATGCAGTCCTGATCGCCATCGTCGTACCTCAGTGCACCGCGCGCAGCGGCGTCGCTGCGGTGCGCGGAGCGGTGCGATCGAGATCGCGCGACACCAGCTGCTGTACTGCGGCCGACAGATCGCCGAGCAGCCCACGCAGGCCGGCCAGCGCACGACTGAAGTGGTTGTAGACCAGCACCGCCGGAATCGCCGCGACCAGGCCCAGCGCGGTCGCCAGCAGCGCCTCGGCAATACCGGGGGCCACCACCGCCAGGTTGGTGGTGTTGCTGTGGGCAATGCCGATGAAGCTGTTCATGATGCCCCACACCGTGCCGAACAGGCCGACGAACGGCGCCACCGCGCCGATGCTGGCGAGCACCCCGATACCGCGCCGCTGCACGCGCGCCGTGTCCAGTTCGATCCGATCCAGCCGCGAGGCGACGCGTTCCTTGATACCGTCGCGGCTATCCAGATCCTGCGACAGGCGCAGTTCGGTGCGCGCCGCATCCAGCATTGCCAGCGCAGTGCCCTGCAGCACGCTGGCATCGGCGCCTCCGGTGGGCAGGCTCGGCACCTGCAGCAACAGCGCGCGTGCTGCACGCAGCTGCCGGGCCTGACGGGCCAGTTCCCAGCCCTTGGCCAGCAGCACAGTCCAGGTGGCCAGCGATGCCAGGGCCAGCGCGATCATCACCGCCTTCACCACCACATCGGCGGCCAGGTACATGCCCCAGGGCGTCAGTGCGGGGGCGGCCACGGGGGCCAGGTCAGCAGGCAGCATCGTCTCGGGTTCCATCGGTATCGGGGGAAGCAGCACGGCGGCGGGCCGCGCGCGGATCATTGGCATCGTCTACTTCCACCAGTGGCGCAGGGTCCAAGCGCGGCGCCGGGCGGCTGAGCACATAGCCGGCGCTGACCGCAAAGAACAGGCCCACGCCCAGCAGCAGGCGCCAGGACGGATGCGCGCCCCAGCAGAACATCGCAAACCCCACGGCCATGCCCGCGCTGGCGAACGCCTTGCCCTTGCGCGAGACTGCGCCTTGTTCACGCCACAGCCGCAGCGACGGGCCATAGCGGGGGTGCGCCAGCAGGCGCTGCTCGAACTTCGGCGAACTGCGCGCGAAGCAGCCCACCGCCAGGATCAGGAAGATGGTGGTCGGCATCACCGGCAGCAATGCGCCGATCACCCCGAGGCCGACCATCAGCCAGCCCAGCGCGAACCAGAGCCAGCGCATCAGGGTTGCGCCTGTGGGCAGGAGCCGTGCATCAGGAGAATTCCACTTCAACGTGGCCGTGCACACTGCGGAACGCGGCGTCGGCCGCATCGATCACCTGCTGCTCCTGCTCGGCACTCAGCGGCACCGCGTCCAGTGCGGCGGTGAACTCACGCCAGTGACGGGCGGCGCCATCCGGGTGCGCGGCCAGGTGACGGGCGCCGAAGTCGCGATCCAGGCCGAGCTTGGCGGCCATCTTGTACAGCACGGTGCCGCCCAGGTTGGAGCCTTCGGCCACGTACAGCCAACCCAACGCATCCGGCAGCGCCAGGTCCGACGGCAGCGCGGCGATGTCTTCGCCCGGCGTCGTCTGTTCCAGGTCCTGCAGGTCGCGGGCGACCTGCAGCAGGCGGCGGCGCTCGGCCAGGTCAGGCAGCAGTGCATCCAGCGCTGGGTTGGCATACAACGCGTCGATGCTGCGGTGGAAGCGGTACTGCACGCGCAGGAAGCGGGCGAAGTTGCTGCGGTCGGCGAAGATGTCGCCGGCCATGATGCGCTTGTCCAGGGCGCCGTGACTGTCGCGGGTGGCGGCCTTGAGCCGCAGGCTGCGGCTGTCTTCAGGAGCGATGTGTGCGTTCATGGGGGAATGCCAGGAGGGTCGTCCTGCTGTAGACGTATGCTGCGGGGCTTTCCCCAAGCCCGTGTGCGCCGATAATGGGCCATCCCCTTCTTCCACCCGGAACCGACGATGATCACCACCGAACCGCGCATGACCAACCTGTTCCTGCAGCTGGGCCTGGATGCCAGCGCCGAGGGCATCGCCGACTTCATCCGTGGGCACCAGCTGGCCACCGACGTTGAAGTGGCCGAGGCACCTTACTGGAACGATGCCCAGCGCCAGTTCCTGTCCGAGTCGCTGCAGGCCGATGCGGCGTGGAGCACCGTGGTCGATGAGCTGAACGAATCACTGCACGAAGATGCGGTGAAGGCCGCGACCGGGCTGTAAGCAGGCGGCGGGCATGGCCCGGCACTACCCCACAGGCAGATCGCCAGTAGATCCACGCCATGCGTGGATGGCCGAACCGATGGGGTCAGAGCCCTTTCCGCAGGAAAGGGATCCGACCCCTCCGCTCAGTACTTCCAGGTCAGCGCCAGCCGCGCGGTACGGCCCGGTGCCGGCATCACGCCCAGGGCAAGCGGATCCAGGTAGTAGCGGTCGGTCAGGTTGTCCACGCCCGCTTCCACCGACCACTGGTCGTTGAAGGTCCAGCTGGCGAACAGGTCGACCAGGGTGGTCGGCCGGTACAGCTGCTGGATCGCCGACAGGCCCACGTTCCACTCCTTGTCCAGCTTGCTGATCGGCCCGGCGTTGTGAATCACGCGGGTGCCGAACGTCAGGCGCTCGTCGAACAGGCGCGAGCCCAGGGTCAGGTTGACCATGTAGCGCGGCGGATTCTGCGTGTTGGTGTACGAGCCCTCGAAGCCGCCATCCACGCAGTCCGGCGTACCGGCCAACTCCGCGTTCTTGCGCTGTACCCCATAGGCACGGCGCTCGGCGGCGATGTCCGGTGCGCAGGTCTTGGCCTTGAAGTAGTAATGCGCGGACAGGTCGGCGAACACCTTGCCGCTGTCATAGCTGGACTGGAACTCCATGCCCGACACCTTGAACTGGTCGACGTTGCGGATGAGACCGGCCGACAGCGTGCGGTAGTCGCGGGTGATCAGGTCGTCGATGCGGGTATCAAAGTAGGCCAGCTTCAACGCCAGGCGGTCACCGTTGGTGAACAGGTCGTAGCGGATGGTGCTGGCTCCGATTTCCCAGCTGCGCGCGCGTTCCGGCTTCAACTCGCCAACCGGCTTGGCGGCAGTGAACAATCCCAGCGTGGTCTCGAACAGGCTCGGCAGCTTGGTGCCTTCGGCGTACTTCACGTAGACCATCGTGTCTTCGCTGAAGCGGTAGGCCACGCTGGCGGTCGGCGAGAACGCACTGTCGCGGCGGCGGATCGGCTGCGACCAGCTCCAGCTGACCGGCACTTCCAGGTCCTGTGCCTTGCCGGCGTCGTAGAAGTTCCAGCCGCCGATGTCGGCCACCGTGCCCTTCTTGTACGGCGAGGCCAGCAACGACTGCTGGGTGAAGTTGCCGTTGGCGTCCGGATACCAGTTCAGCAGCGCGATGCGCTTGGCGCGCCACGACGGCAGCGCCGGGTTGCCGTTGAGCAGCTCGGTGTAGCGGTACTGGCCCTGTACCTCGTAGGCGTCAGGCGTGGCCAGGCGGTTGCGGTCATGCACATCCACGCGGTTCCAGCGGCCACCGGCCAGCAGCTCCCAATGCTCGTCGGGCTGCCACTTCAGCGAGGCAACCGCGCTGTATTCCTTGCGCTCGGCATTACGCAGGAAGCGGTTGTTGACCAGGTCGTCATGCATGACCGGTCCCGAGCTGCCCGGCGCGATGTCTTCATCGCTGTAGGACAGACCGTAGTCGAGCGTGAACGCACCGGCACGGGTATCGAACTTGGAGGTGTTGCTGGCATCCAGGCCGAAGCGCTTCTGCCGCAGCGGATTGCGGTAGGCGTCCTTGTAGCCGGGATCGCCGCTGAAGCTGGGCGCGTCGTACCACTCGGTGCGGCGATCGAAATACCACGGGGTGATGCCGGTCAGGCTGTTGTACATCACGCTGTCGGTATCGGTGTACCAGGCGTTGACGCGCAGATCGACCAGCTCGTTGTCCGGGTTGAAGCGGTAGCGCAGGCTGTAGCTGTCCATGTCGACGTGGCCCGGGTCCCACTGCGGGATGCGGTCGCGGTCGACGCGAATGATCTGCGAGGCCATGATCTCGCCAGCGGTGCCTTCATAGCGGCGGTAGCCGGCTTCCAGGGTCTGCGCATCGTCGATGCGCCAGGTGCCCTTGAGCAGCGCCGACTTGGAGCGCGAGGAAGTGTTGAACACTTCAGTGCGCGGCGGATTCAGCGGTGCCAGCGTGCGACGGGTCTGCGGGAAGTCGTCATAGCCATGCCGGCCGGCAAAGTAGTTGCCGTTGTCGCGGTAGGCGTATGCGGCGACCAGATCGAAACGATCCCAGTGCCCTGCGCCCGCCACGTTGAAGAACTGGCTGCCGGTGGCGCTGCGGTCGGTGCGCGGCGCGGCGCCGTAGGCCGGCAGATTGTTGGCACTGGCATTGGCCAGGCCGCCGCGCACACGCACGCCGAAGTCGCGGCCTTCGCGCAGTACGTCGCCGATTTTCAGCGTTTCCATTTCGACCACGCCGCCGATGCCGCCGGATGCGTTGGCCTGCAGGCTCGGGCCCTTGGTGATGGTCAGGCTGGAGATCAGGTCCGGATCGAGATAGCTGCGCTGCGACTGGCCGGCGTAGCCACGGTAGGTGTCCATGCTGGACTGGCCACCATCGATGATCACCGGTACCCGGCTCTGGCCCTGGATGCCGCGGATGTTGACGTCGAAGCCGTTGCCTACGCGCGGATCGCCGGCGGTGACGCCAGCGATACCCTTGACGATGTCACCATTGGAGGTGCCACGGAAGCGCTCCAGGTGCGTGCGGTTGAGCGTGGTGGTCGAGCCGACGCTGCGGTAGCTGTCGAGCAGGCGCGCTTCATCGCTGGCCGACCCGTCACCGACGCGGTCACCGGCCACGCTCAGCGTTTCGGTGACGATTACGCCCGCGCCGGCCTGCACCGGCGTCGCAGCTTCCAGCGTGACCGCGTCGGCACTGACACGGCGCACGGCCAGGCCGGTGCCATGCAGCAGCAGCTGCAGCGCTTCGCTGGCGGACAGGCTGCTGCTGATCGCGCGCGAGGTCACGCCCTGGGTGAGGCTGGCCGGGTACACCACCTGCACGCCCGACTGGCGCATGTAGCTGCGCAATGCATCGTCCAGCGGCTGCGCGGGGATGTCGAAACGCTGCACGACAGCGTGGCCACCTGCGGCGCTCTGCGCCAATACGGACGGCGCGGCACTGGCCAGGCCGGCAGCCAGCAACGCGATGCACAGGCGGGACGGGCGCGGTGCGCGGCCCGGGCGGGGGAAGTCGAACATGGGGGAACCTGTCAGGTAATCGGTGCCGCGGGCGCGGCGTCATCCGCGGCATGCGCGGACACGGCGACGTACGTGGCGGCGGCGGGTACGTTCGCGGAGTAGGACGGATGGGCCGGCAGAAACCCCAAGACGGATTTTCGGTCGCGGAGGTGTTTTCGGTCGCGGTGGGTGCCGACCGTTGGTCGGCACACCGGGATGGATCGCGATGATCATCCACGCAGGGCGTGGATCGACCGGATGTCGAATGCGTCAGTAGAGCCACGCCATGCGTGGCTGCAGGTTGGTCGCATCGTTCATCCACGCATGGCGTGGATCTACTGGACGTCGAATGCTTCAGTAGTGCCACGCGATGCGTGGCTGCAGGTTGCTCGCATCGCTCATCCACGCATGGCGTGGATCTACTGGACGATGGCGACGCCAAACGGCAGCCGGGTGACCTTCAGTCCAGCCGTGGCAGCCAATGCATCCAACGCCTGTTCCGGGCGATCGATGCGCAGCGCCGCGCTCACCGCCGGCAACTGCGACAGGTCACCGCGCACGAAGGTGGGACCGGCACGATAGCGGCCCACCCACTGCACCGCATCGGCCACGCGGGCCTGCTCCAGCAGCAGCTCGCCCTGGCGCCAGGCGCCGACGCTGTCGGCGGTCACGTCAGCCAGTCGCGTGACTCCGCTGTGTTCACCGTAGACCGCACGCTGCCCCTGCTGCAGGTAGGTCCATCCACCATCGGCCGGGCTGGCCACACGCACCTTGCCCTGCCCGACCTGGGTTTCCACCCTGCCGTCGCCACGCGCGACGGTAAAGGCCGTCGAGATGTCCTCGACCAGGCCATTGCCGGCGCGCACGCTGAAACGCCGCTGTGCATCCGGGCTGACTTCGAACCAGGCGCGCCCGCGCAGCAGCTCGACCTCGCGGACGTTCGCACTGAAGCGCACGGCAATCGCACTGTCGGCGTCCAGCACCGCACGACTGCCATCAGGCAGCAGCACGTTCTGCACCTGATGCGTGCTGCGATGATCGGACTGCAGGCGCAGGCACGCCTCCGGCCATACCACCAGCATCGCCAGCATTGCCGCCGCGGCCATCGCCCAGCGCAGACGCCGCGGCCGTCGCCGTGCGATGGGGGTTGATGTCGGACGCGGCCCGATGCTGCGCCAGAGCGCGCGCTCATGCTCGAAGGCTCGACGGTGGCCAGGCTGATGCAGCCATCGCTCGAACTCGCCCATGCGCGCATCACTGATATCGCCCGACGCCAGCCACGCGATCCAGCCCCGGGCCTGTTCGGCCAGGGTGTCATCATCGGCGGCGGACAGCAGGTTCGGCGGGCTCATCGGCTGGCGGACTGGCGCACTCAAGCGCAGGCGGAGGAACTAGACCGCATGCACGGTCCAGTAATCAAGACGTTTCAGCGAGGGCGAACCCCAAGCCGGGACAATCATCGACCGCTGCGCGCCCACGCCAAGCGCTGCAGCGCCGTGCGCACATGGTTTTCGATCGTGGTCACCGACACGCCCAGGCGGCGCGCGATATCGGCCTGGGTCAGGCCCTGCAGGCGATTGAGCCGGAAGATCGTGCGCGTCGGCTCCGGCAGATGCCCGGCCGCGTCAAGCACGCGCTGCAGCTCGTCCTGCGCCATCGCCTGCTCCTCGGTCGAGACCACTTCGTCCGGCCCCCACAGGTAGTGGTCGGCCAGCAGGCGATTACGGCGGGTTGATTCACGGCCATGATCGGTGGCCAGGTTCGCGGCCAGCCGGTACAGGTAGGCGCGCGGGTTGTCGATGGCCTGGCTGTCATCGACGCCGCGGGCCTTGAACCAGACCGTCTGGATCACGTCTTCGGCGCCGTTGTCGCCCCCCAGGATGCGTTGCACGCGACGCAGCAATGCCGGCCGCTCGCGGATCAGCAGTTCGGTGAGGGTGGCGGCATTGGAGGACATGCGCGGAGCCGGAGACAGACGGGAGGCGCCGCGCATGCTACTCCGTTAATGCGAATCAGTCACGTTTGCATTATCAGCATGGTCACAGGCAATCGGTCAGCCCCTCGTACACGTGGGTATCGGTTCCGGGCAGGGTTGCATGCAGGGCGTCATTCCCGGCCGCTCCCTCCCACGCTGCCAGCAGCTCATCCAAACGGGTTCCCACCGCCAGTGGCAGCACACAGGCATAGCTTCCCTGGTCGACATCGATCCGCCCGGCCTGGTGGACCCAGGTGTAGCTTCCGGCGAAAGTCCAGACACAACTGGCCACAACACCGGTGGCCCGTTGCACCGAGCAGCGCAGGCGCATTGCCCGAAGGTTGTAATACTGCCCTTCGCAGAAGGTATCGCCGCAGATATCGTCAAAGCCGCGCACCAACAGGCGTTCGGCAGCCAGGAAGCGCTCGCGTCCGGTTGCCGGATTGGGGTAGTCACGGGCATCCACATAGAGGGGTTCGGCCTGGGCGTTGGCTGCCATCAGAAGCGCACAGACCAGCGATCGTGCGGGGAAGAATCGCATCACCCCGCCCTCCCCGGCTTGCGGATGCAATCAGGCAACACGTCGAACAGACCACGGTCGAGGCCTGGCAAGGGCGCCGTCAGACCTTCCGGCCCTTCCAAAGCAGCATGGAAAGTTTCGACAGGTACTCCTGGTCCCAGCTCCACCGGACAGGTCCAGCGGCCATTGTCGACCTGCACCACACCGGTATCGGCCTGCACCGCCAGCTCGCTGGCGGCCACCACCCAGGTGCATCGCTGCACGGTGCCGCGATGCGCCAGCACCAGACAGCGGAACTCCAGAATCTGGTAGTTGCTGTAGTCGCCCTCGCACCAGGTATCGGCACAGATCCGGTCGAACTCCCTGGCCAGAGCGGCCTCCAGCCCGTAGGCGCGCTCCCAGTTGGCCTCGGGCCGGGGGTAATCGATCAGGTCCACGTGCAGACCACGGGCGGCGACAGGCAGGGATGCCAGCAACAGCACGGCCCCCATGCATCGGACATACCAGGACATCGGCGGAACTCCTTGGGAATGGGCGTCCAGCCTGCGCCGGCACACCATCCCGCCCCATCGGCCAAGGCCGGTGCGCACCGTCAGGTCTTGCCGCGCCGGCAGGTCGGCGCCCTCCCGCTGCACAGCGCCCGGCAAAGGCATAAAATGGGGGCTATCCGTCTATATCCCCCACCTGGAGCACGACCATGGGTCTGGAACTCGTCTCGCCCGGCAAGAACCCGCCGGAAGAAATCAACGTCATCATCGAGATCCCGAAGGACTCGGAGCCGGTGAAGTACGAAGTGGACAAGGAAACCGGCGCGATCTTCGTCGACCGCATCCTGTCCACCCCGATGCGCTATCCGTGCAACTACGGTTATGTGCCGAGCACCCTGTGCGGCGATGGCGACCCGGCCGACGTGCTGGTGGTGCTGCCGTTGCCGCTGGTGCCGGGCTCGGTCGTGCGCTGCCGTCCGGTGGGCGTGCTGAAGATGAGCGATGAGGCTGGCAGCGACGAGAAGATCCTGGCGGTGCCGGTGTCGAAGATCTTCAGTGGCTATGCCCATGTCGAAGACATCGCCCAGGTGTCCAGCCACTGGCTGGAGCGCATCGGCCACTTCTTCGAGCACTACAAGGACCTGGAAAAGGGCAAGTGGGTGAAGCTCGATGGTTGGGGCGGCGCCGCCGAGGCCAAGCAGATCCTGATCGAGGCGCACCAGCGCCATCTGGACAGCAAGGCCTGAGACTGAACCGGATCGCTCCGGCGCACCCTGCCGGAGCGATGCGGGTCACGTTTCATGACGACGGCACATCACTCTTGCTGCCGTATTAGGTAAATTGCGTCACTTCACACGTCATCGACATCCATCGTCGAGACAGCCAGGGGAATGTGTCGTGCGTATTCTGCTTGTTGGGGATGCAGCCAGCCTGCCGGCCGAGCTGACCGAATTCATTGCCGATCTTGGGGAAGACTGGCAGCCGCTGACCGCCACCGATGGCCAGACCGCGATGACCGCGGTGGCTACGCAGGGCGTGGACGCGGTGATCGTCTGCCCCCAGTTGCCCGATCTCAATGCCACCACGCTGCTGGGTCAGATCCGGACACTGCGTCCGGAAACCATCCGCATCGCGTTGATCGATGCGCAGCACGGCAACCGGCCACCGCCGGCACGCCTGATCGGTGTCGCCCACCGCTTCCTGCCACTGCCGCTGGCGCCGGAAGTGCTGCTGGAAGCATTGACCAGCCTGGAAGAGCTGCGCGAAGTGCTGGACAGCCCGCGCCTGCGCGATGCCATCGGCCGTATCGAGAAGCTGCCCTCACCGCCGCATCTTTACCTGAGCCTGACCCAGGCACTGGAACATGATGACGACGCCGACAGCGCCGACGTGGCCAAGCTGGTCGCCGCCGATCCGGCGATCGCCGCCAAGGTACTGCAGCTGTCCAACTCGGCGTTCTTCAGCCAGGGCCGCACCATTGCCGACCTGCGCACCGCCGTGACCCGGCTGGGGTTGTCCACCCTGCGTGATCTGGTGCTGGCCAGCGAAGTGTTTTCCGCCCCGACGCTGTCGGCGGCCGAACGCAATTCGCTGCAGCAGCGCGCGCTGCTCGCTTCGCGGCTGGCGGCACGCCTGCTGCCCGACTCCAGTGCCGAACTGGGCGCGACCGCTGCACTGCTGGCCGACATCGGCCTGCTGCTGCCCGGGGTGCGCAACGAGCGCAGCGAACCGTCGCTGGCCGGCGATACGCGCCCTGGCCATGCCGAGGCAGGCGCGTACCTGCTCGGCCTGTGGGGATTGCCGATGCCGATCATCGAAGCGGTGGCGTTCCACCTGCAGCCGCAGCGTGCCAACACCCGCAGCTTCTGGGTGACCGGCGCGGTACACGTGGCGCTGGCACTGGTCAATGGCGATCCGGTGGACGAGGACTACCTGCAGCGCGCGGGTGTACTGAACCGGCTGCCGCAGTGGCGCGAGCATGCCAATGCACTGATGGGACTGGTGCCCAGCGACGCCTGAGCGCGGGCTGTCATTGCCGGTTGATGGAAGGGCGCGCCACGTGGCGCGCCCTTTTCGTATCAGCGGGTGCCGCAGGCGTCCTGCACGCAGAGACGGTATTGCGACTGGCAGATCACCGCCGAGGTGCCATTGGCCAGGCACTGCTGGCGCACGCCCTCGCAGTAGATGCCACCTCCACAGACCCCCAGGCCCTGCGCGAACACCGCGCCCACCAGCGTTGCGTAGATCAATGCGGCGGCCGATGCCTGGCGCAGCAACGTGCTCTTCATATCCCTCTCCACCTGCGAACGTCCGGTATTGGACCCTCCCACTGTGTTGATTACGACACGGCAGGACCGTGACTTCGCTCACCTTCGAACACGTTTCGGAAATTCCCTACAGAGAAGTCTCCTTCAAAGAAATTTCTTACAAAAAAAGGGCGGACCTTGCGGTCCGCCCTCCTTCTGTTGCTACCGCACTTCGATGGATCAGAAGCGCTGGGTGTACTTCATGTACAGGAAGCGACCGATATCGAAGCCGCCGTAGTAGGCGAAGCTCGAGTTCGGAGCCGAGTACTGCAGCGGACCCTTGTGGTCGAACACGTTGTTCGCGCCCAGCGCGATCGTCGCATCCCACGGCGCCTTCCAGCTGACCTGCAGGTCGTGGAAGGTGTTGGAGCCGGTGTGACGCAGCGGATCGCTTTCGCCGTTGGCCATGTGGTTCGGCGCATCGCACCAGCCATCGGCCAGCGAGATGCAGCTTTCCTTCATGCCGGAGTAGTAGCGCGCGGTGTAGTTGACACCGAAGTCGCCGTACTGCCAGTTGACGCCCAGGTTCGAACGCACGCGGAACAGGCCCGGCTCGCTGACGCGGCCGATCATGATGTTGTCGCCCGCGCTGTTCTGGCCCTGCTCGTCGTACTTGGCGGTGTAGCTGGTCTGCCAGTCGATGCTGAACTGACCGATGGCCAGTTCCGGCAGGCGGTACTTGACGCCCAGGTCGTAACCTTCGGTCTTCATCTTGCCGAGGTTGGCGGTACCGTAGGTGATCGCACTGACGTGGCCGTCAGCGGCACGGGTCACGCTGGCGCAACGTGCGGAGTTGCCCAGCACGTAGCAGTCACGCAGGATGCGGTCGACGCTGTCAGCGATGATCATGTCGCTGATTTCGTACTTGTACCAATCCAGCGACAGGTCCAGGCCCTGCACCCAACGCGGGCTCCACACCAGACCGAAGGTGGTGCTCTTGGAGGTTTCCGGCTTCAGGTTCGGGTTGGCACCGGAGACGAACTGGTCGCCCGACTGGCACGGCAGGGTCGAGCACGGCAGGTTGCCCTGGCCCAGCTGCACGTAGTTGGCCGGAGCGCCGGCGGCGGTGCAGGCGGCATTGCCGGCAACGCTGCCCGGCGCCTTGACGCCGCACGGATCGATGTACGACTCGAAGCTCGAGCTCAGGCCACCGTACAGATCGCTGATGGTCGGAGCACGGAAGCCCTGGGCGTAGGTGCCGCGGACCAGCAGTTCATCCAGCGGACGCCAGGTCAGGCCGAACTTGCTGTTGGTGGTGCCACCGAAGTTGCTGTAGTCCGAATAACGGCTGGCAACGTTCAGGGTCAGTTCCTTGGCGAAGGCCATGTCGGCCAGCAGCGGCACGTTCAGTTCGAGGTAGACCTCGTTCAGATCGTACTGACCGCGGGTCGGCTTCTGGCCCAGACCGGTGGACTGGCCCGACTGCGCGAAGGCGTCCGGCACGTAGCTGCCTTCTTCCTTGCGGTGCTCGACACCCAGGGCGAAGCCCAGGTCGCCGGCCGGCAGGGTCACGATGGAACCGGACAGGTTGGCGGTGAAGCTGGTGGTCTTGGTGACGCCACGGGTGGTGAAGGTCGGGAACAGGAAGTCCTGCAGCTCCTGGTTCGCCAGGTTGCCCTGACCATCAACGCCGTACGGCAGCAGCGGGTTCCACGGGCGGCAATCGCCCAGGATCGGCTTGGCCGAGGTGCCGCAGCGTGCAACGCCGCCGGCATCGATGAACGACGGGCCCAGGGCCTGGCGCGCAGCGATCAGGCTCATGTCACCGCGGTTGCTCTTGATCGACTCGTTGCGGTTCCACAGCGCGCCGACATCCCAATCGAAGGTCTTGCCGCCGAGCTCGAAGAAGCCGGTCAGGGTCGGAGCGAAGCGCAGGGTCTTCAGCTGGCTGTCAGTGGTACGCGGCACTTCCCACAGGCGGCGACGGAAGCTGACGTCCTGGCCGACCGGGTTGAAGGCGCTCGAACCCGACAGCGGGGTGCCGAAGGAGTTGGACTGGAACGGGTAACCGGCGATCTGCTGGAACGTCTGGCGCTCGTTGTAGAGCACGTCGGTGTTCAGGCTGATCGAATCGGTGAAGTCGTAGGTGCCGTTGATGTAGACCGACTTGCGCTTCACACCGGTGAGCAGGGTCATCTGCTCGTTGGAGTTGGCGAACTCATCCGAGGTGATGGTGTGGTAGTCGTTCGGGTTCTTCGGGTTGCCACCGGCGTTCAGGGTCTTCCAGACCGCCTTCTTGGAGTCGCTGCAATCGACCTGGGTCGGGTTGCACCAGCTGCCGTTCTGGCTGATCGGGCTCCAGGTCGACGAGGTCGAGTTCGGACCCAGCGAGCCGTCACGGCTGTACCAGCGGTCCTTGGCCCACACCGGATCCTGCTTGGAGTACTCGGCCGACAGGGTCAGGCTGCCACGCTCGCCGCGGGCACCGAGGGTCATCGAGTAGGTTTCGGTGTCGCCGTCGCCCTTGCCGTACTGGCCGACGTAGACATTGGCTTCGCCGCCGTCGAAGTTCTTGCGGGTGATCACGTTGACCACGCCGGCAATGGCGTCGGAACCGTAGATCGAGGACGCGCCGTCCTTCAGGATCTCGATGCGCTCAACGGCCGACATCGGGATCTGGCTGAGATCCTGGTAACCGGCGGTGGTTGCGCCCAGGCGCTTGCCGTTCATCAGCACCAGGGTGCGCTGGGCGCCCAGGTTGCGGATGTCGACGTAGTAACCGCCCACGTTCTCGCCCGAAGCCAGCGACTCCGAACGCGAGATGGCCGGGGAACCGGCCGAGGTCAGGTTGTTCAGCACATCGGCGACGCTCGAGAAGCCCTGCTTTTCCAGGGATTCGCGGGTCATCGTCAGGATCGGCTGCTGGGTCTCCACCGAGGCGCCGCGGATGCGCGAGCCGGTGACCGAGATGCGGTCCAGGTCGGTGGTGCCCTTGGCTTCCTGAGCGGAAGCAAAGGCCGGCGCCAGCGCCAGCGCAATGCCGGCCGGCAGCAAGCCGAACCGCACTGCGGGATTACGAACGTTCATCAATCTCTCCAAGGTACGTGTTAGCAGCGTGTTAAAACACCCCAGCACGTTACGATTGCGTTGCAGCGCTGTATTTGCGCGAACCAACCGGAGACTTTGCAGATTGTGGCGGGAGCAAGCCGCCGTTCTCCCTGAAGCGCGATGCCGACTGGCCATAACGGGCCCGGAACGCACGCGCGAAGCTGCAGCAGTTGTCGAAACCGCTTGCGGCAGCGACCTCACCGACCATCATGTCGGTGTCACGCAGCAGGTCGGCGGCACGCTCCAGGCGCAGCCGTGCCGAAAGCGACTGAGGGCTTTCCTCGTACAGGCTCTGGAAGGTCTTGGAGAGGTACCAGCTGGAGAAGTTGGTCAGCTCGGCCAGTTCACCGATACGCACCACCCGGTGGCTGTTGCCCTCCAGGTACAGGCGTGCGCGCTGCATGCGGCCGAACACCTGGCGCTTGCGGCTGCGAGAGCGCCCCGGGCAGCGCTGCACATTGTCGGCCAGGCCACGCTGCAATCCCGCCAGATGCAACAGCAGCGGGCGCAGGGCCTGAGCCGGCTGGCCACTGGCCAATGCGTCGCGCCACAGACGCAGCGCCACACGCGCATCGCCGCGGTTCATGCGGCCACGACCGGCATACAGGCCGCAATCGGCCATCTCGGCCAGCACGCGCAGCGCTTCAACGTTCAGGTTCAGGCCGATGCACAACCCGTTGCGACCGGCCTGCACCAACGGCCGTGATTCCCTCTCGAAGGCGATCCACTCACCCTGGCGCAAGCGGAAGCGCCCTTCCTTGGCCTCCACCCACGAGCTGCCACGCACCTGCATCCAGACGGTGAAGCTGGCGCCTGCGGTCTGCAGGCTGCCGAGCCGGGCCACGCCCAGGCAGGTCGGCGCGGCATCGTCGAGCGACCGATCCAGGGAAAGGGTTTGGCCGCGATCGGCCAGCGAGAGTTGACGCATGGGGGCACCACGGATTTGCCTAGTACAGGTCTCCGTTTTGCCAAATCAGGTGGCAGCGCGTCAGGAAAGTCAGACGAGATCGCCACGAATTCGCGACGAGATCGCTACGAAGAAATCACGAAGGCGCATTTCACTTGAACAACAACAACTTGGAGAACGCCGGAAGCAGCGTGGGCGCGCGCTCGGGCAGGCGCATCACGCCGATGTCGGCGCCGTCACTGACCGCCATCGCCACGAACAGGTCACTTCCGTCGGCGCTGGCACTGAGCCCGTTGCCGGCGCTGAGCCGTTCCGCGTCCAGGCAGCGCTCCGGCGCCTCGCGACCGGCCTGGATCCGCACCAGGGTGGTGCCACAGGTCGTGGACGTGCCGAGGTAGCCAATGCCGCTGTTGCCGGCCACGGTCCAGGCCCGGTAACGCCAGCGGCTGGGACGGTCGTCGCTGATCTGCTGCACGCTGGCCGGCGCCAATGCCGCATCCACCGACCACAGCCCGCCCGCCGCCAGACGGGTGAACAACACCCGGCCGCTGCTGCGATCGAAGCGCGCCTGCGAAACCCCCTCGATGCTGGCCAGCCGGCGCCACGGTTGTGCGCTACGGTCGTACAGGCTCAGCCGCGTGCGCTGATCGGCATCGCGCTCGACCACCAACAGCTGATCCGGCGACGCACCATACAGCGCCTGCAGAGGTTGCTCGACCGGGACCGGCAACGGTTGCAGGCGTTCATCACGCGGCGCGATCTCGTAGACCACGGTCCGCCCATGCTCGTCGCGGCCGACCACCAGCAGCTGGCGGCTGTCAGCCGACCAGTCCGGTGCCTGCCGTGCTTCCGGCCGCAACCCTTCGATCGGCCGCAGCGAATCCGGGCGCTGCATGTCGGCCCACCACAAGGCAAAGCTGCCGGAGCGATCCGAGGTGAACACCAGTTGCCGGCCATCCGGTGCTGCCATCGGCTGTCCATCGCGGCCACTGGATGCAAACAGGCGTTCGGGCGTGCCGTTGCCCTGCAGCGGCACCTTGAACACGCCGAACTGTGCACGACGATGCACGAAGGCCAGCATGCCACCGCGTCGCGACACGGCCGGCCACTGCGCATCGTCCAGGCCGGCGTCGCGCAGCGTGTGGCGCTCGACATCCAGATAGTAGAGCCGCGCCTCGCTGTCGACGCGGCGGCCGAACACGATGGTGCGACCATCGTCCAGCCACGCCCAGCCACGCAGCTCGGCCGCCTCGTTGGTCAGCTGTTCGGGCGTGCCACCATCGGCCGGCACCCGCCACAGGTCGCCCAGCTGCGGGTTGCGCACGAACACCAGCCACTGCCCATCGGGCGAGTAACGCGGCGCGTAGTCAAAGTCATCCGCGTCGACGCTGTACGCCAGCGCGCGCCACTCACCGCTTGCCAGATCCAGCACACGGATGCCGCGATGGGCGTAGCGCCCGACCATGCTGCCGAACACCAGGCCGCGGCCATCGGGCGTCCAGTCGAAGCTGAGCAGTTCGGTGCCATCGCAGCGCGTGGCCTGGCGCAGGGCACCTCCGGTGGCGCTGGCGATCAGCACCTGGCAACCGCCATCGGCAGAGAACCGCGCGAACGCGATCTCACGACCATCCGGCGACCAGTTCGGGAAACGATCAACCGCTCCCGCCGGCGGCACCAGCAACTGACGTGCCGGCGCGTTGCCGGAGGTCTGCACCTTGATCGCACCGCCACCATTGCCATCTTCGTTGGCACCTTCATAGGCCACCAGCGAGCCGTCGGGCGACAGCGTGGGATAGGTTTCAAAGCCACTCGTTGCGGTGATCAGCCGGTAAGGACGCTGCGGACTGCCGATCACCCGCGTGCCGTTCTCTACTGCCGCATCGACCGCCGAGCTGCTGGCCGGTGCGCGGCGCAACAGCAACGCGGTCAACACCAGCAACGTGACCAGCATCAGCACGCCCAGTGCCAGCAACACGCGGCGCCGCACGTAGCGCCAGCGACGGCGCGACTCCTGCGCGCGCGTCGGTGCGCCGGCAACGGCCGCGAGTACCGGTGCTGCATCGGCGACGTCAACGTCGGACATCACCGGGGAAGCCGGCTCGACATCGTCCAGTACCTGCACCGGCACCAACAGCCGGTAACCGGTCTTGGCGATGGTCTCGATGTAGGCCTGGCCATTATCGTCGTCGTTGCTGAACGCCTTGCGCAGCTGGGTAACCGCCTGGGTCAGCACATCGTTGGTGGGCAGCGTGTCCGGCCACACTTCGGCGAACAGCTCATCGCGGGTGACCACGCGTCCCGGCTGACGCAGCAGCACGCGCAGCACGCCCAGCGCTTTCGGTGTCAGCCGGCGTGCGCGACGCGCGCCGACGACCTCGACTTCGCGCGAGGACAGAGTGACGGTGCACTCTCCTATCCGGATCCGATCGAACCCGGGGGGCTGTATTTCGCTGCTGTTCATTTTCTGCTACACAGTAGAGACAGGTCGCGGGCAGTGGTTGCCTTCGATACCGTCCCTTCCGGGGAACAGCGAAAAGCCAGACTCCGCACAAAGCATCGGCGCATACCGCAAAAACAATTGAGCGCGCGAATACTAGCCTATGCCGGTTACCTCGCCTATCGCGTGGTCGACATCAGGCTCTCTCTCGCCGACGCATTCACATAATTCGCTGCACTATTCGCGCCCTTCCGGGCGCGAAATTTTTATCTGGCGTTCATTTTCAGACACGCCGCAGCATGGTCAATCCGACCAGTCGCGAAACCACCAAAGCCACGTACATCACGCCTGAAAACTGCTCCAGCATGACCAGTGCGCGTGCCTGTGGATGCAGCGGTACGACATCGCTCAGCCCCACCCCGGACAGCAAGCTGAAGCTCAGATAAAGCAGCTCCATCCAGCTGCGCTGAGGGCCCTCGCTGACGCCATGAAAACTGCCTGGATACCACTGCTGGCACACCGAGAAAGCGAACGCGAATGCCCAGGCGAGCAGCGTGAACGTGGCGCCAGCGGCGAACAGCTCATCGCGGGTGACCTTGTGATCCTGAAGCATGTACGCGATCAGCGCGCCGGCCGTGTAGAAGTACAGCAGGCTCTCCAGCAACTGCGCGGTGGTCAGCAATGTGCTGCGTTCGAGCAATGCGCCGGCCAGCGAGAACACCACCGCTGGAATGGCCAGCAGCAGCGCCAGCCAGGTTCCCAGCGGGCTGCGCTGTACCACCCACAGCGCCAGACCGAGCACCGCCATGCCGAACATGCCCAGCGCCGCACGACCGCCGGCCGTGTCATCCAACGCGGGATACAACAGCACCGCCAGCAGTTGCGCGCCCAGCAGCCAGGCCGAGGGATGGCGGCGGGCGATGGCCAGCCAACGCGTGGTCACTGCAATGGGCATGGCGTCCTTTCCCCTGGGAACGATGCGCCGAGCATAGCGGGTAGCGCCGGGCCGCGCCCGGCGATTTGCCCGGACCGCTGCGCTCGCCGGGCATGGCCCGGCGCTACCGATGCGGCATCATCCCTGGTGGTAGACCTCGGCGCCCGAAGCGCGGAACTCGGCCGACTTCTCCTGCATGCCAGCCTCGGCGTACTCACGCACGTCCTGGGTGATCTTCATCGAGCAGAAATGCGGGCCGCACATCGAGCAGAAGTGGGCCAGCTTGTGCGCATCCTTCGGCAAGGTCTCGTCGTGGAACTCCTTGGCTTTTTCCGGATCCAGGCCCAGGTGGAACTGGTCTTCCCAGCGGAACTCGAAGCGTGCCTTGCTCAGCGCATTGTCACGCACCTGCGCACCCGGGTGGCCCTTGGCCAGGTCGGCCGCGTGCGCGGCGATGCGGTAGGCCATGATGCCGTCGCGCACATCCTGGCGGTTGGGCAGGCCCAGGTGTTCCTTTGGCGTCACGTAGCAGAGCATCGCGGTACCAAACCAGCCGATCATCGCCGCACCAATCGCGCTGGTGATGTGGTCGTAGCCCGGCGCGATGTCGGTGGTCAGCGGGCCCAGTGTGTAGAACGGTGCTTCACCGCACTCGCGCAGCTGCTTGTCCATGTTCTCCTTGATCAGCTGCATCGGCACATGGCCGGGGCCTTCGATCATGGTCTGCACGTCGTGCTTCCACGCGATCTTCGTCAGTTCACCCAGCGTCTCCAGTTCACCGAACTGTGCCGCATCGTTGGCGTCGGCGATGCAGCCCGGGCGCAGGCCATCGCCCAGCGAGAAGGTCACGTCGTAGGCCTTCATGATTTCGCAGATCTCTTCGAAGTGCGTGTAGAGGAAGTTCTCCTTGTGGTGTGACAGGCACCACTTGGCCATGATCGAGCCGCCGCGGCTGACGATGCCGGTGACCCGCTTGGCGGTGAGCGGCACATAGCGCAGCAGCACGCCGGCATGGATGGTGAAGTAGTCCACGCCCTGTTCGGCCTGTTCGATCAGGGTGTCGCGGAAGATTTCCCAGGTGAGTGCTTCGGCGCGGCCGTCGACTTTTTCCAGTGCCTGGTAGATCGGCACGGTGCCGATCGCCACCGGCGAGTTGCGCACGATCCATTCGCGGGTCTCATGGATGTGCTTGCCGGTGGACAGGTCCATCACCGTGTCGCCACCCCAGCGGATCGCCCACACCAGTTTCTCCACTTCCTCGGCGATGCCGGAGGACACCGCGCTGTTGCCGATGTTGGCGTTGATCTTGGTGAGGAAGTTGCGGCCGATGATCATCGGTTCGCTTTCCGGGTGGTTGATGTTGTTGGGCAGCACCGCACGGCCGCGAGCGATCTCGTCGCGCACGAACTCGGGGGTGATGATTGTCTGGATGGACGCACCGAACGCTTCGCCCGGATGTTGCTGCAGCAGGCCGGCATCGCGGATCGCGTCCAGCCGCTGGTTCTCGCGGATGGCAACGAACTCCATTTCCGGGGTGATGATGCCGCGCCGCGCGTAATGCATCTGGGTGACGTTGGTGCCGGCACGTGCACGGCGTGGCAGGCTGCGTGCGGGGAAACGCACGGCATCGAGCTTCGGGTCATGCTCGCGACCGCGCCCGAACGACGAACTGAGGCCGTCGAGCTGTTCGGTGTCGCCGCGTTCTTCCACCCAGCCACGGCGCAGTGCCGGCAGACCTGCGGACAGGTCGATGCGCACCTCCGGATCGGTGTACGGGCCGGAGGTGTCATAGACGGTGACCGGTGCGTTCTCTTCGCCACCAAACAGTGTCGGCGTACGGGTCAGCACGATCTCGCGCATCGGTACCTGCAGATCCGGGCGCGAGCCAGGCACATGGATCTTGCGCGAACCGGGAATCGGCCGGGTCACGGATTCGGAGAGTTGCTGGGCCTGTTGCTGCAGGGCAGAGAGCTGTGCGTTCATCGGGCATCGTCCAGGGAGGTCAGGGACGAAGCGGCGGCGCACTGCAGCCGCGTCCGGACGGTCCTTGGGCGGAGTCCGGGCATGGCTGCGTTGCAAAGCTTCCCTACGCCGGTATGAGCCGGATCAGGTTCCAAGGGACTGTCTCAACCGTGGCCACAAGGCCGCGGTACCCCCGCTTCTTGCTGCGCATTAGAGCATAGAAAGCACTCGGCCTACCTCCTGCTGATCCACGCATGGCGTGGATCTACTGAACGATTTCGGGGCCGGCGTTAACAGAACCATGACGTCGCGTTCAGTAACGTGCACGCCCATCGTGTCGCAGCGACCGATGTTTCCTTTGCCGCCCGCGCGGCCCTTGCCCGGTTCGTGCTGCATGCCGCCGGCCCCTCGCCGCAAGCTCTGCTCGCTCCCCTCAATCCCCTTGATCGGAGAAGCTCCTTCATGGTGTTTCGCATTTCCATCGCACTGGTGCTGGCTCTGGTGCTGCTGGCCGGCATCGCGCCCGGCCCCTTCAATACCGTCGTGCAGTCGATGCTGGCGGAAGTGATCCGCAGTGTCGGCTGGCTGTACCTGCTGGTCGTGTTCCTGGCACTGGTGTTCCTGATGTACCTGGCTTTCGGCCGCTTTGGCCACCTGCGCATCGGCGGTGAAGACGCCGAGCCGGAATTCTCACGGGCCAGCTGGATGTCGATGCTGTTCGCCGCCGGCATGGGCATCGGCCTGGTGTTCTGGGGCGCAGCCGAACCGATATCGCACTTCAGCAAGCCGCCGGAGGGCCTCACGCCGGAAAGCATGGACGCCGCGCGCGCGTCGATGCGCTACGCGTTCTTCCACTGGGGCCTGCATCCCTGGGCGATCTATGCGCTGATCGGTCTGGCGATGGCCTGGTTCCAGTTCAACCGCAACGGCCGTGGCCTGGTCAGCGACATGCTGCAGCCGATCATCGGCCGTCACCATCGGGGCTGGATCGGGCGTGTGGTCAACATCGCCGCTGTCGTCGCCACCGCGATCGGCGTGGCCACCACGCTCGGCTTCGGCACCATCCAGATCGCTGCCGGCATCGAACGCGTGTTCGGCCTGCAGGCCACGGTTGCGGTGCAGATGACCATCATCGCTGTCGCCTTCGTGCTGTACATGGCCTCCACCGCCAGCGGTGTGGAGCGCGGGGTGAAATGGCTGTCCAATTTCAATCTTGCATTGGCCGCGCTGCTGGCGGCCATCCTGCTGGTGCTGGGGCCGACCGGCTTCATCTTCGATACCTTCACCACCACCCTGGGCTCCTACCTCAACCAGCTGGTCACGATGAGCCTGCGCATGTCGCCGTTCTCCGGCAGCACGTGGGTGGCGGACTGGACGATCTTCTACTGGGCCTGGTGGATCTCGTGGGCACCGTTCGTGGGTTCGTTCATCGCGCGCATCTCGCGTGGCCGCAGCGTGCGCGAATTCGTGATCGGGGTGGTGCTCGCGCCGACGCTGCTGGGCTTCTTCTGGTTCGCGGTATTCGGTGGCACCGCGTTGTGGGCACAGATCTTCGGCCACGCCGATCTGCTGACGGCGCTGGGCAATGGCTACGAGACGGTGCTGTTCACGCTGTTCGACAGCATGCCGCTGTCGCTGCTGCTGTCGTGCATCGCGCTGGTATTGCTGATGATCTTCTTCGTGACCTCGGCCGACTCTGCGGTACTGGTCCTGGCCAGCATGTCCACCGACGAAGCCGGTGATCCGCCCTTGAAGCGCAAGCTGGCATGGGGTATCGCAGTGGCGTTGATCGCGGCGGCCCTGCTGCTTGCCGGTGGGTTGGATGCGCTGCAGGGCATGATCACGATTGCGGCGTTGCCGTTCGCATTGTTGATGGTGCTGGTGATGGTGTCGCTGTATCGGGTGCTGGACCAGGAGTACACGCGCGAGCGGCGGCAGGCGCAGCGCCAGCGGCACATGATCGATGCGTGGATCGCACGCGAGATGGCAGCGCAGGAAGACACCCAGGCCGAGGCAGCGCGCGCGCAGGATCGGGATTGAGGGGGTTGTTTTGCAGCCTGCGGCTGCACCGCTTCTTTCAGGCAACGGCAACAGCAACTTCAAAAGCGGCTCTGGTTTTCTGCAGGTTGGGTGGGGCGGCATGGGTGGGCAGGACACGCCGTAAACCCATCCATGAGGGCTCGATGGCGCCATCCATGGCGCCAACGGTCCTGCCCACCCATACCGCCCCACCCCCGACAGATTTCCGTTGACGGCAGTAGATCCACGCCATGCGTGGATGAGGTGTATCGGAAAACAAGAAGGGGTCGGATCCGTTCTCCTTCGGAAAACGGATCCGACCCCAACCCACAGCGCGCGGCTGTTGCTGCTGCCTTTGATTTTGATCTTCTTCTTTTTCTTCCTGCGGTGGCGGCCACGGAAACTGTCAGGGGCCGGGCGGGTGGGCTGGGCGGGGGTGTCAGCCGCATGGATGCGGCTGCCAAGCCTCCATGGACGGATTCACGGCGTCCCCCGACCAGCCCACCCGCCCGGCCAAGCCCCGTATCACTGCCATCACCGCAGAAGGGGCTCAGCCCGGTGGCCGGGAAACCTCAGTACCCCGCCGCCTGCCCATCCTTGCGACTCTCCGAAGCACCGTAATAAACCCCGGTCTCGGGATCACGCATGATCGCCTGATATCCGCCATACGGGCCATCGGCGAACACGATGCGATGCCCCTTGCGCATCAGCGCACGCACCGTCTCGTACGGGAAGCCCGTTTCCAGATTCACCTCACCGCCATCGGTCATCGCCGTGGCCTGGCCGGTCGGCTCGGTGGAACCTTCGTGCTGGATGCGCGGTGCGTCACCGGCTTCCTGCAGGTTCATGCCGAAATCCACCAGGTTCATCACGATCTGCGCATGGCCCTGCGGCTGCATTGCGCCGCCCATCACACCGAAGCTGGCATAGGGCTTGCCGCCCTTGGTGATGAACGCCGGAATGATGGTCTGGAACGGACGCTTGCCCGGTGCGTAGCCATTGGGATGGTTCTTCTGCAGCACGAACATCTCGCCACGGTCCTGCAGGATGAAGCCCAGCCCCGGTGGGGCCATACCGCTGCCCATGCCACGGTAGTTGGACTGGATCAGCGATACCATCATGCCGTCGGCATCGGCCACGGTCATGTAGATCGTGTCGCCCTCTTCCAGCTGCTTCGGCGTGCCTGGCTGCACTTCCTTCAACGCCTTGTCCATCGAGATCAGCGCACGGCGCTGCGCGGCGTACTCCTTGGAAATCAACTTCTGCACCGGCGCCGGCTGGAACGCCATATCGGCGTAGAAGCGCGCACGGTCGGCAAAGGCCAGCTTCTTCGCTTCCACGAACAGGTGCACATGCTCCGGCGAGCCGAACGGAATCTTCGAGAAATCGTAGCCTTCCAGCACGTTGAGGATCTGCAGCGCAGCGATGCCCTGGCTGTTCGGCGGCAGCTCCCACACATCGTAGCCACGGTAGTTGCTGCTGACCGGCTCGACCCACTCCCCGTGATGGTCGGCCAGGTCCTGGTAGCTGAGGTAGCCGCCGTTGGCCTTGAAGTAGTCGCCGATGGTGTGGGCGATATCGCCTTTGTAGAAGGCGTCGCGGCCGCCGTCGGCGATCTTCTGCAGGGTGCTGGCCAGGTTCGGGTTCTTCCACATCTCGCCCTTTCGCGGGGCGTGACCGTTGATCGTGAACTGCTCCTTGAAGCCCGGATACTGCGAGAGCTTCGGGACCGAGCGGTCCCAGTAATAGGCGATCACTTCGGCCACCGGGTGGCCTTCACGGGCATAACGGATGGCCGGCGCGAGGTTGTCGGCCATCGGCTTGCGGCCGAAGCGGTCGTGCAACGCGAACCAGCCGTCGACCGCGCCGGGCACCGACACCGGCAGCGGGCCGGTGGCAGGGATGTCCTTCAGGCCACGACGCTGGAACTCGGCCAGGGTGAGCGACTTCGGCGAGCGGCCAGAGCCGTTGTAGCCATAGAGCTTCTGCGTCTTCGGGTCCCAGACGATGGCAAACAGGTCGCCGCCGATGCCATTGCCGGTGGGCTCCATCAAGCCGAGCGCGGCGTTGGCGGCGATCGCCGCGTCCACGGCGGAGCCGCCCCCTTTCATCACGTCCAGCGCGATCTGCGTGGCCAACGGCTGCGAGGTCGCGGCCATGGCGTGCGGGGCGATCACCTCCGAGCGGGTGGCGAAGGTGTGGCCGGTGATGCGATCGGCGGCAGAGGACAGCGCGGGCACGGCGGCCAGCACGGCGGCGGCAAGCAGGGAACGGGCAAGGCGTCGGGACACGGTCGGGTTCCGATGGAAGGGTGGTCCCCCGATCTTCGCCGTTGCAGCCTCCAGGTGGTATCGGGCAGAGGTCATGGGCGATGCGCATTCGCTGAGTGCGGACCCTGGTCCGCCCCCATCAAGGCAAAAACCACCCGGAATCCGCGCAAAAAACGCCCTGAAAAGAGTGAATTCGGGTTCACCTAAACACTTTCAGCGGCAACCATCCTTATGCCGCAGGCGATTGCGCTGGATGCGACGGAAACTGATGGAAATTCCATCGCAAGGGTTGACATCGCCGAAACGGCTGTGTTTCTCTCGATCACATGTTGCATCACAACACGCCACCGCGAACCCACATCGAAGCCGCCGACACCGGCGCCGCCTCGCTGCGTTCGATTCTTGTGCTCGTACTTATTACCCAACCAACAGGTGCGGGACGAGCCAGCGTGTAAGCAGCAAACACACCGGAACTCATCAAAAACCCGCACCCGCCCAGGTGCGGGTTTTTTCATTTCAGGACCTGGTTTCAGACGCAACCACCATGAACAACGCCTACCGCAAAACCCGGACCTGCAGCACTACGACGCCTCGTGGTGGCTGTGCCTGTGCAATGCGCGGCGCTCACTCCACCGCTTTCCCCTGACCGGCCGGCACGTCACCTCGACGACCGGCCGTTCTTTTTCTTCCCACCGCAAGGAACCTCCCCCATGAGCACCAACGACCTGCCCCAGATCAAGATCGCCGTCATCGGTTACGGCAGCCAGGGCCGCGCCCACGCACTGAACCTGCGCGAATCCGGCTTCGACGTGGTGGTAGGCCTGCGTCCGGGCGGCCCCACCGAAGTCAAGGCGCAGGCCGATGGCTTCACCGTCAAGGCGCCGGCCGATGCGGTGAAGGACGCAGATCTGGTCGCTGTGCTGACCCCGGACATGGTGCAGAAGAAGCTGTACGACGACGTGCTGGCGCCGAACATGAAGCCGGGCGCGGTGCTGCTGTTCGCCCATGGCCTGAACGTGCACTTCGACATGATCAAACCGCGCGAAGATCTGGACGTGGTGCTGGTGGCACCGAAGGGCCCGGGGGCGCTGGTGCGTCGCGAGTACGAGATCGGCCGCGGTGTGCCGTGCATCTGGGCGGTCTACCAGGACAAGAGCGGCAAGGCCGCCGAGCATGCACTCGCCTATGCGACCGGCCTCGGCGGTGCCCGCGCCAACCTGATCCAGACCACGTTCAAGGAAGAGACCGAGACCGATCTGTTCGGCGAGCAGGCGGTGCTTTGCGGCGGTGCCTCGGCGCTGGTGCAGGCCGGTTTCGAGACCCTGGTCGAGGCCGGCTACCAGCCGGAAATCGCCTACTACGAAGTACTGCACGAACTGAAGCTGATCGTCGACCTGTTCTACGAAGGCGGCATCTCGCGCATGTTGGAGTTCATCTCCGAGACCGCGCAGTACGGCGACTACGTCAGCGGCCCGCGGGTGATCGACGCCGGCACCAAGGCGCGCATGAAGGAAGTGTTGAAGGACATCCAGGACGGCACCTTCACCAAGAACTGGGTAGCGGAGTACGAAGCAGGCCTGCCGAACTACAACAAGTTCAAGCAGGCCGACCTGGAACATCCGATCGAAAAGGTGGGCAAGGAACTGCGCGCCAAGATGGTCTGGTTGCAAGGACAGGCCGCGTAACCACGCGGCCCTCCCCCACCCGCTTTGCAAGGTTCCCCATGAACTCTTCCACACACCGCAGCGCGCTGCCCAACGGCGCGCGTTGGCTGACCCAGGCGCTGGAGGCCGAAGGCGTCCGCACGCTGTTCGGCTATCCCGGCGGCACCATCATGCCGTTCTACGACGCGCTGGTGGATTCGTCGCTGAAGCACATCCTGGTGCGTCATGAACAGGGCGCGGCCCTGGCCGCCAACGGCTTCGCCCGTGCCAGTGGCCAGGTCGGCGTCTGCGTGGCCACCTCCGGGCCGGGCGCCTCGAACCTGGTCACGGGCATCGCCGATGCAATGCTGGATTCGGTGCCGATGGTCTGCATCACCGGCCAGGTCGGCACGCCGCTGCTGGGCACCGACGCCTTCCAGGAACTGGATGTGTTCGGCCTGACCATGCCGATCGTCAAGCACAGCTGGCTGGTGCGCAGCGTCGATAACCTGCCGCGCGTGGTGGCCGATGCCTTCCGCATCGCCCGCGAAGGCCGCCCTGGCCCGGTGCTGATCGACCTGCCCAAGGACGTGCAGCTGGCCGATGCCAGCCATCTGCCGGCGCATGTGCCGAGCCGTGTCGAGCCGCCGCCGGCTCCTGTCGACGACGCCATCGCCGAGGCGATCGCTGCGCTGGCGGCGGCCGAGAAGCCGGTGGTCTACGCCGGTGGCGGCATCGCGCTGGGCGATGCGGTGCAGGAACTGCGCGACTTCGTCGAAGCCAGCGCCATTCCCACTGTGATGACCCTGCGTGGATTGGGTGCACTGCCGGCGCATCATCCGCAGTCACTGGGCATGCTGGGCATGCATGGCACCCGCGCCGCCAACATGGCCGTGCAGGAAAGTGACCTGCTGCTGGTGCTGGGTGCCCGCTTCGATGACCGCGCCACCGGCAAGCTGGCCGAGTTCGCGCCGTTCGCCCGGGTCGTCCACATCGACGCCGACGCCTACGAGATCTCCAAGCTGCGCAGCGCAGACGTCGCCGTGCCCGGCAATGTCGGCCATGCCATCCGCGCCCTGCGTGCGGCCTTCCACTCCCCCAAGGCCCACCAGGACGCATGGCGCAAGCGTTGTGCGCAGCACCGTGATCGCTTCGCCGCGCGCTACGATGCGCCGGGCCAGCACATCTACGCCCCGGCGTTGCTGAAGCGGCTGAGCGAGCTGGCACCGGCCGATGCGGTGATCGCCTGCGACGTCGGCCAGCACCAGATGTGGGTGGCCCAGCACTGCCGCTTCAACCACCCGCGCAACCACCTGACCAGCGGCGCGCTGGGCACCATGGGCTTCGGCCTGCCGGCGGCAATGGGCGCGCAGTTCGCCTGCCCCGATCGGACCGTGGTGCTGGTGTCCGGCGATGGCAGCTTCATGATGAACGTGCAGGAGCTGGCGACCATCGCCCGCTGCCGCCTGCCGGTGAAGATCGTGCTGCTGGACAACAGTTCGCTGGGCATGGTGCGGCAGTGGCAGGAACTGTTCTTCGCCGAGCGTTACAGCGAGATCGACCTGTCCGACAACCCGGACTTCGTGGCACTGGCGCAGGTGTTCGGCATCGCCGCGACCCGCATCGAGGCACGCGACGACGTGGAGGGCGGCCTGGCTGCGCTGCTGGCCGAACCGGGCCCGGCGCTGCTGCACGTGGCCATCGACGCACGGGCCAACGTGTGGCCGCTGGTGCCGCCGAACACCGCCAACAGCACGATGCTGGAAAGCAACCCTGCCCATGCCCGCCAGGAGGCTCCCAATGCACTACCGGCTTGACCTGGTGCTGCACCCGGCCGAAGGCGCGCTGCTGCGCGTGATCGGCATGGCCGAACGCCGCGGCTTCGCGCCGCGCGCGATCAGCGGCGCGCCAGTGGCCGCCGATGACGGACGCTGGCATCTGCAGCTGGTGGTCGATGGCCAGCGCTCGGCGGAAACGCTGTGCCGGCAGATCGAGAAGATCTACGACTGCGTGTCCGTGCAGGTCACTGCAGTGGAAGGAGTATCACCATGAACGCCCGTACCGTAGCGACCACGGTACCGGTACGGAGGGGTCTTCTTCGCCGCCCGTGCCCGCATGCGGCGGTGCTCCGCGACCCGCAGGTGGCCCATGCCGGCCGCTGAAACCAGCAAGGAAAGCGATGTCGGCGATGTAACCGTCGCCGATGTCCTGGCAGCGCAGGCCCGCCTGCGCCGTTTCCTGCCGCCCACGCCGCTGCACCATGCCGAGCGCTTCGGCACCTGGCTGAAGCTGGAAAACCTGCAGCGCACCGGTTCGTACAAGGTGCGCGGCGCATTGAACGCACTGGTGGCCGGCCGCGAGCGCGGCGATACCCGGCCGGTGATCTGCGCCTCGGCCGGCAACCACGCCCAGGGCGTGGCGTGGTCCGCCTATCGCCTGGATGTCCCGGCCATCGCGGTGATGCCACATGGCGCCCCGGCCACCAAGATCGCCGGCGTCGCCCACTGGGGCGCAACCGTGCGCCAGCACGGCAACAGCTACGACGAGGCCTATGCGTTCGCCGTCGAACTGGCGCAGCGCCACGGCTACCGCTTCCTGTCGGCGTTCGACGATGCGGATGTGATCGCCGGCCAGGGCACGGTCGGCATCGAGCTGGCCGCGCATGCGCCGGACGTGGTGATCGTACCGATCGGCGGTGGCGGCCTGGCCTCCGGCGTCGCCCTGGCGCTGAAATCGCAGGGCGTGCGCATCGTCGGTGCACAGGTCGAAGGTGTCGATTCGATGGCCCGCGCGATCCGCGGCGATGTGCGCGAGATCAATCCCGTGCCGTCGCTGGCCGATGGCGTGCGGGTGAAGATCCCCGGTTTCCTGACCCGCCGCCTGTGCACCTCGCTGCTGGACGATGTGGTGATCGTGCGCGAAGCCGAACTGCGCGAGACCCTGGTGCGGTTGGCACTGGAAGAACACATCATCGCCGAGGGCGCCGGTGCGCTGGCGCTGGCCGCCGGCCGCCGCGTCGCCGGCCGCCGCAAGTGCGCGGTGGTCTCCGGCGGCAACATCGACGCCGGCGTACTGGCCGGCCTGCTCACCGACATCCGTCCGCGCCCGCCACGCAAACCACGGCGACGGCGCAGCGAGTCTCCGCGCTCGCCGGCCAAGGCCAGCCTCCCTGCCTCCCCCACATCTTCCCCTTCCCCCCTGCAAGCCGTCGCACCCGCTGTCGAGGAGATTTCCCTGTGACCACCATCGAACGAATTACCATCCCGCGCATCCGCATCTTCGACACCACCCTGCGTGACGGCGAGCAGTCCCCCGGCTGCAGCATGAGCCCGCCGCAGAAGCTGGTGATGGCGCGTGCGCTGGACGAACTGGGCGTGGACATCATCGAGACCGGCTTCCCGGCCAGCTCGCAGTCCGACCGCGAGGCAATGGCCCTGATCGGCCGCGAACTGCGCCGCCCGAGCCTGAGCCTGGCGGTGCTGTCGCGCTGCCTGCAGGCGGATATCGAAACCTCGGCACGTGCGCTGGAAGCGGCCGTCAACCCGCGCCTGCACGTGTTCCTGTCGACCAGCCCGCTGCACCGCGAGCACAAGCTGCGCATGACCCGCGAACAGGTATTGGAATCGGTACGCAAGCATGTAGCACTGGCACGTTCCTACATCGATGATGTCGAATTCTCGGCCGAAGATGCTACCCGTACCGAGCTGGACTACCTGATCGAGGTCTCGCGCGTGGCCATTGCCGCCGGCGCCACCACCATCAACCTGCCCGACACCGTCGGCTTCACCACGCCGGAAGAGATCCGCACGATGTTCCAGCGGGTCATCGCCGGCGTTGCCGACGTGCCGAATGCCGCCAACGTGATCTTCAGCGCGCACTGCCACAACGACCTGGGTCTGGCCGTGGCCAACTCGCTGGCCGCCATCGAAGGCGGCGCGCGCCAGGTCGAATGCACCGTCAACGGCATCGGTGAACGCGCCGGCAACTGCTCGCTGGAAGAGATCGCGATGGTGCTGAAGGTGCGCCAGGCCTTCTACGAGCAGGACACGGCCATCGACACCCCGCGCATCGTCGGCACCTCGCAGCTGCTGCAGCGCCTGGTCGGCATGCCGGTACAGCGCAACAAGGCCATCGTCGGCGCCAACGCCTTCGCCCATGAATCGGGCATCCACCAGCACGGCATGCTGCGCCATCGCGGCACCTACGAAATCATGCGTCCGGAAGACGTGGGCTGGGAGGACTCGCAGATGGTGCTGGGCCGCCACAGTGGCCGTGCGGCCGTCGAAGCGCGCCTGCGCGCACTGGGCTTCTGGCTGGAAGAAGACGAACTGAAGCTGGTGTTCGAGCAGTTCAAGGGCCTGTGCGAACAGCAGCGCGTGGTCACCGATGCCGACCTGCAGACTCTGATGCAGGGTGGCTCCAACGCGCAGGGCTACCGCCTGGCCTCAATGACCATCAGCGATGTCGGCAGCCGCGCCAACGCGCTGGTCGAGCTGTCCGACCCGGACGGCAACCGCGTGGCAGAGACCGCACAGGGCGACGGCCCGGTCGATGCGCTGTTCGGCGCACTGTCGGCCGCCACCGGGGTGCAGCTGATGCTGGACAGCTACCACGTGCACAGCGTCGGCATCGGCGCCGATGCGCGCGGCGAAGCCAATCTGAGCGTCCGCCACGAGGGCGTGGAGTACGACGGCACCGGCACCAGCAAGGACATCATCGAGGCCTCCGCGCTGGCCTGGCTGGATGTGGCCAACCGCCTGCTGCGTCAACGCCTGGCTGCCGCTCCCAGCACCATCGACACCCCCACTCCCGCCACCGCCTGAGGAAGCCTGAGATGAGCGCCTTCGACACCACCACGCTGCCTGCAGGGCAGCACTGGAACGCCCAGGACTATGCGATCGATGCCGGCTTCGTACCGCTGCTCGGCGGCGCCGTAGCGCGCCTGCTCGACCCGCGCGCCGGTGAACGCATCCTCGACCTGGGCTGTGGCGATGGCGTGCTCAGTGCCGAGCTGGCCCTGAGCGGCGCACGCATCCATGGTGTGGACGCGTCACCGGAGCTGGTGATCGCCGCACGTGCCCGCGGTGTCGACGCCCAGGTGATGGATGGCCACGCACTGTCGTTCGACAGTGACTTCGACGCGGTGTTCAGCAATGCGGCACTGCATTGGATGGGCACGCCAGACCGCGTGCTGGAAGGCGTGCGTCGCGCCCTGCGCCACGGCGGCCGCTTCGTCGCCGAGTTCGGCGGCCATGGCAACGTGTCCACGATCATCGCAGCGGTGCAGGCTGCACGCGTGGCCCACGGCCACACCGCGAGCACCTTCCAGTGGTACTTCCCCACCGCTGACGCCTACGCCGACCGCCTGCGCCAGCATGGCTTCCAGGTTCAACTGATCGAGTGCACGCCGCGCCCGACCGCGCTGCCAACGGGCGTGGCCGGCTGGCTGCGGGTATTCGCCGCACCGCTGCTGGATGACCTGCCGGCGGAAGCTCGCGCCACCGTGCGCGAGGCAGCCACGGCATTGCTGGCCGAGCTGCCGCGCAATGCCGCCGGCCAGCCGCTGGCCGACTACGTGCGCCTGCGCGTGCTCGCCCGTCGTCGCTGACTTGACCGTTCCGCTTTCTTTACTGATGTTCGCTATCTCGTACTTCTGCCAGGCATACGCATGACTTCCGCACCCCGCACCCTGTACGACAAACTGTGGGACGCCCACGTGGTGGTTCCCGAATCCGACAACGCGCCCGCCGTGCTGTACATCGACCTGCACCTGATCCACGAGGTCACCTCGCCGCAGGCCTTCACCGAGCTGCGCGAGCGCGGGCTGTCGCCACGTCGCGCGGACCGTACCAAGGCGACGATGGACCACTCCACGCCGACCCTGCCGGCTGCAGCCGACGGCACGCTGCCTTATGCAAGTGCCGCTTCCGAAGCGCAGGTTGCAACGCTGGCGCGCAACTGTGCCGAGCACGGCATCGAACTGTTCGACATGGCCTCGGACAACCGCGGCATCGTCCATGTGATCGCGCCGGAACAGGGCTTTACCCAGCCCGGCATGACCATCGTCTGCGGCGACAGCCACACCTCCACCCACGGTGCATTCGGCTCCCTGGCATTCGGCATCGGCACCAGTGAAGTCGGCCACGTGCTGGCCACGCAGTGCCTGCTGCAGCGCAAGGCCAGGACCCTGGCAATCACCGTCGATGGTCCGCTGGCGCCAGGCGTCGGCGCCAAGGACGTAGTCCTGCACATCATCGGCGTGATCGGCGTCAACGGTGGTACCGGCCATGTGATCGAGTTCCGTGGCAGCACCATCGAAGCGATGGACATGGAGCAGCGCATGACCCTGTGCAACATGTCGATCGAAGCCGGTGCCCGTGCCGGCATGGTGGCCCCGGACCAGGTCACCTTCGACTTCGTCGCCCTTACCCCCCGCGGCCCGAAGGGGGCCGACTTCGAGGCCGCCGTTGCGCGCTGGCAGCAGCTGCGCAGCGATGACGGCGCACGCTTCGACAGCGAAGTACGCATCGACGCCGCCGACATCCGCCCCACGCTGACCTGGGGCACCCATCCGGGCACCGCCATCGCGGTGGATGCACCGATCCCGGCCGCCAACGATGCGGCCGCACAGAAGGGCCTGGACTACATGCACTTCCAGGCCGGCAAGGCACTGGCCGGCACGCCGGTGGACGTGGTGTTCGTCGGCTCATGCACCAATGGCCGTCTGAGCGACATGCGCGAGGTTGCGCAGGTGCTGCGCGGCCGTCGCGTCGCCGAGCGGGTACGCATGCTGGTCGTGCCGGGCTCTGAGATCGTCAAGCGTGAGGCCGAGGCCGAAGGCATCCACGAGATCGTTCGTGCGGCCGGTGCCGAGTGGCGCGAGCCGGGCTGCTCGATGTGCATCGCCATGAACGGTGATCTGGTCGCGCCTGGCCAACTGGCCGTCAGCACCAGCAACCGCAATTTCGAAGGCCGCCAAGGTCCCGGCTCACGCACCCTGCTGGCGTCACCGATGACCGCCGCCTGGGCGGCGGTGAACGGGCACGTCGCCGACATCCGCGAACTGTTCGCACAGGAGGTGGCGTGATGGCCGGTTTCCGTACCCTGACCTCGGCCAGCGTGGTGCTGCGCCAGACCAACATCGACACCGACCAGATCATTCCGGCGCGGTTCCTGTCCACCACCGAACGTGCCGGTCTGGGTCGCAACGCATTCAACGACTGGCGTTGGCAGGCCGATGGCTCGCCAGTGGCCGACTTCGCCTTCAACCAGCCACACAATGCTGGCCGCAGCATCCTGCTGGCGGGCCGCAACTTCGGCTGCGGTTCCTCGCGCGAGCATGCCCCTTGGGCGCTGACCGACCTGGGCCTGCGCGCCATCGTCAGCAGCGAGATCGCCGACATCTTCCGCGGCAACTCGCTGAAGAACGGGCTGCTGCCGATCGTGCTGGACGAAGCCGATGTGCAGGCGCTGATGCAGCGGCCAGGCGATGAACTGAGCATCGACGTAGCCACGCGCGAACTGCGCGCGCCCGATGGCCGCGTCTATTCCTTCCCACTGGATGGCTTCTCGCAGACCTGCCTGCTGGAAGGCGTCGACCAGTTGGGGTATCTGTTGGGCCGTGTCCCTGAAATCGAACGTTACGAGAGTGAGCATGCACGCTGAAATTGTTGTCCTGCCCGGTGATGGCATCGGCCCGGAAGTGGCCGCCGCCGCGGTCGCCGTCCTGGAGGCCATTGCCGAACGCTTCAATCACACCTTCACTTTCAGCGAGCACGACATCGGTGGCATCGCCATCGACCGCCATGGCGAACCGCTGCCGGCATCGACGCTGGCCGCCTGCCAGGCCGCGAATGCGGTTCTGCTGGGCGCCGTCGGTGGCCCGAAGTGGTCCGACCCGAATGCCAAGGTGCGCCCGGAACAGGGACTGCTGGCGATCCGCAAGGCGCTGGGCCTGTACGCCAACCTGCGCCCGGTGCGCACCCACGAGGCCGCGCTGCACGCCTCGCCGATCAAGGCCGAGCTGCTGCAGGGCGTGGACTTCGTGGTGGTACGCGAACTGACCGGCGGCATCTACTTCGGTGACAAGACCCGCGACGCCGACAGCGCCAGCGACCTGTGCCGCTACACCGTGGCCGAGATCGAACGCGTGCTGCGCAGTGCCTTCCGTCTGGCGCAGCAGCGCCGCGGCAAGGTCACTTCGGTGGACAAGGCCAACGTGCTGGAAACCTCCCGCCTGTGGCGCGATGTGGCTGCTCGCATCGGCCGCGAGGAATTCCCGGACGTGGCACTGGAGCATCAGCTGGTCGACTCGATGGCCATGCACCTGCTGGCCAAGCCGCGCGAGTACGACGTGATCGTGACCGAGAACATGTTCGGCGACATCCTCACCGATGAGGCTTCGATGCTGGCCGGGTCACTGGGACTGCTGCCGTCGGCCTCGCTGGGCGAACCGGGCGCCGTGGGTATCTACGAACCGATCCATGGATCGGCCCCGGACATCGCAGGCAGGGGCATCGCCAACCCGTACGCCACGATCTTCAGTGCGGCGATGCTGCTGCGCCATTCGCTGGGGCTGGACGCCGAGGCGGCTGCGGTGGAGGCGGCCGTGCATGCGGCGCTGGACGATGGCGTGTTCACCGCGGATCTGGCCGCCAAGGGGCACGCAGTAAGCACGGCGACGGCCACCGACGCGGTGCTGGCCAAGCTGGGATGAAGCACGCGGGTGCCGGGACATGTCCGGCACCCTTTGCATGTCCATCGGTAGCTGCGAGCCCTACCCGGCCTGCTGCTGGTTGCCCGGCACGAGATCCGCTCAGTGCGACGTGCTGCGCGCGTAGTCGCTGGCGCAACCGGCAACAACGCGACCTTCGTCGGTGCGCATCACGATGTGCTGCGGGATCCAACTGCCACCGCTGAAAGCAACCGGCGGCAACGGGCGCTGCCAGGCATCCTTGCCGACCGTATGCGAGGTGTCCATGCCCGCCTGGGCAAGCACTGGCGCAACCGCAACACCACCCAGATCCGCGCCGAAGAATCCACCGAACGCCAGCGCAATCGTGTGCGTGGAAACGCCGTACGCCTGGATAGGCACCTGCAACCCGATCAGCAGCAGGTGCAGATCATCATCACCAACGGTGTAGTTCACCTCGTTGACCGAACGGACATCCTGCGGCCATTCGAACTGCGGCTGTTCGGAAAGCCGCTGCCAGAACGCCTGCAGCCGGCGCATGCCGCCTTCATCGGCGCGGCAGTGAATGGCATCCTGCAGGTCGTGGACGTCAACAGCCGGCACCTGATGTGCGCCTACCTTGTTGCCCTTCGTGGAAGGTGCGCAGCCCAGTCGATAGCCATCGCCCGCACTTCGCACGATGATCGACGTGGTGGGCGTCGACCACAATTCGAACGGCTCCCGCAGCGTGCTCGACTGCAGCCGCAAGCGGTGCGCAGCAACGATACGCTCGCGCTGCGCAGGGTCCAACGCAACCGAGAACCCGAACGCATCAGCGAACAGCCGTGGCACTTCGACGCCATGAACGGTCATCGACTGTGGCGGAGTGATGACGGTCACCCGGTGATCGTCATCCTCATCCTCCTGCTCGAATCGCCAGTCGCGCAGGAACGGCAGTCGATCGGAAGCGTCGGCGTAGCGTGCCTCGCGCAGGCGGCTGACGACGGCCTGCTGGACGTCCGCACTCGCGCTGCACTCAAGTACATCCCGCAGGTCGTGCTGGAACCGCAGAGCATCGGTATCTGTCGGTTGCGCATCGGCAGCGCCGCTGCAGGCGACCAGCAGCAGCGCCGAAACGCAGGTCGTACGGAAGAACATGGCACGCGCTCCGGCCCTGGAACTGGCCGCTATTGTGCCCGCGAACGCCCTGATGCTGTCCACTTGGGGACCAACAGTAGATCCACGCCATGCGTGGATGAAGCCAAGAGCATCCACGCATGGCGTGGATCTACGGCACGAACTCAAGCCTCGCGTGTCTCTACTTGGTGGTGTAGCCGCCATTGACCAGGATGGTCTGCCCGGTCATCCACCAGCCGTCGGTCACCAGGAAACGGATCCACGGCACGATGTCGGCGATGTCGGTCAGGCCGGTGCGGGTGAACGCCGACAGCGCCGCGGCGGTCTTGTGATACGCCTGCGCATCGGCACTCTCGGCCGGATAGAAGAACGGCGTATCCATCGGCCCGGGGCCGATCGCGGTCACCGAAATCCCACGCTCGCCAAATTCCTTCGATGCTGCGCGGGTGAAGTGTTCCACCGGCGCCTTGGTGCCCGCGTAGCTGGAATAGAACGGCGTGAACGCGCCGAGCAGTGAAGTGACCAGCGTGCAGATGCGGCCGCCGTCGTTGACATGGCGTCCGGCTTCCTTGAGGAAGAAGAACGCCGTTTTCGCATTGACCGCGCTCATCTGGTCGTACTCCGCTTCGCTGATCTCCAGCATCGGCTTCTTCAGCACTTTGCCGACGGTGTTGATGGCGATGTCAGGGCGACCGACGGCGGCAACCGCGTCGGCGAACAGGCGTTCCATCGCCGCGGCCGAGGTCAGATCGGCCTGCAACGCCACGGCCTTGGCACCTGCGGCCTGCACGGCTGCAACGGTCGCCTCGGCATCGGCCTGAGTGGCGGTGCTGTTGTAGTGGATGACGATGGCCTTGGCGCCCTGCTCGGCGAAGTCGCGGGCGATCAGCCCGCCGAGGTTCTTGGCACCGCCGGCGATCAGCACGGTCTTGCCCTGGATACGGTGGTCGGTCATGGCATCGGTCCCGGTAAGGGGCTGCCGGACTGGCAACCCTGTGCTGACGACGATATCGTGCAGAAATCGCGGATAAAGCCCGCAACATTGACTTAACTTTCCAGAGTGGGCGAACAATGGACCGGATCGAGCGTTTCCGCATCTTTGCCCGGGTGGTGGAGTGCACCAGCTTCACCCGCGCCGCCGATCAGCTCGGCCTGCCTCGCTCCACCGTTTCGGCGGCCGTGGCGGAACTGGAGCAACGTCTGGGCACGCGCCTGCTACAGCGCTCCACCCGCAGGGTCTCCACCACCCACGATGGCGACACCTTCTACGCGCGCTGCCTGCGCCTGATCGCCGAAATGGAAGATGCCGAGTCGCTGTTCCGCCAGGAAGATGCGCAGCCGAGGGGCCTGTTGAAGATCGATGTACCCAGCCGGATCGGTCGCCGCATCATCGCCCCGGCCCTGCCCGACTTCTTCGCACGGCATCCGCAGGTCGAGCTGGACCTGGGCATGACCGATCGCGCGGTGAATCTGATCGAGGACGGCTGCGATGCGGTGCTGAGGGTGGGCCAGCTGGGTGACTCCAGCCTGGTGGCCCGCACGCTGGGCCAGCTGAACTTCGTCAACGTTGCCGCGCCTGCGTACCTGCACGAGCACGGCGTACCGCAGCATCCTGCCGACCTGCAGCAGCATCGCGCAGTGAACTACGCATCGCCGACCACGGCGCGGGTGGAGCCGTGGGAATGGCAGGACGGCGCGCAGCTGCGCACGCTGCCGATGACCGGCTGGGTGCGGGTGAACAACGCCGAGGCATCGATTGCCTGCTGCGTCGCGGGGCTGGGACTGCTGCAGATTCCGCGCTACGACGTGCAGGCCGAACTGCAGTCTGGCGCGCTGGTGGAGGTGATGCCGGAATATGTAGCGCAGCCGTTGCCGGTGACACTGCTGCAGCCGCATCGGCAGCATCGCGCGCAACGTGTGCAGGTGTTCCTCGAGTGGCTGGTGCCGCTGCTGCGCACCGGCCTGCAGTTGCAGTAGATCCACGCCATGCGTGAATGGGCGGGCAAGGACATCCGCAGCCACCCGTGGGGTGGCTCTACCAGTAGAGCCACGCCATGCGTGGAGGGACGGGCCAGGACATCCGCAGCCAACCATGGGGTGGCTCTACCAGTAGATCCACGCCATGCGTGGATGAACGGGCCAGGACATCCGCAGCCACCCGTGGGGTGGCTCTACCAGTAGATCCACGCCATGCGTGGATGGACGGGCCAGGACATCCGCAGCCACCCATGGGGTGGCTCTACTGACGTCACGGCGGATGCCCGCATCCGTGCCAACCAAGGTTGGCACCTACCAGAGCGGCGGCCCAGGAACCCGGGGCATCACGCCCCGGATTCGTCCGGCTTCACCCGGAACCATGCCGCATACAGCGCCGGCAGGAACACCAGGGTCAGCACCGTGCCCACGATCAGGCCGCCCATGATCGAGATCGCCATCGAGCCGTAGAACGCACTGCGCGACAGCGGAATCATCGCCAGCACCGCCGCAAGCGCGGTCAGCACGATGGGACGGAAGCGGCGCACGGTCGCGTCGATGATCGAATGCCAGCGATCATGCCCGGCGTCGATGTCCTGCTGGATCTGGTCGATCAGGATCACCGAGTTGCGCATGATCATGCCGGCCAGTGCGATGGTGCCCAGCAATGCCACGAAGCCGAACGGTGCGCGGAACAACAGCAGGAACAACGTCGCACCAATGATGCCCAGCGGCGCGGTCACCAGCACCATCGCCGCTCGCGAGAAGCTGCGCAGCTGCAGCATCAGCAGCGTGGCCACCACGATCAGGAACAGCGGCATCCCGGCCTTGATCGAGTTCTGCCCGCGGGCCGAATCCTCCACCGAGCCGCCGGTTTCCAGCAGGTAGCCACTGGGCAGATGGGCACGGATGCCGTCCAACGTCGGCACGATCTGCTGCACCACGTCCAGCGCCTGCATCCCATCGCTGATGTCGGCACGCACGGTCACCGTCGGCAGGCGGTTGCGATGCCAGATGATGCCGTCTTCGAAGGCGTACTCCAGACGTGCGACCTGCGACAGCGTCACCGCTGTACCGCTGCTGGTCGGAATGGCCAAGCTGCCGAGCAGGTCCAGCTGCGCGCGTTCGTTGTCCGGGCCACGCAGCAGCATCTCGATCTGGCGGTTGCCTTCGCGGTAGGTGCTCACGCTCATGCCCGACAGCGAACTGCTCAGGAACTGGCTGACCTGCGCGCTGCTCACGCCCAGCGCGCGCGCGCGATCCTGGTCGATCACCAGCCGCACCACCTTGCTCGGCTCGCTCCAGTCCAGGTTCACGTTCATCACGTGTGGGTTCTCGCGCACCTTGGCCTCGACCTGGCGCGCGATCGCCTGCACCTGTGCGATGTGCTCGCCGGACACGCGCATCTGCACCGGATAGCCGACCGGCGGGCCGTTCTCAAGCCGGGTCACGCGCATCTGCACGTCCGGGAACTGCTTGATCACGTCCTTCAGCATCCAGTCGCGGGTCGCCTCGCGGGCCTTGGCGTCTTCGGTAAGCACCACGAACTGGGCGAAATTGGTCGCCGGCAGCTGCTGGTCCAGCGGCAGGTAGAAGCGCGGCGAACCAGTGCCGACGTAGGCCACGTAGTTGCTGATGCCTTCGCGGCCCTTCAACAGCTTCTCCAGCTTGTCGGCCTGTGCCTGGGTCGCGGCCAGCGACGCACCTTCGGCCAGCTCGATGTCCACCATCAGTTCCGGGCGGGTCGAGTCCGGGAAGAACTGCTGTGGCACGAAGCGGAACAGCATCAGCGAGCCGATGAACAGCGCGATGGTCGCAGCGATCACCCACCAGCGATGGCGCAGGCAGGTATCCAGGAACGACCGGAAGCGGGTGTAGAACGGGCGCTGGTACGGATCATGATCGTGCGCGTGTTCCTTCGGCGCGATCCAGCGCGCGAGTGCCGGATGCCGGTCGGCCCACTGCAGACGCTTGGCGCGCCAGCGGCCGGCAAGACTATCCGGCTTGGGCAACTGCGGATTGAACAGGTCCGGCAGCATCTTGTCGCCCAGATACGGGATGAACAGCACCGCGGCAATCCATGACACCACCAGCGCGATGGTCACCACCTGGAACAGCGATCGGGTGTATTCGCCCGTGCTGGACGCGGCGGTGGCGATGGGCAGAAAGCCTGCCGCGGTGATCAGGGTACCGGTCAGCATCGGAAATGCGGTCGACTCCCAGGCAAAGCTGGCCGCCCGCAGGCGGTCGTAGCCCTGCTCCATCTTGGTGGCCATCATCTCCACCGCGATGATCGCATCGTCCACCAGCAGGCCCAGTGCCAGCACCAGCGCACCCAGCGAGATCTTGTGCAGGCCGATGTCGAAGTAGTGCATGACGAAGAACGTCATCGCCAGCACCAGCGGAATGGTCACGCCCACCACAAGGCCGGTGCGCAGGCCCAGCGAGAAGAAGCTGACCAGCAGCACGATCACCACCGCTTCGGTCAGCACCTGCACGAACTCGCCCACGGACTCTTCCACCGCATGCGGCTGGTCGGACACCTTGCGCAGCTGCATACCGGCCGGCAGGGTCTTCTGCAGACGCTCGAACTCGGCATCCAGGGTGGCACCGAGCTTGAGGATGTCACCGCCGTCCTTCATCGCCACCGCCAGGCCGATCGCATCCTGGCCCATGAAGCGCATCTTCGGCGAAGAGGGATCGGCAAAACCGCGCTTGACCTCGGCGATGTCGCCCAGATGCAGCGTGCGTTCGCCGGCCTGGATCGGGAATCTGCGGATGTCCTCGATCGAATCGAACTGGCCGGTCACGCGCAGCTGCACGCGGTCGGTCGGGGTTTCAAAGAAGCTGGTGGCGCTGACCGCATTCTGGTCGGCCAATGCCTGCTGCACCTGCTGCAGCGATACGCCCAGCATGGCCAGCTTGGTGTTGGACAGTTCGATCCACACCTTCTCGTCCTGCAGGCCGACCAGGTCGATCTTGCCGACGTCGGGTACGCGCTGCAGCTCCAGCTGGATGCGGTCGGCATAGTCGCGCATCACGGCGTAGTCGAAGCCTTCGCCGGTCAACGCATAGATGTTGCCGAACGTGTCGCCGAACTCATCGTTGTAGAAGGGCCCGACAATTTCCCTCGGCAGCGTCGCGCGGATATCGCCCACGCGCTTGCGTACCTGGTACCACAGGTCCGGGATCTGCTTGGAGCGCAGGCTGTCGCGCGCCATGAAGATCACCTGCGATTCGCCGGGGCGCGAGTACGAGCGGATGAACTCGTACTCGCCGGTATTCATCAGCGCCTTCTCGATCGGCTCGGTCACCTGCCGCGAGACCTGCTCGGCGGTGGCACCGGGCCACATCGTGCGCACCACCATCGCCTTGAAGGTGAAAGGAGGGTCTTCAGACTGGCCAAGATGCTTGTACGACCAGGCGCCAATGACGGCGAAGGCAAGCATCGCAAACAGCACCAGCGGGCGATTGCCCAGCGCCCATTCGGAGAGATTGAAGCGGCGCACGGATCAGTGCCCCTTGCCTGCGGCCGGCGCAGCGGTCGGTGTGCCCGCCGGTGCCAGCACAGGACGATTCTGGCGGTCCACCGGCGTCACCACCTGGCCTTCGCGCAGCAGATGACCGCCGGCAGCCACGACCCAGTCGCCCGCAACCACGCCGGACAGCACCGGCACCGCCTGCGCGCCATAGGCACCGACCGACACCGCGGTTGCCTTCAACGCACCGTTGGACGGATTGACCACCCACACGCTGGCCTTGCCATCACTGCCACGCAGCACCGCGCCGAGCGGCAGCTGCAAGGTGCCACTGCGGCCGGCGGCGGCAAACACCCGCGCGCTCTGGCCCAACTCCACTTCGCTCAGGGCTTCCGGCGCCAGGCTGACCCGTGTGGCATAGGTGCGGGCCTGTGCATCGGCCGCCGGCGCGATCTCGCGCAGCGTCCCCGGCAGCAGCTGGCCCGGGCGGTTCCACAGTTCCACCTGCACCGCCTGCCCGACCTTGTAATCACGGATGCTGCTTTCCGGCAGAGCGATCAGGACTTCGCGACCGCCATCTGCGGCCAGGGTGAACACCGTCTGCCCGGCACTGACCACCTGCCCGGCTTCGGCCTGGCGGCTGGCAATCACACCGTCGGCCGGCGCGCGCAGCTGCGCGTACTCGGCCTGGTTGCGCGCCACCGCCAGATTGGCGCGGGCGGCATTGGCCTGGCCCTGCGCGGCCTTGAACGCGGCGGTCTGCTGGTCCAGCGCGGAGCGGCTGACCAACTGGTCTTCGGCCAGCTTGGCATAGCGCTTCTGGTCATCGCGGGCGCGCACCAGGTCGGCTTCCGCCGCCGCCAGCTGTGCCTGCGAAGCGGCCGCCTGCGAGGCGTAGTCGGCCACGTCCAGCTCGGCCAGCAGCTGGCCCTTCTTCACGCGTTGCCCGGCGTCGACATGACGCTTGACCATGTTGCCGCCGACCCGGAACGACAGTGGGCTCTCCTGGCGGGCACGTACCTCGCCGGGGTAAGCCGCCGGTGCCTGCCCGTCCTGCGTTGTGGGGTGCACCACCAGCACCGGAATGGCCGCCACCGGCTCGGCAGCCTGCCTGCCACAGGCTGCCACCACCACCGCCAGCACGCCAACGCCCAACCAACGCATGTTCTTCATGAGGTACAAGACCTGAAAAGGGGATCCGGGGGAACGCGCCGGCAACATACTGTTGCGACACGGACATTAGTGAACCAGCCGGTATAGTATAAATATCGAACCGCTTGGTCTAGTATTGTTGCGATGAGTTCTTCCACTTCCCGCAAGCCGTCGGCCAAGCCCGCTGCCAAGGCCGCCGGCCCCGGGCGCCCCAAGGACCTCGGCAAGCGCGCGGCGATCCTTGAAGCAGCCAAGGCACTGTTCATCGAACAGGGCTATACCGGCGTGAGCATGGATGCCATTGCCGCCCAGGCCGGCGTCTCGAAGCTGACGGTGTACAGCCACTTCGGCGACAAGGAGACCCTGTTCTCCCAGGCGGTCCAGTCCAAATGCATTGAAATGCTGCCCGACGCGCTGTTCGTGGCCGACGCGGATGGCCCACTGCGCGACCAGCTGATCGGCATCGGCCTGGCCTTCTTCAAGCTGATCACCTCCGATGCAGCGATCTCGATCCAGCGCATGATGATGGCCCCGGAGACCGACGAGCGCCTGCGCGAGCTGTTCTGGCAGGCCGGCCCGGAGCGCACCTGCGAGGCGCTGGCCGACTTCCTGCGCGCCCGCGGCGCACGCGGCGAACTGGACATCCCCGACTATTACCTTGCCGGCCAGCAGTTCCTGACCCTGGTGAAGGGCGAAGTGCACATGCATATGATGTGCGGCATGCCACTGTCACCGGTGGAATGCGACCCTGTCACCCATGTGACCGCCAGCATCGACTTCTTCCTGCGCGCCTATGCGCCGCGAGGGGCCGGAACCGGCTGAAACGGCAAACCTGAATGAACCGGAGGTCGCGATGACTTCCGGCACTGCGACCCCGGCCCCCCGGCAGCTGATGCTCTGGGCGCGCCGCCGGCCTCCGGCACCGGTAAAATGGCCGGCCCACTGCGCTGGATTTGAACCTCATGACGATTGATTACGCCCACGCCCGCGAACTGATGGTGGAACAGCAGATCCGTCCCTGGGACGTGCTGGACATCAAGGTGCTCGACGTCCTGGCCCGCCTGCCGCGCGAGGCCTTTGTCGCCGATGCACACCGGGCGCTGGCCTACGCCGATGTCGAACTGCCGATCGGCAATGGCCAGAAGATGATGAAGCCGGTCATCGAGGGCCGTACCCTGCAGGCGCTGGACCTGCAGCCGGGTGACGAAGTGCTGGAAATCGGCACCGGCAGCGGCTTCCTGTCGGCCTGCATCGGCGCGCTGGCGCGCGACGTGCTGAGCCTGGAAATCGATCCGGAGCTGGCCGCCGCTGCACGCGCCCGCCTGGATGCCTCCGGCCTCGGTACCAACGTCCGCGTGGAAGTCGCCGACGCCCTGTCCTGGCAGACCGAACGCCGTTTTGACGTGATCTGTGTCACTGGTGCTGTGGACCTGGTGCCGTCACAGTTCGCTTCGTGGCTGCGTCCGGGTGGCCGCCTGTTCGTGATCCACGGTCGCTCGCCGGCGATGGAGGCCCTGCTGGTCAAGGCTGACGGCAGCACCGAGTCCCTGTTCGAGACCGATATCGATTACCTGCGTGGTGCCGCCCCGGCCCCCCAGTTCCACCTCTGAGTCCAAGGAAGCCGCAATGATCCGCCGATCCCTCGCTGTTGCGCTGGCCACTGCCCTGCTGCCGTTGTCCGCCCATGCCGCCGACCTGCTGCAGGTCTACGAAATGGCCCGCAATGGCGATCCGCAGTTGTCGGCTGCCGAATCCACCCGGCTGTACGACAAGGAAGGTGCCGTGCAGGCGCGGGCTGCCCTGCTGCCGCAGATCAACGGCCAGGCCACGCTCAACCGCACCCGCACCGAAGCGGACCATGACGCCAACTCCGGCACGGTCACCAGCAAGCGCCGCAACTACACGATCGATGGCAGCCAGACGCTGTTCAACTGGACCCAGATCAACAACCTGCGTTCGCAGCGTGAGCTGAGCAAGGCGGCGGACTTCACCCTCGATTCGGCCAACGACAGCCTGATCGTGCGCACCTCGGCGGCCTACTTCAACGTGCTGGTGGCGATCGAATCGCTGAACGCCGCGCAGACCAATGAAGCCGCCGCGAAGAAGCAGTTCGACTTCGCCGACAAGCGCCTGGAAGTGGGCCTGGCGCCGATTACCGACGTGCACGAAGCACGCGCCCAGTACGACCAGGCGCGCGCCAACACCATCGTTGCGCAGAACACCCTGGCCGATAACTACCAGGCCCTGACCGAACTGACCGGCCAGCCGGTGGTCAACCTGAAGGGTCTGCCGGCCGACTTCCGTCCGGAAGTGCCGGCCAACCGCGGCAACATCGATCAGCTGGTGACCCAGGCAAGCACCCAGAACCCGGCGCTGAAGGCACAGGAACTGAAGGTGAGCGCCGCCGAAGCCGGCGTGCAGGCCGCCCGCGGTGGCCACTACCCGACCCTGTCGCTGGGCGGCAGCTGGGGCAAGAGCGCCACCTGGGGTGACAGCGTCGGCTCCGGTTCGCTGTCGCCGGATGCGCGCACCAACAGCATCGGCCTGACCCTGAGCGTGCCGATCTTCTCCGGTGGTGCCACCCAGTCCGGCGTGCGCCAGGCACTGGCCCAGCGTGACATCGCCCAGGACGGTTACGAGCAGCAGAAGCGCGCCCTGGACCGCAACACCCGCAATGCCTACCAGACCCTGGTGCAGGGCATCAGCGAAGTGGAAGCACGCCGCCTGGCGGTGGTCTCGGCACAGAGTGCCTACGACGCCTCGCAGGTCGGCCTGGAAGTCGGTACCCGTACCGTGCTGGACGTGATCCAGAACCAGCGCATCCTGTTCTCGGCGCAGCTGGATTACGCCAACGCCCGCTACACCTTCCTGCAGAACCGCCTGCTGCTGAGCCAGTCGCTGGGCGCGCTGGACGTGGCCGAGCTGCAGGACGTCAACCGCCTGCTGACCCAGGACGCGGGCAATCCGGCGACGACCACGCACTGAGTCGTCGCCCGGGCTGCAACGAGGAAGCCACCTGCGAGGGTGGCTTTTTTGTGAGCGACGCCTCCACAAGCGCGGGAAATCCGTTGGCGGTCAGCCAGACGTACCCCAGAGACGCTGCGCCCCTGCAAGCAGGCACAGTGCGGCCGCCATCGGCGCCAGCAGCGACATCACCACGTCCCGGCGTGACGTGCCCTGCCCGCTCTCCTGACGTCGCTGGCGCGGCACCGCCAAGCACAGGGCCGCCATCACCAGCAGCGTCGCCGGACCTGGCAGCGCCGGCAGGGCATCCAGCGGCGACCACAACACCAACAGCACCGCGGGCAGCACAACGGCAACGGTCCATGACCACCGCACCGGACACCACGCCGCCGGCCACAGGCCTCTCGCCAGCGGCACCGCCAGTACCAGCAGCACCAGTTGCAATGCCACCAGGCCGGCCGCTCCTGCCAGCGGCAGCAATGGCAGCATCCACTGCAACTGCGGATGCATCTGCAGCGCCACCGACAATGGCCGGGGGCTGGCCAGGGCCGGAAACTCGACCAGCCCGGCCTGCAGCGCGGCCAGCACCATCAGCAGCACCATCAGCAGCAGCATCGCCAGTAGCGACACCAGACCCAGCACGGCCGGCTGCCACATTGCGCGCTGCCTGCGCAGCGCAGGAAAACCCAGTGCAAGGCCCACGCTGGCGAACACTCCCAGCAGCGGCACCGCCGCCGCCAGCACGCCGCCGAGTCCAAAGCGATATGGCGCCGTCGCGGGCGGCAACCAGGGAATCCAATGTGCGTAATGCACATGGCGTGCGGCCAGTGTCAGCAGCAGCACACCCACGCCGATCTTGATCGTCAGCAGGCCACACGCCACCAGGGCCACGCGCCGGGGCGGCAACAGCGCCACCGCACCCAGCGCCAGCAAGCCGGCCGCTGCGGTCACCTGCACCGGCAACCAGAAGCCCAGCTGGATATCCGCTGTGGCCAGCGCCGCATGCAGGTGGCTGGCGGCCGACTGCGCTGCGCCCGCCATCGTCATCACCAGCTCCAGCAGCAGCACCGCCCCCAGCAGCCCGGCCACCCGCGTACCCCAGCTGGTGGCCAGCAGCCCGTGCAGGCCTTCGGCCGAAGGCAACCGCAGCACCAGGTCCTGCAGGCAGCAAAGCACCAGGCCCGCACCCAGCGCGGCCAGCAGCAGGCTCAGCACGATGGCCGGACCGGCCTGCGCCGCCGTGTGCTGGCCAACCAACGCGATCACGCTGCCGCCGAGCAGCAATGTCAGCGCCACCACTGCCAGATGATCCATCCCCGGCCGGACTTCGCCGGTGCCGTCCCTGCCACTGTCGCCGTCCATCGCAAGTTCCCTTGATATCCGCCCAAGCGCGGTCGACAGCAGGCTCGCAGCCTGCGTCATCCTGCGAAATCAAAATCGGTGCCGTGCACGCCACGATGTGATGACAGGCACGCTGTCATTGGCACAACCGGTCCAGCAGCGACAGAAATCGCGCCGCTAAGGGGAATTGATGAAGTTGATCGCGACAGTGCTCCGCTACGCCGCCGCAGCGGCGCAGCCGGCCTCACTCGCGTGGTGGCGGCAGATGCGGCGCGACCAGGGCAAGGGTGCGCTGCAGTGCACCGCGGCCGTTGCTGACCAGCGTGCACCCTGCCCGGGCCATGTCCTCGCGGGCCTGGGCATCGTCAAGCAGGTGCTGCAGCAGATCGCCGACCGCCTGCGCGTCCTCGCCGATCAGCAGCGCGCCCGCTTCGCGCATCCGCCGGGAAATTTCAGCGAAATTGTGCAGATGTGGGCCGGTCACGGCCGCCGTCCCCATCGCTGCGGGCTCAAGCAGGTTGTGGCCACCGATCGCCTGCAGGCTGCCGCCGACGAAGGCGACCTGCGCACAGGCGTAGAACGGCATCAATTCACCCAGGGTATCGATGACGAACACTTCGGTGGCGGCGTGTGGCCACTGGTCCACACGGCGGGTCGCTACGCTCCAGCCCTGTTCGCGCGCCAACGCTTCCACTTTGGGGAAACGCTCGGGGTGGCGCGGGGCCCACAGCAGCAGCAGATCCGGATGGCGCTGGCGCAGGCGCCGGTGCAGGTCGATCACCGCCTGCTCCTCGCCATCATGGGTACTGGCGGCGATCCACACCGGGCGACCTGCCGGTACCCGCGCATGGAACTGTTCGACGAACCCCTTCACGTCCGGCGTGGTGATGTCGAACTTCAGGTTGCCCAGCGCTTGCACCTGGCCAGGCTCCGCGCCGAGCTGCACGAAGCGCTCGGCATCATCCTGCGACTGCGCGGCCACGCAGGTGACGGTGCGCAGTGCCCGGCGGATCAATGCCGCCAGCAGCCGGTAGCCCCGCAACGATCGCGCCGACAACCGGGCGTTGAGGATGTAGACCGGGATGCCACGATCGCGGCAGCCGAACAGCATGTTCGGCCACAGCTCGGTTTCCAGGATCAGCGCCAGGCTGGGCTGGAAATGGCCGAGGAAGCGGTTGACGCTGCCCGGCACGTCGTACGGCAGGTAGACGTGGTCCAGCGCGTCGCCCCACAGTGCGCGCACACGCTCCGAGCCGGTGGGGGTGATGGTGGTGATGACCCAGCGGATGTCCGGGCGCTGCTCACGCAGCGCGTTGACCAACGGTGCGGCGGCATTGACCTCGCCTACCGAAACCGCGTGCAGCCAGACCCGCGGTTGGCCGGTCGGCTGCGGATAGGACGCGTAGCGCTCGTCCCAGCGGCGGAAGTATTCACGGACCCGGAAGCCGCGCCAGACCAGGTGGTACACGGTGATCGGCAGCAGGATGTAGAGCACGACCGAGTACAGGCCGCGCAGGATCCATTCGACAGGGTCTTTACGCATGCGGCAAGGATACGGGAGCCCCCCGGGAAAGACACGTGGCGGCCTTGGTAGAATGCGTCCATGTCCGATGCCTCCACCGCCACCCGCCCGTCGCTGCGCGATCCGCGCAACTGGCCGATGTTCGCCGCCATGTTCGGCGCCTTCGTCATCGCCCGCCTGCCGTGGATGCTGCAGCGCGCACTGGGCCGGGGCGTCGGCTGGGTCACCTGGCGCCTGCTCGGCAGCCGCCGCCGCGCCGCCGAGGTCAACCTGAAGCTGTGCTTCCCCGAGAAGGACGACGCCTGGCGCCAGCGCCTGGTACGCGACAGTTTCGACGCGCTGGGCGTAGGCGTGTTCGAGTGCATCCGCGCCTGGTGGGGCAGCATCGACAGCCTTCGACCGAACGTGCAGATCGAAGGCCTGGAACACCTGCGGCAGATGCAGGCCGAAGGCCGTGGTGTGCTGCTGGTGTCTGGCCACTTCATGACCCTGGAGATGTGCGGCCGTCTGCTGTGCGACTACGTCGACCTGTCCGGCATGTACCGCAGGCACAAGAACCCGGTGTACGAGTGGGCGGTGAAGTTCGGCCGGCTGCGCTACGCCAAGGCGATGTTCGCCAACGAGGACATCCGCGCGACGGTGCGCCACCTGAAGAAGGGCGGCTTCCTCTGGTACGCCCCCGACCAGGACATGCGCGGCAAGGACACCGTGTTCGTACCCTTCTTTGGCCACACCGCCTCGACCATCACCGCCACCCACCAGCTGGCGCGGATGACCGGTTGCGCGGTGATCCCGTACTTCCATCGCCGCGAAGGCGGGAAGTATTTCCTGAAGATCGGCGCGCCGCTGGAAAACTTCCCCAGTGAAGACGTCGAAGCCGATACCACGCGGGTCAACCAGGCCATCGAGGAGATGGTGCGCGAGGCGCCCGACCAGTACCTGTGGATCCATCGCCGCTTCAAGCGCCAGCCCGGTGGGCGGAGTGATTTCTACAAGTGACGAGGGGGCCTGTGGGCTTCATCCACGCATGGCGTGGATCTACTGACCCGGATGCTTCATCCACGCATGGCGTGGATCTACTGACCTGTTCGGGCTTCATCCACGGATGGCGTGGATCTACTGACGCGGAGCACTCTGAAGTAGATCCACGCCATGCGTGGATGCTCTTTGCTCCGCCAACCAGCAACCCCATCCACGCATGGCGTGGATCTACAACGGCCAGCGACACCAGGCGTGGGGGTATTCCCCCAGCATGCCGGCCAGGCCCGCGCGGACCGGATTGGCCAGGATGTACATCGCCTTCTCATGAAGGGATTCATCGCTGCGTACGGCGTGGTCATGGTAACCGTGCTGCCACAGCAGCCCTCGCCGCTCCAATCGCCGGTTCAGCAGCCGGCCGCTGCGTGACTTCAGCAGGGCCATGCACTCGGCCAGGGTTCCCTTGCGCAGTTCCATCAACCAGTGCAGATGATCGGGCATGACCACCCAGGCGAGACTGTGGCTGAAGCCCTTGCACTCCACGAAGCGCAGGGTCTCGACCAGGATCGCCACGCTGGCGTCATCGACGAAGACGGGTTCGCGGCCGTGGATTGCCGTGGTCAGTGAATACACGTTGCCCGACCGGGAAAATCGGCCGTAGCGGAGTCTGGGACTAGCCATGCCTCCAGCGTGCGCGGCCTGCAGGGACACCGGTATTGGGGATAACGCCGTGCTCGGGTCGGGAAAGCTCCATCCACGCATGGCGTGGATCTACTGACGCGGATGCTCCATCCACGCATGGCGTGGATGGCCGATCACACCGACTGTGGCGCGTCGTCCGGGTCGCGGGCCAGCAGGCTGCCGGCGAACAGGGCTGCCAGCAGTACAGTCAGCCCACCCCAGAACGCGGAATAGAACGCCAGGTGCGTGTTGAGCGGGAACACAGTGACCGCCAACGCCAGCATCGCCGGGCGTGCACGCTCGCGGGCCGCAGCGGGGGCGAAGCGCCATGCGCGCCATGCCTGGGCGACGGCCGCCAGCCACAGCAACAGGCCCAGTACGCCGGTTTCGGCAAGGATTTCCAGCACGATCTGGTGGGCATGCAATGCCGGTTGATTGCCCCACACTGCTGGGCCTTCGTCGGTCACGCAGGCCGGGTACGCATCGCGGAAGCCGCGCGCGCCGACACCGTTGAACGGATGCTCCTCGATCATGCACGCGGCCGCTTTCCAGATACGCGCACGCCCTGAAAGTGCCTCGTCCACGCCCTGCCCGTCTTCGTTCCACGCCTGTGCCGTGCGCGCAACACGCTCGCGCAGCTGCGGCACGCCCGCGGTCAGTGCGGCGGTCCCCAATGCCGCCACCAGGGCCAGCAGGAGCAGCCGCTTCCAGCCGAACTGGCGCACGCCGCTGTAGGCCAGCACCAGCGCAAAGGTGATCCACGAGGCACGCGAACCGGCCAACAGCAGCACGCATCCCAGCGCGGCCGCGGCCAGCAACCATCCCACGTGACCGAAACGCCGCGCCATCGGCAACAGCAGGAACGGCGACAGGCTGGCCAGCACCTGGCCGAATTTCAGGTTGCACGGCCCCAGCGCGCCACTGAGGCGGTCGGCCAGCGCGGCTTCATCGGCCGGGCACAGCGCGCGACCGCTCACCGCCAGCTTCAGGTGCTCCAGCGACCAGAACCACGGACTGGTTCCGGCCAGCGCCTGCACCAGCGCATCCAGCGTCCATGCGCCGGTGATCAGCGCCAGGCCCGCGAAGGTCAGCCGCCGCCGCTCCGGCGTGGCCACCGCGATTGCCACCAGCCACATGAAGGGCAGATAGCGCAGGCCGGCAGCGGCCTTGGTCCACGAGGCCGCCGGATCGATGGCATCGAACGCGGAAAACGCCTGCGGCAACCAGTAGCCGAGGAACAGGATCGAAGTCAGTGCCCAGGCCGCCGTGCTCAACAGGTGCGGGCGGCGCTGCAGGCGACGCATGACCATGCGCGCTGCGGCGTACAGCGCGCCCAGGCCCAACACGGTTTCGGCGATGCCCGGCAACGGCCACATCGCCACGTACGCCAGCACCCACCAGGGCGCCCAGCGTCCGGCGCGGTCGTCGCGCACGATGACGGCAGGGTCAGCCGGCGAGGTCGGCATAGAGGCGGAGGGTATCGCGCTGCATGGCCTGCAGGGTAAACGGGATGCGGGTCGGCAAGGACGGCGGCGACGTCAGCAGGGCCAGCGCACGTTCACCCAACGCGCGGGCATCGCCGAGCGGTACCGCGCCACTGGGCTGCAGCTGCTGCAGCAGTTCGCCGACACCGCCGTGGTCCCAGCCCAGTACCGGACGCCCCACCGACAGCGCCTCGACCACCGTGCGGCCGAAGGCTTCTGGCTTGTCCGACAGCTGCAGCACCAGGTCGCTGGCCGCGTAGGCCTGGGCGATACGTGCGGTCGGCGTGCTGATCTGCACGGCATCAGCCACGCCCAACGCCGCTGCCTGCCTGCGCAGATCGGCCACGTAGGCTTCGCGCCCGGGCTCGTCGGTGCCCAGCATCCACAACTGGGCGGGCACGCCGGCGGCGCGCAGGTCGGCCAGCAGTTGCAGCGCATGGGCGTGGCCTTTCAGGCGGGTGCCCCGTCCCGGCAACAGCAGCAACGGGCCTTCGACCTGGGCCAACCACGGATAATCGGCCGCCAGCGCCAGACGCGGGCGACGATCTGCGCGTGCCACACGTGGAAACTGTCCGACATCGACACCACGCGGGATGACCTGCAGCTTCTCTTCGGGCACGGTCGGGTAATGACGCTGCACGTAGCCACTCACGGTGTTGGACACGCAGATCACGCGTTCACCGCTGGTCATCACCGCGCTGTAGCGGCTGGGCGAGTTGAGCCCATGCACGGTGGTCACCCAATGCGGGCGCTGTGCAACGGGCATGGCACGGATCGCGTACAGCCCCAGCCATGCTGGCAGGCGCGAGCGGGCGTGCACGATGTCCGCGCCGACCTCGGTGAACAGTCGGCGCAGGGTCGGCAGGTGGCGCAGCGTCAGCAGCGACTTGCGGCCGATGTCCAGGGTGAGGTGCTCGGCACCGCTGTCCAGCAACGGCTGCACCAGGCGACCACCGGCGGAGACCACCAGCGCACGATGGCCGGCGGCGACCAGCGCCGCAGCGATTTCCAGGGTCGAGCGCTCGACGCCACCGGAGTGCAGCGCCGGCAGCAACTGCACCACGGTCAATCGGCGCATCGACGGGGCCGCCGTTTAGTCGGCCAGCACGAATACGGAACCGCAGTACGGGCACTGCGCTTCGCCGTTGGGCTCGTCTTCGATCGGCAGGTACACGCGCGGATGCGAGTTCCACAGCGCCATTTCCGGGGTCGGGCAGCTCAGCGGCAGATCGCTGCGGTGCACGGTGTAGCGCTTCTCGGCGTTGGCGGGCGCGGTGGCGGTATGGCTCATGGCGGGTGTCGATGAACGGGTTGCGAGGCCTGTGATTCTAGCATCTGGGCCACGCCGACATTGCGCCGCAACCGGCCTTTGCGCGCATCCGGCGAATCCCTGCACCTCCCCGCGGCACGCCGGGCGACGGCACCCGCGGGGTTTCTGCGGTCGTTCCGGCAGGTTCGCGCCTCATATCTGTCCTCATCGATATTTCCCGCATTTGGATCGAACTAAATGGCACTTGTCAGCGCGCGGCGGCTGTTGCAGGATCGGGCCAGGTCGTACCCCGACCCGCCCAATCCAACCCGATCGCATGGCCCGCCCCCACCGGACCGGCATCGCCTCTTCCACTGCCATCCCGGCGGGCGGAGCGATGCTGTCCGTGGTGTCCGCCGATGCGGGTTCTGCCCGCCGCCTGCCCTTCCGGGAGACCCTCGCATGACCCTGTCCGATCCACGCCGCGCCCTGCTTCCGCTCGCCCTGGCCCTGGCCTGTGCGACCACTGCGATGCCGGTGCTGGCGCAGGGGCTGCAGACCTCGTTCGAACCGGGCGAACCTGCCCCGACGCAGGCCGCGGGTGCACTGCAGGTCACGATCGGCAATGGACCGGCCGCGCCCTACACCGCCAAGCGCAACGCCGGCTACAGCGGCCTGCATGCACTGCGCTACAGCAGTGGTGGCGGCAGCGCGAGGCGCGAATTGTTCAAGGCCGACCTGCCCATCGAGGCCGATACCACGCTGTCGTGGCTGGTGCTGCCGGAGATCGTCGGCAAGGACACCGTGGCCTCGACCTATGTCTCGCTGGATCTGCTGCTGGACGATGGCAGCCGGATTTCGGCCGGCGCCGCGCGCGACCAGCACGGCGTGGCCATCGGCGCACGCGCGCAGGGCGACTCGAAGACGTTGTATCCACAGCAGTGGGCGCGCAAGGCGGTACGCCTGGGCGATGTGCCCGCATTGAAGGGCCGTCGCGTGGTAGCGATCGAACTGGAAGTCGCCAGTGCCGACGGTGCGCCGGTATCCGGCTGGATCGACGATGTGCGCTTGGACGCTGCGCCGCGCCACGCGCCGCAGCGTGTCTCGGACTGGGTGCTGACTACCCGCGGCACCCAGGCCAACGGCACCTTCTCGCGCGGCAACAATTTCCCGGCCACGGCCGTGCCGCACGGCTTCAACTTCTGGACCCCGGTGACCGATGCCGGTGCGCTCAACTGGCTGTACCGCTGGAACGAGCAGAACGACGCACAGAACCGCCCGCAGCTGCAGGCGCTGGCCCTGAGCCACCAGCCCAGCCCGTGGATGGGCGACCGCCAGACCTTCCAGGTGATGCCCTCGGCCAACCGCGGCGTACCGGACGCAGACCGCCGCAAGCGTGCGCTGTCGTTCGACCGCAATCATGAAAGCGCGCGTCCCTATCGCTACGACGTGCGCTTCGACAACGGGATCGCCGCCGCGATCGCACCGACCGACCACGCCGCGGTGTTCCGCTTCGATTTCCCCGACGGCGGCGATGCCAACCTGCTGTTCGACAATGTCGACGCGCGCGGCGGACTGACCCTGGACGCGGCCACGCAGACGCTGTCCGGCTACACCGATACACGCAGCGGCCTGTCCAACGGCGCCAGCCGCATGTACGTGGTGGCCAGTTTCGACAGGCCTTGGCGCAGCAGCGGGCGCCTCGACACCGGCCGCCCCACTGGCTACATCAAGTTCGACCCGGACAGCGAGCGCCGGGTGACCATGCGCATCGCCACCTCGCTGATCTCGGCGGAGCAGGCGCGGCACAACCTCGCACTGGAAATCGCCGCCGCCGATACGCTGGAGAGTGTGGCCGGCCGCGCGCAGGACGCATGGGATGCCCGTCTGGCCCGCTTCGACATCGGCGATGCCAGCGACGACCAGAAGACCACGCTGTACTCCAGCCTGTACCGGCTGTACCTGTATCCCAATTCCGGCCACGAGAATGCCGGCAGCGCGGCGGCGCCCGACTGGCGCTACGCCAACCAGGCCAGCGCCAGCGATGACAACACCGAGGGCAGCGCGAGCCGCAGCTACACCGGCGTGCGCGACGGCAAGGTGTTCGTCAACAACGGCTTCTGGGACACCTTCCGCACCACCTGGCCGGCCTATGCCTTGTTCACGCCCGACGATGCCGGCCAGATGGTGCAAGGCTTCATCGAGCAGTACCGCGCCGGTGGCTGGATCGCGCGCTGGTCGTCGCCGGGCTACGCCGATCTGATGGTCGGCACCAGCTCGGATGTGGCCTTCGCCGATGCGTGGCTGAAGGGCATCGGCGGCTTCGATCCGGCCGAGGCCTACGCCGCGGCGCTGAAGAACGCCACCGTGGTCCCGCCCGATCGCCATGTCGGCCGCAAGGGCATGGACCGATCGACCTTCCGTGGCTACGCCAGCGCGGACGTGCACGAAGGGATGTCGTGGACGATGGAAGGCGCACTCAACGATTTCGGCATCGCCAACATGGCCGACGCCCTGGCCACCCGCGCGACCACGCCGGCCGCACGCGAGCGCTACCGCACCGAGGCCGATTACTTCCGCTATCGTGCGGCGAGCTACGCGACGATGTTCGATCCGGCCGCCGGTTTCTTCCAGGGCCGCAACGCCGATGGCAGCTGGCGCGTGGACAGCACGCGCTACGACCCGCGCGTGTGGGGTCACGACTACACCGAATCCAATGGCTGGACCTTCGCCTTTACCGCCGCCCACGATGGCGAAGGCCTGGCCGCGCTGTACGGTGGCCGCGACAAGCTTGCCGCCAAGCTGGATACCTTCTTCGCCACCCCGGAAACTGCCGACGCCGCGTTCGCCGGCTCCTACGGCGGCACCATCCATGAGATGACCGAAGCACGCGACGTGCGCATGGGCATGTACGCACACAGCAACCAGCCGGCTCACCACATCCCGTGGATGTACCTGTACGCCGGGCAGCCGTGGAAGACCCAGCAGCACGTACGCGAGATCCTGTCGCGGCTGTATGTCGGCAGCGAGATCGGCCAGGGCTATCCGGGCGACGAGGACAACGGCGAGACCTCGGCGTGGTACGTGCTGGCCTCGCTGGGCCTGTACCCGCTGCGCATGGGCGCCCCGGAGTACGTGATCGGTTCGCCGGCATTCCGCCACGCGCGGGTGGAACTGCAGGGGGGTGCGGTGCTGACCGTCAACGCAGCGAACAATTCGCGCGAGAACGTCTACGTGCAGTCGCTGAAGATCAACGGCAAGCCCTGGACGAAGACCTGGGTGCCGCACGAGCTGATCGCCAGGGGCGCGACGCTGGACTTCGAGATGGGGCCACAGCCGTCGCGCTGGGGCAGCGGCGTGGACGACGTGCCGCGCTCGTTGACCACGCATGGCCAGCGCCCGCAGCTGCTGCACGACCTGCTCGGCAGCGGCGCGAAAGCGACGCTGGCCGATGGCCGCGCCCTGCCCGCGCTGGTCGATGACGATGCGGCTACCACCGTAGGCCTGGGCGGCGGCGCCACCATCGCGCTGACCGGCCTGACCGACGGCGCGCCGACGATGTATACGCTGACCAGCGGCGACGGCCGCATCCAGGGCGGCGAATGGACGCTGGAGGCGCGCAATGGCGCCGCCAGCTGGACCGTGCTCGACCAGCGCAGTGGTGAAGCCTTCGAATCTGCCCGCCAGACCCGTCCGTTCCGCATCGCCAGGCCTGGTCGCTACAGCGAGTACCGCCTGCGTCTGGCCGCGCCGGGCCGCCTGCCGCTGGCGGAGATCGAACTGTTGGCACCCAGCGCCGTACAATGAGCCGTATGCGCTACCGTCTGCTGCCTCTGGCCCTTGTCTCCCTGTCCTTCTCCAGCTTCGGCCAGACCCAGGCGTTCGATACGCAGCTGACCCGCGACGGCGTGACGCTGAACTACCAGGACGCCCGTGGCGCCCTGGCCGCACCGCAGCGCAAGCGGCTGATCGATACGTTCTACTTCGCCTATCTGCGCGAACGTGCGGACTTCCACCCGGCCGCGCCGTCGATGGTGCGCATCGTGATCGATCCGGCCTACACCGGCATCGCCTTCGTCGGCGACAAGGACCAGGCGGCAACGATCACCATCAACCCCGGCTGGTTGGCGCAGCACCCGAACGACATCGACCTGGTCACCCATGAAGCCATGCACATCGTGCAGGGTTATCCCGGTTACGGCGACGCACGGGTGCCGGGCTGGCTGGTGGAAGGCATCGCCGACTACGCGCGCGACCGCTACGGCATGGACAATGCCGCCGCCGGCTGGGCACTGCCAGGCAAGGTCGAGAAGGGCCAGAACGTCGAAAGCGGCTATCGGGTGACCGGTGCGTTCCTGAAATGGGCCGACGCCGAACACCCTGGCCTGGTGCTGGCACTGGACAAGGCCCTGCGCGAGGGGCGCTATGTACCGGCGTTGTGGCAGAAGCACACCGGCAAGGCACTGCCGGCGCTGTGGGCGCAGTACGCCAAGCCGCGGTCTGACGCACCGCCGCCTGCCCCGGCACGCCGCGGCAAGCGGCACTGACCACACGCACGGCCACCGCCGGGCATGGCCCGGCGCTACCACGTCATTGCCTCAGCGCGACTGCACGAACCCGGCGTACAGCGCGAACAGCTGCTGGAAGTACCGCCGCGTCACTCGATTGCGCATGACACCCTCGCCAATGAAAAGTTGGTCGGGCCCAGGGTGGGAAGGCCGGTCCGGTCCCTCCCCACGGCCGGGCCGCGTGGACGTATTGGGCCGCAATGAGGTTGCAGCGCGATTACCGGGCGGCGTAGTGGGTGTGGCAGGCACACCTGCAGGTAGAGCCGGCCGCTGGCCGGCTGTCGCGGCGTACCTGGACATGATTGCGGTTGCCGGCCAGCGGCCGGCACTACCGTTTCCGCGGGGCGGAAACAGAAACGCGCCCCGTGGGGCGCGTTTCCGTAGCTGTCGCGGCAAAGAAGGCTTATGCCTTCTTTTCCGCTTCCAGCTGCTTGCGGATCTGCGCATCCACCGCCGCGATGGCGGTCATGTTCAGGATCCGGCGCGAGGTCGCACTGGTGGTCAGGATGTGCACCGGCTTGTTCACGCCCATCAGGATCGGGCCGATCGCCACACCGTCGGTGAACACACGCACCAGGTTGTAGGCGATGTTGGCCGCTTCCAGGTTCGGCAGCACGAACAGGTTGGCACGGCCCTGCAGGGTCGAGCCCGGCAGCAGCTTCTGGCGCAGCGCTTCATCCCACGCAGTGTCACCCTGCATTTCGCCGTCCACGTTCAGACGCGGGTTGCGCTTGAGCAGCAGCTCGCGCACCTGGCGCATCTTCAGTGCGTCCTTGGAATCATGGCTGCCGAAGTTGGAGTGCGAGAGCAGCGCCACATTCGGCTCGATGCCGAACAGCTTCATGCGGTAGGCCGCCTGCAGGGTCGCTTCGCACAGTTGCTCGGCAGTCGGGTCTTCCTGCACGTGGGTATCGACGAAGAAGAACACGCCCTGCTGGTTGATCACGCCGGTCATCGCCGAGGTCGAGGTGACCTTCGGCTCCAGCGGCAGCACGCTGCGCACGTAGCCCAGCTTCTTGTGGAAGCGGCCCACGATGCCGGTCAGCATCGCATCGGCCTCGCCACGGGCCACCATCACCGCCGCGATCAGGGTCGGGCGCGAACGCATCAGGTTCTTCGCCGCCGCCACGGTCACGCCACGGCGGCCGGTCAGGCCGTGGTAGTACTGCCAGTACTCGTTGAAGCGCGGATCGTCGTTGATGTTGGTGACTTCAACGTTCTCGCCGATCTTCAGGCGCAGGCCGAGACGCTCGATGCGCGACTCGATCACTTCCGGGCGGCCGATCAGGATCGGGTGTGCCAGGCCGTCATCGACCACGTTCTGCACCGCCTGCAGCACCACTTCCTCTTCGCCTTCGGCGTACACCACGCGCTGCTTGTCGCTGCGCGCGCGGTCGTAGACCGGCTTCATCATCAGGCTGGTGCGGTAGACGAACTGGGCCAGTTTGTCGCGGTAGGCGCCCATGTCGGCGATCGGGCGCGAGGCCACGCCCGAGTCCATCGCGGCCTGGGCCACGGCAGCCGACAGCTCCACCAGCAGGCGGCGGTCGAACGGACGCGGGATCAGGTATTCACGACCGAAGCTCGGGGTATCACCGCCATAGGCCGAACCCATGTCGGTGGCAGCACGACGGGCCAGCGCGGCGATGGCGCGCACGCAGGCGATCTTCATTTCCTCGTTGATCGCGGTGGCGCCCACGTCCAGCGCACCGCGGAACAGGTACGGGAAGCACAGCACGTTGTTGACCTGGTTCGGGTAGTCCGAACGGCCGGTGCCGATGATCGCGTCCGGGCGCGCGGCGCGCACCAGCTCCGGCATGATCTCCGGGGTCGGGTTGGCCAGGGCGAAGATCACCGGATCCGGTGCCATGGTCTTGACCATGTCGGCAGTCAGGATGCCCGGTGCCGACAGGCCCAGGAAGATATCCGCGCCGTCGACGATCTCGGCCAGGCTGCGCTTGTCGGTGTCGCGCGCATAGCGCTGCTTTTCCGGGTCCAGGTCGGTACGGCCGGTGTGGATCACACCTTCACGGTCGAAGGCCAGGATGTTCTCCGGCTTCAGGCCCAGCTGCACCAGCATGTTCACGCAGGAAATGCCGGCCGCGCCCATGCCCGTGGTCGCCAGCTTCACTTCCTCGATCTTCTTGCCGGTGATCGCCATGGCATTGAGCACCGCCGCGCCGACGATGATCGCCGTGCCGTGCTGGTCGTCATGGAACACCGGGATCTTCATGCGCTCGCGCAGCTTGCGCTCGACCACGAAGCATTCCGGCGCCTTGATGTCTTCCAGGTTGATGCCGCCGAAGGTCGGCTCCAGCGAGGCGATGATGTCGACCAGCTTGTCCGGGTCGGTCTCGTCGACTTCGATGTCGAACACATCGATGCCGGCGAACTTCTGGAACAGCACGCCCTTGCCTTCCATCACCGGCTTGCCGGCCAGCGCGCCGATGTTGCCCAGGCCCAGCACGGCGGTGCCGTTGGAGATCACGGCAACCAGGTTGCCGCGCGCGGTCAGCTCGCTGGCCTGCTGCGGATCGGCCTTGATCGCTTCACAGGCGTACGCCACGCCCGGCGAATACGCCAGCGACAGGTCGCGCTGGGTCAGCATGGGCTTGGTAGCGGAAACCTTGATCTTGCCGGGCGGAGACATCCGGTGGTAATCGAGGGCGGCCTGTTTGAAATCTTCGTTGGACATCGATGTGGGTTACATGAATGGGCAGAAGGGACAGGGGATGATACCCCCGTTGGAGCGTCTGGACCTGTCGCTATCCTGTCGCAGGCATGCTGCGACCGCACAATTCCGTGCCGTATGCGAGGGTACCGCGACACCAGCTTCGGCGTCGCCCATGACAGCCATGGGACGCCCTGAAACGCCGCGGGGCCGAACCACTGTCGTGACCGGCCCCGCGGTACCACACACCTGGCTCAGCCCTTGGCCGGCAACGCGTCGGGCAAGGCATCAACCGGCGGCGGCAGCTCGCTTTCGCGGCCATCCAGCGCCAGCTGCAGGCGGTTGCGATCCAGCGCGCCTTCCCAGCGCGAGACCACCACGGTGGCCACCGCATTGCCGATGAAGTTGGTCAGCGAGCGGCATTCGCTCATGAAACGGTCCACGCCCAGGATCAGCGCCATGCCGGCCACCGGCACTTCCGGCACCACGGCCAGGGTGGCGGCCAGGGTGATGAAGCCGGCACCGGTGACGCCGGCCGCGCCCTTGGAGCTGAGCATGGCGACCAGCAGCAGGGCGATCTGGTGGCCCAGGGTCAGTTCGGTATTGGTGGCCTGGGCGATGAACAGTGCGGCCAGGGTCATGTAGATGTTGGTGCCGTCCAGGTTGAACGAATAGCCGGTCGGGACCACCAGACCCACCACCGACTTGCTGCAGCCGGCACGTTCCATCTTCTCCATCAGCGACGGCAGCGCCGACTCCGAGGAGGAGGTACCCAGCACCAGCAGCAGTTCGGCCTTCAGGTAGCGTGCCAGCTTGAATACCGAGAAGCCGCACAGGCGGCAGACCACGCCCAGGATCACCGCCACGAACAGGAACGCGGTGAGGTAGAACGAACCCACCAGCCACGCCAGATTGATCAGCGAACCGACGCCGTACTTGCCGATGGTGAAGGCGATCGCACCGAACGCACCGATCGGGGCGGCCTTCATCAGGATGTGCACCAGCTTGAACACCGGAGCGACCAGCGCTTCCAGGAAGTTCAGCACCGGCTTGCCCTTCTCGCCCACCATCGCCAGCGCGATGCCGAACAGCACGGCCACGAACAGCACCTGCAGGATGTTGCCGTCGACGAAGGCGCTGAGCAGCGTCTTCGGAATGATGTCCATCAGGAAGCCGACCAGGGTCAGGTCATGCGACTTCTCGACGTAGCTGTGCACCGCGGCCTGGTCCAGCTCGGCCGGGTTGATGTTCATGCCGGCGCCGGGCTGCACCACGTGCGCCACGATCATGCCGACGATCAGCGCCAGCGTGGAGAAGAACAGGAAGTACGCCATCGCCTTGGCAAACACGCGGCCCACCGTGCGCAGGTGGGTCATGCTGGCGATGCCGGTGACGATGGTCAGGAAGATCACCGGCGCGATGATCATCTTCACCAGGTTGATGAAGGCATCGCCGAGCGGCTTCATCTTCTCGCCGATCAACGGTTCGTAATGGCCGAGGATGGCACCCAGGACGATCGCCACGATCACCTGGAAGTACAGCTGGCGATAGATCGGCAACGGCTTTGCAGGCGCCGAGGCTGCGGTCGGGATGTGCATGGCGGACTCCGGAAGGGGCGTTTTCAGGCACGTACGGCCCCGGGACTGCACGGGAACCGTTACCGTGGAAACTGCTCGCAGGCCCTGCGTGGCACGTGCAGAGGGTGCGACCAATGGACGCCTTTGTACGCGCCGGGCACGCCGACGCAGATAACCTATTGGTACTAGCCCCCCGGTTCAGGCAGCGGCGATGCCTACACTGGCGCCGCACCGCCCGATCCTGGGGAGGCCGGTGGCCCGCGCTGAACGGCCGGGCACGTCTTTGCAAAAGTTCTGGCCCTTGCGGCCGTTGTTGTCCTGTCCACATGCAATCTGAGAGAGCCGCACCCAACATGCGCCCGAATCCCACCTTGCTGGCCCTGTCCCTGGCCGCCCTTCCCGCCTTCGCTTCGGCTGCGGATTTCGACAACTGGCCGACCAAGTACACCTTCGGCGATGGCACCGAGCTGGCGGCCACCGCCAACATCGCCTACGACTACAACGATTTTTCCTCGGCCAGTGGCCTTGAGGACGACGACGCCGTGCGCCGCAAGGAGTTCGGTGCGACGCTGAAGAAGAAGGGCGTCTTTGACGCGATGGTCTACTACGACTTCCAGGCCGACACCTGGCTGGACGTGTTCGTTCGCTTCGAGAGCAAGGCCTTCCTCGGCCGTGACGTCGGCCGCTTCCGCTTCGGCTACATGAAGACCCCGGTCGGCCTGGATGCCAATACCTCCTCGCGTGCCGGTACGTTCCTGGAAACCGCGCTGCCCGTGCAGGCCTTCTATGAAGGTCGCCGCACCGGCGTGGAATGGGTGCTCGAACGCCCGCAGTACCTGCTGCAGGCCGGCGCCTATGGCGGCAAGGACCTGCAGGGTGACAACCCGGGCACCACCCAGGCCGTGCGCGCGGTGTGGACGCCGGTGAAGGCACCGGGTGATGTGATCCACCTCGGCGTGGCCTATTCGCAGGAAAATCCGCGCGGCTACAGCGATGGCCGCGACGTGCACCACGAGGCGAGCGCACGTCTGCGCGCACGCCCGGAAGCTGGCCTGACCGATATCCGCTACGTCGATTCCGGTGCCCTGGTCACCGCTGACCAGATCCGTCGCACCGGCCTGGAAGGCATCTGGATCCGCGGCCCGTTCTCGCTGCAGGCCGAAGCCCTGCAGGCCACCGTCACCCGCAAGGGCCTGCCGGACTACACCGGCAGCGGCCAGTACGCGATGGCCAGCTGGGTGTTGACCGGCGAATCGCGCCCGTACAACGCTGGCGCGGTGGCCAACATCAAGCCGGCACACGACTACGGTGCGGTGGAACTGGTGGCCCGTTACAGCCGCCTGGATCTGGACGACGGCAGCATCCTCGGCGGCCGCCAGCATGACCTGACGCTGGGCGCCAACTGGTACCTGACCAGCCACTTCAAGTTCCAGGCCAACTACGTGAAGGTCGACGCCAGCCGTCGTGGCGTGCACAGCACGCCGGAGATCTTCGAACTGCGCGCGCAGATGCACTTCTGACCCCTTCCACGTCAGACCCCGGCGGGCGTGCACGCCACGCCCGCCGGCCCTGCGTAGACTGCCGCCATGTATTGGCTCAGCCGCCACCGGATGCTGTTGCTCACCCTGCTGGTGATGGTCGGCGGCACCGTGCTGTGCGCCATCGCGGCAGGCCACTACGCGTGGCGGCAGGCACTGGCCAGCGAAAGCAGCCAGGTGCAGCGCCAGCTGCAGCTGTACGGCCAGGGGCTGCAGCAGCGCATCGACCGCTTTGGAACATTGCCGCAGGTTCTCGCGCTTGATCCGGACCTGCTGCAGGCGCTGCGGGTCGCGCCCTCGCCCGCCGAGCGGCAACGGCTGAACCTCAAGCTGCAACGTGCCAACCAGGTCACCCGTGCGTCCACCCTGACCCTGGTCGGCCACGATGGCGTGGCGGTGGCCGCCAGCAACTGGGATCAGCCCACCAGCAACGTCGGCGAGAACTACAGCTACCGCCCTTACTACCGCCAGGCATTGGCGCAGGGCCGTGGCCGCTTCTACGGCATCGGCATGACCACCGGCGTGCCCGGCTACTACCTCTCGCAGGCGATCGAGGAAGACGGCAGGCGGCTGGGTGTGGTGGTGATCAAGGTCGAACTGTCCGCACTGGAACAGGAGTGGCTGAGCAGCCCGGATGTGGTGCTCGCCAGTGACGACCATGACGTGGTATTCCTGGCCAACCGTGATGCCTGGCGCTATCGCCTGCTGCGTCCGCTGGGCGACGCCGAGCGCCGCGAAATGCTCGACAGCCGCCAATACGCCGACCGCTCGCTGCAACCACTTCGCGCACGTACCGAAGATGTACTGGCCGACGGCGGGCGCATGGTCCGCCTGCTCGATCCCGCGTTGCCGCAGCCGATGCTGTGGCAGACCCTGCCGCTGCCCGTGGAAGGCTGGAACCTGCACCTGCTGCACGATGCCGGCGCCGCCAACGGCGCGGGGCGCGACGCCGCGTTGGCCGGTGGCGCGGCGTGGCTGGCAGTGGGGTTCCTGGTACTGTTCGTGCAGCAGCGCCGGCGCCTGGCCAAGCATCGCCTGCGCAGCCGACGCGAACTGGAGACCCTGCTCAAGCAGCATGCACAGGAACTGCGCACTGCGCAGGATGGCCTGCTGCAAGCGGCCACCGACGCCGACAGCGGCCTCAGCCGCAGCCTGGCGCACCTGCCACAGGGTGTGGTGGTGATCGACAAGGAGCTGCGTCTGGTCGCATGGAATGCGCGCTATCTGGAACTGTTCCGGTTTCCGGCAGACCTGGTGCGGGTCGGCCGTCCGATCGAAGAACTGTTCCGCTTCAACGCACGCCGCGGCCTGCTCGGCCCCGGGCCTGTGGACGACGCCATCGAACGTCGCCTCAACCATCTGCGCAGCGGCCGCCCGCACATGCGCGAGAGCGAGAAGGACGACGGCACGGTGCTGGAGATCCGCGGCAATCCACTGCCGGACGGCGGCTTCGTCACTAGCTACGCCGACATCACCAGCTACAAGAACGCCGCGCGCGAGCTGCGCTCGTTGGCCGACGCGCTGGAGCATCGCATTGCCGAGCGTACCCGCGATCTGGACGAGGCACGCCGCGAGGCCGAACAGGCCAACCGCTACAAGACCCGCTTCGTCGCTTCGGCGGTGCACGACCTGTTGCAGCCGTTGAACGCGGCGCGCATGTTCGTCTCGGTGCTGCGCGGCAAGCTGAGCGATCCCGCACAGCAGCAGACCAGCGACCACATCGATGCCGCACTGGCGGCACAGGATGCGATTCTCAACAGCCTGCTGGATATCTCGCGGCTGGAATCAGGATCGTTGCAGATCCGCGTGCGCACGTTCGCACTTTCTCCACTGCTGGAGACCCTGGCGCGCGAGTTCGGCATCGCCGCCCAGAGCCGTGGCCTGCAGCTTGACTGGGTGGATACCCGCGCGGTGGTGGTCAGCGACGAAGCCCTGCTGCGGCGCATCCTGCAGAATTTCCTGTCCAACGCGTTGCGCTACACCCCACGTGGGCGCGTGCTGATCGGCTGCCGGCGTGCAGGCGACCAGCTGCGCATCGAGGTACATGACCAGGGCCCCGGCATTCCGGAAAGCCTGCAGGGCGAGATCTTCGAAGAGTTCCGTCGCCTGAACGATGGCGTGGAGCAGGAACGTGGCGCCGGCCTGGGCCTGGCCATCGTCGAACGCATCGGCCGCCTGCTTGGCCACCGTATCAGCCTGCGCTCAACACTGGGCAAGGGCAGCGTGTTCGCCGTGAGCGTGGCACTTGGGCGCGCCGACGATGTGATCGTACCCGCCGCAGCGCCGGTCGTCGCAAGCGAACCCTCCGACGACAGCCCACTGCGGAAATGCCGGGTGTGGAGCATCGACGATGACCCCCACGTCTGTGCGGCGACCCGTGCGCTGCTGGAACGCTGGGGTTGCCAGGTCGAACTTGCCGATGGCCCGCAGGGTGCACTGGAAATCGCCAGTGCATTGAACGTACCGCAGTTGCTGCTGCTGGACGTGCGCATGGGGCAATGGCACGGACCGGACCTGTATGAGGCGCTGTGCACGCTGTGGAAGGCGCGGCCCCCGGTGATCCTGGTGACCGCCGAGCGTGATGAGGCGCTGAAGGCGCATGCCGCCGAGAACGGCTGGGGCTTCCTGCTCAAGCCCGTGCGGCCGCCCGCGCTGCGGGCATTGATGACGCAGTTGCTGTTGCGGCATCGGGGGTAGAGTCGAGCTTGCTCGACTGCAACGGTCGGGAAATCCAGCCAAGCATGGGCTCGGCGCTACAGGAGGGTCAGATCCCGCCTGCGTCGCCTTCCGGTTCCAGTGCCTTCACCAGCACCGCCGCCTGTGTGCGGCTATGGCATTCGAGCTTCTTCAGGATCGCAGTGACGTGCACCTTCACCGTGTTCTCGGCCAGGCCCAGCTCGTAGGCGATCTGCTTGTTGAGCAGGCCATCGGCCAGGCACAGCAGCACGCGGAACTGCTGCGGGGTCAGCTGGGCCAGGCGGCTGGCCAGCAGTGCGTCCGCCTCCGAGCGCTCGGCCGCCATCGCCGGGAACCACAGGCCGCCATCGAGTACTGCCTGCACGGCTTCGCCGATGGTCTCGGCCGGGGCCGACTTCGGGATGAAACCGGCCGCGCCGAACTGTTGGGCGCGGCGGATCACCCGCGGGTGGTCGTTGGACGAGAGGATCACCACCGGGATGTCCGGATGCGAGCCGCGCACATGCAGCAGTGCGGAGAAACCGTGTGCGCCAGGCATGGTCAGGTCGAGCAGCACCAGGTCCACATCCGGGTGTGCATCCAGTGCTTCGGCCAGCGCCTCGGCACTGGCCACCTCGCGCACCTGCGCCAACGGCAGGCTCTGCCGCAAGGACTGCACCACCGCCGAACGCAGCAGCGGATGGTCATCGGCGATCAGGATGGTGTATTCGCTCATGCCGCCATTGTACGGGCAGCAAACCGCGTCCGCCGGGCATGGCCCGGCGCTAGCAGGACATCAGCGTCCTGCCGGCTCCACGCTGCTGCGCCAGGCATCGAGGAACTGGCGGCGCTTGAGCGCATCCAGGTACACCAGCAGGCCCGGGCCCAGCTGGATCGGGCGGCGGCTGCGGCCGGGGGTATCCCCGCCGCGCGCGTTGCCGGTCACGATCGGCATCAGCCGTGCCTCGCGTGACAGCACCTGCTGGCCACGTGGCGACAGCAGGTAGTCGAGGAAGCGCCGCGCCTCCTCCGGATGCAGACCCGTGCGCGGGATCACCGCCGTGCGCAGCACCACCAGCGTGTAGTCCTCGGGTTCAACGATGGCCAGCGGTGCGCCGGCGTCGATGCGCGCCTGCGCGTAGGAACCGAGCACGTTGTAGACCAGCGACAGCTGGCCGCTTGCGACCTTGTCCAGCAGCACGCCGGTACGTTCCTCGCGCACCACGTCGTTGTCACCGAGTGCCCCGAGCAGCGCCCCGGCGATGCTGCCCCGCTGTGCGTCCTGGGTCGCCAGCAGGTAGCCGACGCTGCTGCGCTCGATGTCATAGGTGCCGACCTTTCCGCGCAGCGGTGCACCGTCCGCCCGCAGCCGGTCCAGCAGCTGGCGACGCGTATGCGGCACCTTCGCCGCCGGTAGCGTGCGGGTGTTGTAGACCATCACCACCGGCTCGTAGCTGATGCCGAACGCTTCGTTGCGCCACTGCGCCCAGGCCGGCAACGCAGCGGTCTGCGCCGAACGATGCGGCAATGCGTGGCCGTCGTTGACCAGTTTGGTCTGCAGGTCCATGCCACTGGAGATCAGCAGGTCCGGCGAAGCGGGCCCCGCGCGGTCATGCAGGTAACGTGCGTACAGGTCCTGGGTGATGATGTCTTCATACACCACTTCAGTGCCCGGGTGCAGGCGCTGGTAATCGGCGATGACCACCGCGAACACTTCGATGTCGGTGGTGCCGTGGATGCGCAGCTGGGCGGTGGTTTTTCCCTGCGCCGGGAAACGGCGCACGTCGCCGGGCGCGGCCAGCACCGGCAGCGCCAACAGCAGGGCGACGACGGCAGCGAACAGGCGGATCATGAACTGCTCCGGGGCAGGCGGATGGTGGCGATCAGCCCGCCCTGCGGGCGGTTGCTGAGATCGATGCGGCCACCATGACTGTCGACCACGCGCTTGACGATGGCCAGGCCGAGCCCGGCGCCGCCGGAAGGCGCGCCTTCGCCACGCGCAAAGCGCTCGAATACGCGTTCGGCATCGACAGGCGCGATGCCGGCACCATGGTCGGCGATGGTCAGCACCGCCTGCCCGCCCTCCACCGTCAGCGCGATCTGCAGTGGACCGTCGCCACCGTACTTCAGTGCGTTGTCGACCAGGTTCTTGATCGCCTCCCGCAGCAGCAGCGCATCACCATGCACCTGCACCGGCTCGGTGGTCATCGCCAGCTGTACGCGCGGTGCCGGGCCGGCCTGCGGCAAGGCTTCATGCAGGGCCTGGTGCACGGTCTCGGCCAGGTCCACCGCAGCAAAGCGCTGCAGGTGCGAACGATGGATCACACTGGCATCGCTGAGCAGCTGGTTGAGCAGCCGGCTCATATGGGTGGCATTGCGCTCGATCGCCTGCAGGCTTCGCCGCATGTCCTCTGGATCATCGTCGTCCAATGCCAGCTGCGCCTGAGCACGCAGCGCGGCCAGGGGTGTGCGCATCTGGTGCGCAGCCTCGGCCATGAACGCACGCAACGTCTCGTTGCTGCTGGACAGCCGCTCCATGAAACGGTTCAGCGCGGCCACCATCTGGTCCATCTCACGCGGCACGCGCGCGTCCAGCGGCTTCAGGTCGGACGGCTCGCGCCGCGACAGCTCGCGTTCCACCCGCACCAACGGGCGAAACGCGCGATGCACGCCAAAGGCCACCAGTGCCAGCAGCAGGCCGGACAGCACGCCGATCGCCAGCAGCGCACGGTTGACCATGTCCTGCGCGACGGCTTCACGCGCACGCCGGGTCTGGCCGACCTGGACCTGCACCTCGCCCTGCGCCGACGCAGCGGCGAAGCTGCGGCCCACCACCACGAAACGCACGGTCTCACCGCTGTAGCTGGCATCGAACAGCTGCGGCTGCGTGCCGGGCCGACGCGGTGGCGTTGGCAGGTCGCCATAGCCAGTGATCAGGTTTCCGCGGCTGTCAGCCACGCGGTAGAACACGCGGTCTTCCGGCGCCATCGCCAGCAGGTCGAGCGCGGCATACGGCAGATCAACCTGCCACTGGCCATCGACCAGGGCCACCGAATCAGCAATGGACAGCGCCGAGGACACCAGCAGGTGATCGTACGAGCGGTTGGCGGCGCGCTGGCCGTAATCGCGCGCGGCGAACAGCAGCGCCACTGCGAACACCGCCAGCAGACCACCGAGGTAGAGCAGCAGCGTGCGCCGCAGCGAGCCCGGCGCGGCATGCGCAGCGCGCACGTCAGCCATCGGCGTCGGCGCCGCCATCGCTGCCTTCCAGCAGATAGCCCACGCCACGCACCGTGGTGATGCGCAGTGGTGCACCGGCCAGCTTCTTCCTCAGGCGACCGATGTAAAGCTCGATGGCATTCGGACCCGCTTCGTCGTCGAAGCCGAACAGGCCGTTGCCGATCTCGTCCTTGCCCACCACCTGGCCCAGGCGGCCGACCAGAATCTCCAGCAGACGGTACTCGCGGTTGGGCAGCTCGATCGGCTCGCCGTCGAGCGTGACCCGGTGCGCCGCATTGTCGAACTGGAAACCACCGACCTGCACCACTTCGCTGGCCTGGCCACGGCCACGCCGCAGCAGTACGCGGCAGCGCGCCTCGAACTCGCGGAAATCGAACGGCTTGCCCAGGTAGTCGTCAGCACCGACATCCAGTGCCTGCACGCGGTCTTCAATGCCATCGCGCGCGGTCAGCATCAGCACCGGTGTGCTGTCACCGCGCTCGCGCATGCCAGCCAGCACACGCAGGCCATCGAGCTTGGGCAGGCCGATATCCAGCACCACCAGGTCGAAGCTCTGGTAGCGCAGCACGCTGGCGGCGGCCAGGCCGTCGGCCTGCCAGTCGACGGCATGCCCGCTGCGGCGCATGCGGCGGATGATCGCATCGGCCAGATCCGGATTGTCTTCGACCAGCAGCAGGCGCATGGGGACAACGGTGGGAAGGGAAGCGAATGCTACCGCATGGCGCAGGGTCCGCCCGCCGGGCATGGCCCGGCGCTACCGGATAGCGCGCAGGGGTAGCGCCGGGCCATGCCCGGCGGCGATTTACGCTGCACCGCACAAACCGTTGACAGGACGATGACAGCTTGCCCGACCCAGACTGCGGCCGCGCACCGTCCGGTGCCCACGATTGCCGCGCGCCTGGCGCGCACCTGGGAGGGTTTGTGGAATTCACGTTTGCCTGGCGGCGTCCTGCCGCCATGATGGCGCTGGCTGCCCTGTCGGCGCCGGCCTTCGCCGCTGAAGATGACCGTCCGGTCACCGCCGCCCTGGGCGGTCGCCTGCACCTGGACTTCGCCACCTTCGACAACGACAACCGTGGTACGCCGAACAAGGACGACACCGAAATCCGCCGTGCGTGGGTTGACGTGTCCGGCAAGTTCTTCGTGGTCGACTACAAGCTGGAGGCCGATTTTTCCGGCGACCGCGTCGAGGCCAAGGACGTGTATCTGGCGCGCAGCTTCGGCAAGGCCGGCAAGCTCACCGTCGGCCAGTTCAAGCAGTACTTCTCGCTGGACGACCGCACCAGCTCCAACTACGGCAGCTTCCTGGAGCGCGGCAATGCCGGCACCACGCTGGCGCCGCTGTATCGGCTGGGTGCGTCGTGGCAGGCCAATCCGGGGGACTTCACCTGGGCGGCCAGCGTCTACAGCCTGGAAAGCATCGATGCCTGGCAGGTGAAGGGCCGCGCCGCCGGCGGCCGGGTCACCTGGGCGCCCTCGCCCAGCGACGGCGACGTGCTGCACCTGGGACTGTCGCTGGCCCGCGAGGCCTATGACAATCCGGGCGCGAACGGCGTGCCCGGCCTGAGGATTCGCCCGCGCCCGGCCGGCCATCTGTCCGATGAAAGCCGCCTGACCCTGGTCGACTTCTCGGCCGGCCGAGACACCGACGTCAACAAGTGGTCGCTGGAGTACGCGCAGGTGCGCGGCCCGCTGTCGTGGCAGGGCGAATTCAGTGGCGCCACCTTCGATGATGGTGCCCAGCGCGGTGACGTGATGGCGGCCTACGGCATGCTCAGCTGGTTCGTCACCGGCGAGAGCCGCGCCTATGACCGCAAGACCGGCCGCTTTGCCCGGGTCAAGGACATCCGCCACAAGGCCGGTGCCTTTGAAGTGGCGCTGCGCTACGACCAGATGTGGGGCGCGCAGCATCTGGATGGTGCGCCGGACCTGCGCCGCGGCAGCACCGAGGCCTGGACGCTGGGCGGCAACTGGTACCTGCGCGACAACCTGCGCTTCATGCTCAACGTGATCGAAAGCCGCAACCGCGACCGCCTGGCCGGAATCACGGTGGACCGCACGCGTGCGGTCACCGGCCGCCTGCAGTACGACTTCTAAGCCCACTCTCCCGGGCGTGCCGCCCGGGCCCCTTCCACTCCCCCACGTCCCGTATTCGCAAGGAGTCCGCAGATGATGCTGAGCATCCTCGGCTTTGGCATGGTCATTACGTTCATGTACTTGATCATGAGCAAGCGGCTGTCGCCGCTGGTGGCCCTGATCACCATTCCCATCCTGTTCGCACTGATCGGCGGCTTCGGCGCCGGCATCGACGAGATGATGCTGGAAGGCATCAAGAAGATCGCGCCGACCGGCGTGATGCTGATGTTCGCCATCCTCTACTTCGGCGTGATGATCGATGCCGGCCTGTTCGATCCGCTGGTGCGGGTGATCCTGCGCTTCGTCAAGGGCGATCCGATGAAGATCGTGCTCGGCACCGCCGTGCTGGCGATGCTGATCTCGCTCGACGGGGATGGCTCGACCACCTACATGATCACCGTCTCGGCGATGCTGCCGCTGTACCAGCGGCTGGGCATGAACGCGCTGAACATGACCTGCGTGACCATCCTGGCCGGTGGCGTGATGAACCTGACCCCGTGGGGCGGCCCGACCGCGCGCGCGGCCACCGCGCTGCACGTGGACCCGGCCGATGTATTCGTGCCGCTGATCCCGTCGATGGTGATCGCCTGCGCCGGCGTGCTGTTGCTGGCCTGGTACCTGGGCCTGAAGGAACGCCGCCGGCTGGGCGTGGTGACCCTGCCCAGGGGCGGCAGCTGGATGGACACCAGCGTGTCCGACGACAGCAACGCGCTGCCGACCGTGGAAGATGCCGAGGACATCAAGCGCCCGAAGCTGCTGTGGGTGAACCTGGCCCTGACCGTGGCGCTGATGACCGCGCTGATCATCGGCGTGCTGCCGATGCCGGTGCTGTTCATGGTCGGCTTCGCCATCGCGCTGGTGATCAACTACCCGAACCTAGCCGAACAGCGCCGCCGTGTGGTCAACCACGCCGGCAACGTGCTGTCGGTGGTGTCGCTGATCTTCGCTGCAGGCATCTTCACCGGCATCCTCAACAACACCGGCATGGTCGAGGCGATGTCGCATGCCTTCCTGGCGGTGATTCCGGAATCGTGGGGCCCATACCTGGCGGTGATCACCGCGGTGGCGTCGATGCCGTTCACCTTCTTCATGTCCAACGACGCGTTCTACTTCGGCGTGCTGCCGATCCTGTCCGAGGCCGCCAGCAACTACGGCATCACCCCGGTGGAAATGGCCCGCGCCTCGCTGGCCGGCCAGCCGGTGCACCTGCTCAGCCCGCTGGTGCCGTCCACCTACCTGCTGGTGGGCCTGGCCAAGGTCGAATTCGCCGACCACCAGAAGTTCACCCTGAAGTGGGCCATCGCCATCTCGATGCTGCTGATGATCGGCAGCCTGCTGTTCGGCCTGTACCCGCTCGCCGCCTGACCCCTTACCAAGGAGCCTTCTGCAATGACGCTTCGAATCGCTTACGTCACCAGTGGAATGGGCAGTGTCGGCACTGCCATCTGCCAGAGCCTGGCCCGCAGCGGCCACACCGTGGTCGCCGGGTGCGCGCCGAACTCACCGCGCAAGGCCAACTGGCTGCGCGAGCAGCGCGACCAGGGCTTCGACTTCATCGCCTCCGAAGGCAACGCCACCGACTGGGCCTCGACCAGCGCCGCGTTCGCCAAGGTGCGCGCCGATGTCGGCGAAGTGGACGTGCTGGTCAACAACTCCGGCGGCAGCCGCGACCTGCTGTTCCGTCAGATGACGGTCGAAGACTGGAACGCAGTGATCGCCTCCAACCTCAATTCGCTGTTCAACCTGACCAAGCAGGTGGTCGATGGCATGGCTACGCGTGGCTGGGGTCGCATCATCAACATCGGCTCGGTCAGCGCCCACAAGGGCCAGATCGGCCAGGTGAACTACGCCACCGCCAAGGCCGCGATGCACGGCTTCAGCCGCGCGCTGGCCGCCGAAGTGGCCTCGCGCGGGGTTACCGTCAACACGCTGTCACCGGGCTACATCGCCAGCCAGGCAATCAGCAGCTTCCCGCCGGATGTGCTGGACCGGCTGGCCGCCTCGGTGCCGGTGCGCCGCCTGGGACGCCCCGAGGAAGTAGCCGGCCTGTGCGCCTGGCTGGCCTCGGACGAAGCCTCGTACGTGACCGGTGCCGACTATCCGGTCAATGGTGGCCTGTACATGGGTTGAGCCCTCCTCCACGCAGCGCGTGGACCGCCTCCCCCACGGAGTGCGCGGGGCCGGTGAACCTTCGCTTGCGAGGGGGATCCGGCCCCTTTTTCATTCGGCTGCAGGACATGCGCGCGGGTGTCCTGCACCGTTCGTTGGTTTTTCGTAAAGAAGGTTTCATGTTCCGTTCGCATAGTGGCCGTGCACCGCGCACGCATGCCGGTGACCACTCCCCATGCAACGGACCACCATGCAGACCCGATACCTGACGATCGCCGTGGCGATCGCGCTCTCCGCCGCCGCCAGCGCACATGCCGCCACTGCAGTTGATACCGGCGCCAACGCCGGCACCGAGGCCGCGCTGAGTGCGCAGACGCTGGATACCGTCTCCGTGATCGGCCAGGGCGAGACCCGCCAGGTACAGCGCATCACCGCGGTCGACAAGCAGGTGCTGCCGCCGGGCACCAGTGGCCAGAAGATCCTCGACCGCCTGCCGGGCGTATCGGTGCAGTCCAATGATGCGTTCGGCGCCAACGAAGAATCGCAGACCATCAGCCTGCGTGGCTTCGACAAGAGCCGCCTGGGTTACACGCTCGATGGCATCCCGCTGGGTGACAACAGCTACGGCAACTACAACGGCCTGAGCATCGCCCGCGCCCTCATCGCCGAGAATCTGGCCGGCGCAGAGCTGTCGCAGGGCATCGGTTCGCTGGGCGTGGCCTCGACCAGCAACCTGGGCGGCACCATCCAGTACTTCTCGATGGATCCGTCCACCGAGTTCGGCGGCCGCGCCAGCGTCACCGTCGGCGACAACAACCAGCGGCGTGGCTACCTGCGCGTGGACACTGGTGATATCAACGGCTTCTCCGCCTATGTGTCCGGCGTGCACCAGGACCAGGACATGTGGGCCGCGCCGTACCAGAACCAGACCACGCGCCAGTTCAATGCCAAGGCAGTATGGAATATCGGCGACCACCGCTTCGGTGCGTTCGTGGCCACCTCGCGCGCCAGCCAGGCCAACTACGCCTATCTGTCCAAGGACATGCTGGCCCGCGGCCTGGGCTATGACTGGAACATCTACGCGCCAGACTGGAACCGCGCCGTCGCCGCCGCGTACTGCGCGCCGGGCACCTACAACAAGGCGCGCTGCGCGTTCAGCGGCGGCGTCAACAGCATCGACGACGCGTACTACCAGAGCCGGGCGCTGCGTGACGACAACCTGTACTCGGTCGATGCCGACCTGCGCCTGGGCGAGCAGGGCCGCCTGAAGCTGGTGGCCTATCACCACGACAACCGTGGCCAGGGCCACTGGTGGGCGCCAGGCCAGCCGTCCTATCCGGGCACCGACAAGATGCTGCCGATCTCGATCCGCAGCACCAACTACACGATCAACCGCGATGGCCTGACCGCCGCGCTGTCGTGGACGGTGGGCATCCATGAGCTGGAAGCGGGCCTGTGGTACGAGCAGAACGACCATAACGTCTCGCGCAACTTCTACTACATCAGCGGCCCGTTCCTGGACGACCTGTACCTGAAGAACCCGGACCGCCTGTTGTTCAACCAGGACTTCGACATCCGCACGCGCCAGTTCTACGTGCAGGACCGCATGCGCTTCCTGGACCAGCGCCTGACCGTGGACGTGGGCATCAAGAGCCCCAACACGCGCATGCGCGCCACCGCCCAGCCGGGCGTGGAAACCAGCATCGCCTCGGGCACGCTGACCGCCAAGGAATCGGTGTTGCCGCAGCTGGGCGTGGGCTTCAAGCTAAACGCCAACAACGAGCTGTTCGCTTCGTACGCCGAGAACATCGCCGCCTTCGTCGGCGGTGGCAGCGGTGGCCCGCTGCAGGTGACCCCGGAATCCTTCGCGGCCAGCGCCGGGTTGGAGCCGGAGAAGTCCAAGAGCCTGGAAGCCGGCTTCCGTACCTTCGGTGAGAAGTACCAGGCGTCGATTGCCGCCTACAACGTGAAGTTCGACAACCGCCTGCTGTCGCTCAATCCGTGTTCGAGCATCGAAGTGGGCACGCGTCCGGAGTGCGTGACGCGCTTCATCAACGTCGGCTCGGTGAAGAGCCATGGTGCCGAGCTGACCTTCATCCTCAAGCCGATCGATGGCCTGCAGTGGTACAACGCGTTGTCCTGGAACAAGACCACCTACGAGGATGACTACATCTCCGGGGGCGCGGTGGTGCCGGTGGCCGGCAAGATCACGGTGGATACCCCGCAGCGCATGGCCTCCAGCGAGATCAGCTGGAACCGCGATGGCTTCTTCGCCAGCCTGCGCGCCAAGTACACCGGCAAGCGCTACTACACCTACACCAACGACCAGTCGGTGCCGGGCGTGACCACCTTCGACGCGGGTGCGGGCTATGACTTCGGCCCGGGCCTGGGCCTGCGCAACGTACGGGTGTCGTTGAATGCGACCAACCTGACCAACAAGCGTTATGCCGGTCAGCTGAGCTCGTTCGCGCCAACCGATCCGAAGGGCACGCGCTATGCGATCCATGCGAGCGCGCCGCGGCAGCTGTTCATGACGGTGGCGGCGGAGTTCTAAGTCAGAAGCATTGCCCCGCGGCGTCTTGATTATCGTCGCAGGGCAGGGCCGGATGCGCCGGCCCATCCAACCCTGCTCGACGGTTTCCCGCGCCACGGTGCGGAAGGCAAAGAAGAGCGAAAGCAAAGAGCCGGGCATTGCCCGGCTCTTTGCTTTTCAAGCTTTTCAAGCGCAACCCCTTCGGCGCGGTGCTGTGCTGCCGCCCGCGCGGGGAACTGTCTGGCGGCGGGGGGCACCCTGGCCAGGACCGTGAGGCGCATGGATGCGCCGATCGAGCCCCCATGGATGGGTTTACGGCGTGTCCTGGCCAGGGTGCCCCACCGCCGCCCAGCGAAATCAATCAAGGCGCCAGCGCGTCATCCCGCCAACGCCCTTCACTCCGGCGCCAGCTGGTCCATCCGTATCCGGTTGGCGAACAGCGAGAACGCCAGCATGCCGGCCAGCCCGTTCGCCCGGCTCACCCAGTGCGGCAGCCAGCGCGGCGGCTTCAACACACCCGCCTCGAACAGCGGCGCGAACGCGATCGCGTCGGTCAGGCTCATCTTGCCCGCGAACAACCAGCGGCAGACCTGCAGGCGGTCCTCGGCCAGCATGTGGCGGAAGAAGGTATGCACCGATACCAGACCACGCAGGTACACCGTGTCCTTGGTGAACGCCAGGCCGCCACTGGGCGGCACGCCCCGGAACACGCGCTGCGCCGACGCAAAGCTCTCTTCCGCGTTTTGTCCGGCATCGCAGAAGTAACGGAACACCTCGATGAAGTCGGCACCTTCGCGTGCCATCGCGATCGCTTCGGTGCGCAGGCTGATGCGTTTCAGGCGTTCGATATCAATGCTGCCGGTGATCTGCTCGGCGAAGGTTGCCAGCCCTTCCTGGGTGGCGGTCACCCGTGGCGAGGACAGCGCCAGGCTCGGCAGTACCGGCTGTTCGCGGCCGTTCAATGCGGTCAGCGAATGCACCAGTGCTTCATGGTGGAACAGCTGCGCACGATCGTAGGCGCTGAAGCGTGCGCTGGTGCGCAGACGGATGCGGGTCGGACCAGCAGCAGCCTTGGACACCAGCTCCGGATCCAGCTGCACCTGGATGATGCGCGATTCAAAGAAGGCGTCCAGATCGTTCTGCAGTTGCAGCTGCAACGCGATGGCCGAAACCGGCACCTGCTCTTCCGGCGCCAGCAGTTCGTGGTCCAGTTCGGCAGCGATCTGGATGAAATGCCGCGCCGCTTCGCGCGTGCTCGGGCCATTGCCCGGCAGCGGTTGCTCGGGCGCGCCGAACAGCTGCACCGAACAGGCATCAACTGCGGCCGTGCCGAGTCCCTCCAGCAGCTGTGCGGCCAGGTCCCAGCTCTGCGCCGACTGCCGCACATAGTGGCCCAGGGGATGGCCGTCGTCGCAGTCAGCGGCGATCGCGGCCAGTGCACGACGCTCTTCGCCGAAGTCCAGTCGCGGGTAGTCCACCTTCGGCAGGACCGGCTGGCCACGCGCCACGCTCTCCAGGAACGGCGCCTGCAGCGTTGCCGGCCAGCTGGTCAGTCCCAGCAGGCGGATGCCTCCCACAGCCTCGACCAGGCGCGCATCGAGCGCTGCATGGTGGGCCACGTCACGGTCCAGCGTCGCGGTCGGTTCCATGCGCGGACTATAGCGCCCTGCCCGCGCGTTGGTAGGTGCCAACCCTGGTTGGCATCCGCCGGCGGCGGGCTTCGGACACCTCCGTGCCAACCAGGGTTGGCACCTACCAGGAGCGGGCAGAGGTGGGTTCATTGCCGGGGTCGGATCCCATTGCAGCGCAATGGGCTCTGACCCCGCGACTCCGATCAGCGCCGGCGCGGCTTGCCGGCCGGGCGGAACTGCTGGCCCTTGCCTTTCCTGCCGCCGCGCTCCTGCGCGGTCTCGGCCTGGCGTACCGCCAGCTTGGCGGCCGCGGCGGCCACCTCTTCCTTCAGCTTGAAGTAGTTCAGCAGCCGGCTCTCTTCGATCTCGCCGGCCTCGATCGCCGCACGCACGGCGCAGCCCGGTTCCTGCTGGTGCTTGCAGTCATTGAAGCGGCACTGTGCGGCCAGTGCTTCGATGTCGGCGAAGCCACCTTCGGACAGCGTTTCCTCGCCCGTCGGCTTGAGCTCGCGCATGCCAGGCGTGTCGATCAGGCACGCACCCATGGGCAGCGGCATCAGCGCGCGATGGGTGGTGGTATGACGGCCACGCGAGTCGTTGGCGCGCACCGCATTGGTCTTCATCCGCTGCTCGCCCAACAGGGTATTGGTCAGCGTGGATTTGCCGGCACCGGAGGAACCGACCAGCACCACCGTACGGCCCGGGCCCAGCCACGGCTGCAGCACCGCCACGCTGTCGGCATCCAGCCCGTTGATCGCGTGCAGGGCGATGCCCTGCATTTCAAGCTCTTCCAGCACGGCCAGTGCATCCTCGCTGTACTCGGTCTGGTCGGCCTTGGTCAGCACCACCACCGGCTCGGCACCGCCACCGCCGACCAGCAGCAGGTAGCGCTCGATGCGGCGAGGATTGAAGTCGGCATCCAGGCCACAGACGATGAACACCGTATCGATGTTGGCCGCGATCACCTGCTGGTGATAATGCTCGCCGGCCGCGCCGCGCTTGATCGCGGTACGGCGTGGCAGCAGCGCGACGATGCGGATGCCGTCCAGCAGCACCCAGTCGCCCACCGCCGGCCGTTCGTGGCTGGGGAAGCGCGGGCGCTGCCATTCCGGCAGCGACTCGGCCTTGATCGACGCATCCGGGGCATCGGCCACCACGTAATGGGTGCGGTGCTGTTCGATCACCCGTGCCGGGCGGGCCTGCGGGTGGGCGGACATCACGGCCTGCCAGTCGGCCTGCTGCGCCGGGCCCGGCCAGGGCCAGCCGATGGTCTGCAGGGCGGTGAAATCGGGGGTCTGGGTCATCGCCGCCATTCTACCTGTGCCGGCGCCCTGCCAGCCCAACAGCCGCAAGCCCTGAACCCTTGCCATGCATTGCAGCAATTCCGGTAGGATGGAAGCCCCATGCCTTTTGACGGCCCAGCTCCCATGTCCACCTCCTCGCCCAAGCCCCTGGCCATCCGCGAGCGCCTTTCCGAAGTGCGCTACGAAATCCGCGGAGAACTGGCGCGGCGAGCCCGGGAGCTGGAAGCGCAGGGCCGCAAGCTGATCAAGCTCAACATCGGCAATCCCGGCAACTTCGGTTTCCGTGCACCCGAGCATCTGCAGCGCGCGATCGCCGACGACATGGGGCGCACCGACCCTTACACCCACCAGCAGGGTCTGCCGGTGGCGCGCGAAGCGATCGCGGCGTACTACGCCCGTCGCGGCGCACCCGATGCGCACCCGGACCGCGTGTTCGTCGGCAACGGCGTCAGCGAGCTGATCGACCTGTCACTGCGTGCGCTGCTCAACCCGGGCGACGAAGTGCTGGTGCCCTCGCCGGATTACCCGCTGTGGTCGGCCTCGACCATCCTCAACGACGGCCGCCCGGTGTATTACCGCTGCGCCGCTGAGAACGGCTTCCAGCCGGACCCCAGCGAGATCGAGACCCTGGTCTCTTCGCGCACGCGCGCCATCGTGCTGATCAACCCGAACAACCCCAGCGGCGCCAGCTACCCGCGTGAACTGCTGGAGCGCGTGGTCGAGATCGCGCGCCGCCACAATCTTCTGCTGCTGGTCGATGAGATCTACGACCAGATCCTGTACGACGATGCGGTGTTCCAGCCGGTCGCGCCGCTGGCCGGCGACCACCCGTGCCTGACCTTCAGTGGGCTGAGCAAGGTGCATCGTGCCTGCGGCTGGCGCGTGGGTTGGGCCCACCTCAGCGGCGACGATGCGCGCCTGGGCGAGTTCCGTGCCGCGCTGGACCTGCTCGGCGCGCTGCGTCTGTGCGCCAACGTGCCCGGCCAGTACGCCATCGAGGCTGCGGTGAACGGCCCGGACACCATCTCTGAACTGTGCACGCCCGGTGGCCGTCTGTATGAAACCCGCCGCGCAGTGATCGAAGCCTGCGAAGCCAGCGAACATCTGTCGCTGGTCGCGCCGGCCGGCGCGCTGTACGCATTCCCGGCCGTGGTCGGTGCCGCCGCCAAGGGCTTCGACGACCACAATTTCGCGCTGGACCTGATGAACAATGAAGGCGTGCTGGTGGTGCCGGGTTCCAGCTTCAATGTGCCCTATCGCCACCATTTCCGCGTAACGCTGTTGCCGGAAGCCTCGGTGATGCGCGATGTGTTCGCCCGCATCGATCGCGTGCTGGCGCGCCGTGCCGAGGACGCGACCAAGGTCGTGCCGCTGAAGCCGCGCCGTTCGGTGGCCTGAGCCGTGGCGTTGTCCTACCTGGCGCTGGGCGACTCGTACACCATCGGCGAAGCGGTTGCGGTGCAAGGCCGCTGGCCGCACCAGCTGGCCGCCACCCTGCGCGCACGGGGCGTGGCACTGGCCGATCCGCAGACCATCGCCACCACCGGCTGGAGCACCGACGAGCTGGACGCCGCCATCGACGGGGCCGCTCCGCATGGGCCATTCGACTTCGTCAGCCTGCTGATCGGCGTCAACAACCAGTACCGCGGTCGCCCGCTGGACGAATACCGCGTGCAGTTTGAAGCGCTGCTGCAGCGGGCGATCGGCTTCGCCGGTGGCCGCCCCGAGCGTGTGCTGGTGCTGTCCTTCCCCGATTGGGGCGCCACCCCGTTTGGCGCCGGCAGCGGCCGCGACCTGGCGGCGATCGAGATCGAGACCGACGAATTCAATGCCGCTGCCGAGGTGATCAGCACCCAGCAGGGCGTGGCGTTCGTCGACATTACCGATATCAGCCGCGCGCAGGGCGAAGACCCGGCGATGATCGCCGAGGACGGCCTGCATCCTTCGGCGCGGATGTACGCGCTGTGGAGCGAACGTGCGCTACCGGTCGCCGCGCACCTGCTCGGCGCAACGGACTGAAGCAATGGACGGCACGCCACGGAATGGCACGCCCCTGCCCTGTACACCCCTGACGGCGCCGCAGGCCCGTTCGATCGCCGAAGCGTTCCGCCCGGCGCAGGCCTGGGGCAGCCGCCGCGACTACTACTACACCCGCGGCAAACTCGGCAGCGATCCGCTGTACGACGGCGTGCTGCAGCATCTGCCTTGCGATGGGCAACCGGTACTGGATCTGGGCTGTGGACTGGGCCTGTTCGCCCATGTACTGCGCCAGCGCGGCGGTACCCAGCGCTATCTCGGCGTGGACGTGGATGCCGGCAAGATCACACGCGCCCAGCATGCCGCCACCGAGCTGCACGACGTGCACTTCGACTGCCTGGACGTGCAGGCACCGCTGCCGGCACAGGCCGGGCATGTGCTGCTGCTGGATGTGCTGCAGTACCTGGACGCGGACGCACAGGAGGCGTTGTTGCGCGCCGCCAGTACACGCGTGGCCGAGGGCGGCCGGCTGCTGCTGCGCACGCCGCTGGCCACCGGCGATGGCCGCGACCGCACCACCCGGGTGGCGGACCGGTTGGCCTGGCTGGTCGGCTGGATGGGGACGCGGCCGCGCCACTACCCCGACCCTCAGGTGCTCCAGGCGACCTTGGCCGGAGCTGGATTGCAGGTGACAGCGCCGCGCCCGCTGCATGGGCGCACACCGTTCAACAGCTGGCTGCTGGTGGCGCACCGGAACCGGTAGCGCCGGGCCATGCCCAGCGGGCGCAGCGGCGCCTGTGGAATCCGCCGGGCATGGCCCGGCGCTACCGCACACGTGTCAGCCGGTGGGCAGCTGCGCCTTCAGCCCACGCTCGTCCAGCGCCTGCAGCACGCGCGCGATGATCGCCAGGTTGTGGCCGTGCGCGGCGCCTTCATGCAGCAGCACGATCGCCCCTGGGCGCAGGTCCGGCAGAAGCCGCGCCAGCACCCCGTCCGGGGTGCAGCCGACACCGTCGTAACCGCGGGCACTCCAGCCCACGCGCACCAGGCCCAGGGCCTTCAGCACCGGCGCCACGAACGGGTTGGTCATGCCCACCACCGAGCGGTACCAGCGCACCGGGCGGCCGCTCACGGCCTGCAACGCGTCCTGGCAACCCTCGATCTGGGCACGCATCGCGGCTGGGCCCAGCCGCCAGAACCGCGCCTGCGGGTGGCTGTGGCTGTGGTTGCCCAGGTCGTGGCCGCGACGCAGGATCTCCTGCACCAGGTCCGGCTGCGCCAGCGCGCGCTCGCCCACCAGGAAGAAGGTGGCCCGGGCCTGGTGGCGATCCAGCAGGTCGAGCACCGCACGGGTTTCCGGGCCAGGTCCGTCATCGATGGTCAACCAGACACTGTCGCCCGCGTCCGGCATCCGGCTCAGCACCGGCGCATAGAAGCGGCTGTTGGGCAGGAACACCGGCACCATGAACAGCGCGTGGCTGGCCACCATCAGCGACAGGCCCCACAGCCAGCCGGCCAGAGCCCAGACCAGGATCACGGCCAGCTGCGACGCCACCAGCCAGGGCAGCCAGCGCCACGGCCGGGTCGAGATGCGATGCAATGTTCCTGCGTTGCTCATCCCCCATGATGCCATGGGGGTTAGAATTGATGATTCGAATTCCCGGAACCCCGACGTCCATGTCCCTCGATCCCGCCCTGCGTTCGCGCATCGAATCCATCCTCAACGACAACCGCGTCGTGCTGTTCATGAAGGGCCAGCCGTCGATGCCGCAGTGCGGTTTCTCGGCCAAGGCCGTGGGCGCCCTGCAGGACCTGGGTGTCGAGTTCGCACACGTCAACGTGCTGGCCGACCAGGAAATCCGCGAAGGCATCAAGGCCTATGGCGACTGGCCGACCATCCCGCAGCTGTACATCGACGGCGAACTGGTCGGCGGCAGCGACATCGTGCTGCAGATGGCCGCCAGCGGTGAGCTGAGCAGCGTGCTGGGCCTGGCCGCGCCGGACCGTACCCCGCCGAGCATCACCGTCACCCCGGCCGCCGTGGAAATGCTCAAGGGCGCGCTGGCCGATTCGCCGGGTGCATCGTTGCAGCTGTCCATCGACGCCGGCTTCCAGCCGAACTTCCAGCTGGCCCCGCACGACGAAGGCGCGATCGCCGCCGAGTCCAACGGCCTGCGCGTGCAGTTCGACCTGGCCAGCGCCCGTCGCGCCAACGGCATCACCATCGACTGGGTGGATGACATCCGCGGCAAGGGCCTGGCCATCGACAACCCGAATGCGCCCAAGCCGGTGCAGGAAATCAGCGTGCGTGACGCCGACGACCTGGTGCGTGCCGGCACCATCACCCTGGTGGATGTGCGCCCGGCCGACGAACGTGCCATCGCCGCGGTGGGCGTGCCGTTCAAGAGCTTCGACGGCAACGGCCGCGCCGCGCTGGAAGCCCTGCCGAAGGACACCGCGCTGGCCTTCCTGTGCCACCACGGTGGCCGCAGTGCACAGGCTGCCGAACAGTTCCGTGCCCTGGGCTTCACCAAGGTCTTCAACGTCACCGGCGGCATCAACGCCTGGTCCGAAGACGTCGACAACGGCGTGCCGAAGTACTGATCGGCTGCGGTTGATACACAGGAAAAACGCCGGCGAAAGCCGGCGTTTTTTGTTGAGCCCATCCACGCACGGCGTGGATCTACTCGTTCCGTGTCCCAGGCGCGGGGGCTGACGTTCCGGGTTACCCGGCAAATCCGCCTTCGGCCAGGTAATCCAGTTCTTCCGGCGTCGGCATGCGGCCCAGCACCGCGTTGCGGTGCGGGAAGCGGCCGAAACGGCGGATGATGTCGCGGTGCAGCTCGGCGTACTGCAGGTATTCCTTGTCACCCAGCACGTCGAACATCGCCACCGAACGGTCCTGGTCCAGCGGGTCCTCGGAATGCTCGAACGGCAGGTAGATGAACGCGCGCAGCTTGGGCACCAGCTGCAGGTCCAGGCCTTCCTCGATGGCGCGCATCGCGTAGTGACGGGCCAGCCCATCGGTGGCGTAGGAATGGCCGGTGCCCCGGAAGCAGTTGCGCGGGAACTGGTCCAGCAGCAGCATCAGCGCCAGCGCCCCTTCCGCGCTGCCCAGCCAATGCTCGCGCGCGCGCGAAGCGGCGGCGAAATGCTCATCCAGGAACAGCTGGCGAAACTGCGCGTCGAACGCATCGTCGCGGGCGAACCACTTCGCAGGGCCCGCCTCTCTCCAGAATTCCACCACTTGCGCGGCAACATCCATCACCTACTCCCAGGGCCGGCGCACCGCGCCAGGCCATCATCATCATTCGTCGAAGCGCAGGTGGCGGACCGACTTGCCGTTGCGCCGGATAAGCTTAAGCGCCTCGATGCCGATCTGGATATGGTTTTCCACGAACTGGGAGCTGACCTTGGCATCGGAGGCCTCGGTCTTGACCCCGTCGGGGATCATCGGCTGGTCCGAGACCAGCAGCAGCGCGCCGGCGGGGATGTGGTTGGCGAAGCCGGCGGCGAACACGGTGGCGGTCTCCATGTCGATGGCCATGCAGCGCATCGCCCGCAGGCGCTCCTTGAAGGCCTCGTCGTGCTCCCAGACCCGGCGGTTGGTGGTGTAGACGGTACCGGTCCAGTAGTCGTGGCCGAGATCGCGGATCATGGTCGAGACCGCCCGCTGCAAGGCGAAGGCCGGCAGTGCCGGGACTTCCGGCGGCAGGTAGTCGCCCGAGGTGCCCTCGCCCCGGATCGCGGCGATCGGCAGCACCAGGTCGCCCAGCTGGTTCTTGCGCTTGAGGCCGCCGCACTTGCCCAGGAACAGTACCGCCTTGGGCATCACCGCAGACAGCAGGTCCATGATGATCGCAGCATTGGGGCTGCCCATGCCGAAGTTGATCATGGTGATGCCATCGATGGTGGCACTGGCCATCGGCCGGTCAAGGCCGATGACCGGCGCCCCGGTCAACTCGGAGAAGGTATGCAGGTAGCCGCCGAAGTTGGTCAGCAGGATGTGCTGGCCGAACTGGTCCAGCGGCACGCCGGTGTAACGCGGCAGCCAGTTGTCGACGATTTCCTGTTTGCTCTTCATGGACGGTCCGGAACGGCGTGGGGCCGCCATTGTAGGCGCGCGCAGGGCAACCGGCACCCAAGCTGCCAACGAAGAAGGGCGGACCTGCGGCCGCCCTCCCGGGGATTCCCGTTGCAGGGGAACCGGTGGATCAGAAACGCACGGACCAGCGCAGGTTCGCACTGTGGTCGCGGCTTTCGTCACCATACTGGCCACTGTAGCCCAGCTCCAGCTGCTGGCGCGCGGTCAGCCACGCCGACAAACCCAGTTCAGCCACTACGGTGTTGTCGGCGATCGGCGCCCCGCTGACCACGAAGCTGTCGCTGCCGCTGGTGAAGGCAAAGCGGGCCGACGGGTCGCGATCGCCGCTGGCGTGGCGGTACCCCACGCCACCGCGCAGATGCAGCCAGCTGTCCTGCTGGAACGAAGCCTTCAGGCCCTTGTCGAAACGCAGGCCGGCCGTTGCCACCGTGGTACGGAGATCGTCCACCTCGCCCTGCAGCGCGGCAGCACCGCCGCGTTCGTTGACGCGCTTCATGTCCACTTCCACGCGAGCCAGCTGCAGGTAGGGCTCCAGTCCCGCCTCGCGGCCGCCGAAGCGGTAGCTCGCCTCGATGAACGCCTGGCGGGTACGACCGTCATAGCGGGCCGCCAGCGTGTCGCTGTAGCCGGAGAAGGCCAGCTCGCGCGTGCTCTTCACCTCATGCTCGCTCCATGCAAGGCCTCCCCGCAGGCCAAAGGCACCCCACTCGTGGCTGGCATAGGCGCCCAGATGCGTATTGTCGACCTTTGCACGCGCACGGCGCGTTTCCTGCTGCTTGGCATCGGTACGGCCGGTGCCGGCCAACACGCCCAGCTGCCAGCCGTTGATCTCACGGTCCACGCCGATCAACAGGCCATTGCTGTTGGCCTCGGTGCGTGCGGTGTTGCCATTGCCGTCCAGTGTGGTGCTGCCGCCGATCGCCTGCATCCAGACCCCCGTGGCTGCCTCGCTGTCCGCACCCGGGGCGCTCGCACCCACCCGGCGCGACAGTGCAGCGTCACGCACATAGCGGCTGCCCTCGACCAGGGCCATCGCGGTGGCAGCATGCAGCTCGCCAGTGAGGCCATCCAATGCTGCCCCGACCTGCTGCGGGAACAGCAGCGTCAGCGGGCGCGGCAGGCCCTGGTTGACCGCCAGACTGTCGACCACGACGGCGGCCGCGCGCTGGTTTTCCGTGTTGGCGGCGCTGGCAAGCGGATTGCCGCGGGTCACTTCGATGCGCGCGCCGCCGGTGCCATAGGCAAGCGCAAACTTCATGAAGGGCGAGAACGCGCTGAAGTCGGTGGTGGCAAACTGCCCGCTGATTCCGCCATCAGCGCGGATGAAGTTGAACTGTTCGCCCAGGTAGTAGGTTCCCGGCTCCGGCAGCGCAATCAGGGTGCCGCCCAACGTGGCGGTGCCGGTGACACGCAGCTGGTCGCTGCGGCCGCCCGGGGCCAGCTCGGCCTGGTACACACCGGTAGCGGTCTGCACGTAATTGCCGTTGATGGTCAGCGTGCCAATCGAATTGCCCGGCGCTACGACGCCGGACACGGTGGTGTCACCGAGCTGGCCGATACCCTTCAGCGTGCCCTGCGGGCCAACGACGGTACTGCCGCCGGTCTGTACGCCATTGAACGACAGCACTCCGCCATTGATGATCAGGTCAGAACCTGCCAACACGCCGCCGGCATTGACCCGGCCGTTGCCAAGGCTGGTCAGCCTGCTGTTTTCCAGCCTGCCGTTCAATTCGAACGTTCCCTGCGCAGCCACCGACGTCCGGGCCCCACGCTGGACGCCGTCGAAGATCGTCACGCCGCCGATGACTGTCAGGTCTGAGCCATCCAGCACGCCGCTGGCGCTGACGTGGCTGGCGCCTGCCAGGCTGTTCAGTGCCGTGTTCTTCAATGTGCCGTTGAGCAGGAAGGTCCCGCCGGCCACGTCTACCGCACTGGTCAGCGTGTTGATGCCATCCAGTTCCAGCACGCCCTCGCGCAGCAGGGCGCCATTGAAGCTGTTGTCGCCACTCAAGCGCAGCCAGCCGATGCCACTCTTGGTCAGCTTGCCGGGGCCGCCGATGTCGTTGCGCCAGTCATCCCATGCATCGCCTTCCCACACTTTCAGCCCACCGGCGCGCTGGTTCATCACCACGTTGGTGTCCACGCGCAGCGATCCGTAACCCTCGATGGCCTTGGCCAGGTTCATCAGGCCCCAGCCGTAGATGTCATCGATGCCTGGCGCTCCCAGATCGGTGGTCGTGGTCAGCAGCACATCGCGCACCTGAGCGCTGTCCAGATAGGGGAAGCGTTCAAACAGCAGGCCCAGCGCGCCGGTGACATGCGGTGCGGCCATCGACGTTCCGCTCAGCATTGCGTAGCCGTAGGTGGGCACGCGCTGCTGGATGTCCAGGCTGACGTTGCCATTGGCGTCGATGCCGATGCTGCCGGCGAGAGTGGAATCGTCACCGTACGCGGTCGACACGATGTCCGAACCCGGCGCCGCAAGGCACCAGTTGGCACTCAGGCCGCACTTGTTGGAGCGATTGCTCAGGGTCAGGTTGGTACCGACGTTGACCACACTCAACCAGTACGGCTCGATGTCGGCGAAGGCGCGCGGCAGCGTGGCGTACATGCCGGCAATGGGGCTCTGCGCAGGCGTCGGAATGAGAGAATTGGTGTTGCCTGCCGCCCACACCTGGATCATCCCGCGCGCACGCGAACCGTCAGCGAAGGTGCTCAGGTACTGGCGATCATCGGGATCGTTGTAGATCTCGTCCATGTCCGCCGCGGTCGGCGGTTCCACAGCCAGGCCCCAGCTGTGGTTGATGGCACGCACGCCCTGGGCGTTCATCTGGTCGTACATGTCCTGGAAGGCGCTGAGCTTCGGACCGATCGCGCCCAGCGTCACCACCGCATAGCCGTCCGCAGTACGCTGCCACTCGCGGATGCTGTCGGAGAACAGCCGCCCAACAGTAAGGTCCGAGCCGAAGGACACGCCATGCATGCCGTTGCCATCCCGGTTCGCCGCGATGGTCCCGGCAACGTGCGTGCCGTGGATCTCGAACTGCATGCCCGGCTGCACGTAAGGGCCCGACTCGATGATCCTGCGGATGTTCTCGGGGACATTGGCGTTGTAGCCCACATAGCTGATCTGGACGTCATCGCCATCACTGGCGAAGCAGGCCGCCGGGCCGCGCACCACGCTGGTGTTGGTGCAGCGCGTGCCATCGGCCATCAGGTCAGCGATGCGGATGCTGCGGTTGTTCTTGCCGGCGAATTCGGGATGGTCCAGACCGCTGCCGCTGTCGAACACGCCCAGGCGGATGCCGGTACCCGTCAGTCCGCGCGCATAGGCGGCATCGGCATTGATCGCAGCGAGGCCCCAGTCGAGGTTGAATTCGCTGGTACGCCAGCTGGCGGCATCACCGGGCTTGCCCATGATCGGCTGGGCCGGGGTGCTGACGCTGGGAGCCAGCGCCGTCTCCGGGATCGATACCGTGGGGGCGATCAATGCGGGAGCGGAGGCCGACACCCCGCCTGGCGCGGCGAACGCCGACTGCAGACTGCGCTGCAGCTGGTAACGGGCCAGGGCATCGTCACTGTCCTGGGCCAGGACCGGCAGCGCGGTGGTCAGCAGCAACGAACCGACAATGGCCGAAGCCAGCGGCGAAGGGAGGAAGGAACGGCGCGAAACGGTCGAACGGCAGGGTATTGCAGCAGTCATCGGTTGCGTCCTTGATTCCATGAAAAGTGCGGGCTGGCTCCCTCTTGGAGCACGTGCGAAAGCTGGTGATGCAGGTCAGTACAAGACGCAATCAGCCCCCGCTTCATCCAACGTTAATATTTCCTTCACAAATCCTCCATCAGAAAATCCCTACCCCTACCCCCACTCCCCTGCCCAAGGCCACTTGGCAAGCCGCCCCGGCCCCGGCTAGCGTCGAAGAATTCATGTTCAGCGGAAGGGGAACTGCATGGCATCGACGTTGTTGCGCACCGGCCTGGGACTGGCGCTGCTCTCACTGACCACCGCGCCGGCGGTGGGCGCCTCGCGCTTCGTGGCCGATCCCTACCCCAGCACCTACCAGGCCCATCCCGATGCGCCGGTGCTGATCCAGAACGCCACCGTGCTGACCGGCACTGGCCAGCGCCTGGACAATGCCGACGTGCTGCTGCGCGAGGGCCGCATCGCCGCCGTGGGCCGCCAGTTGCAGGCCGACGCAGGCGTCACCCGCATCGACGCGCAGGGAAAGTGGGTCACACCGGGCCTGATCGACGTGCATTCGCACCTGGGCGTGTACCCCAGCCCCGGCGTCGGCGCGCACAGCGACGGCAACGAGATGACTGCCCCGGTCACCGCCAACGTCTGGGCCGAACACTCGGTATGGCCGCAGGACCCGGGCTTCGCCACGGCACTGGCCGGCGGCGTGACCAGCATGCAGGTGCTGCCCGGCTCGGCCAACCTGGTCGGTGGCCGTGGCGTGACCCTGAAGAACGTACCGGCCATCACCTACCAGGCGATGAAGTTCCCCGGTGCACCGTGGGGATTGAAGATGGCCTGTGGCGAGAACCCCAAGCGGGTCTATGGTGAAGGCAAGGGCGTAGCGCCGGCCACGCGCATGGGCAACGTGGCCGGTTACCGCGCCGCCTTCATCGATGCCGCCGACTACATCGCCAAGAACACGCCGAAGCCGGCCAAGCGCAAGGGCTGGTTCGGCAGCGACAAGGGCGACAGCGCAGGCGATGCCGGCGGCAAGCGCGACCTCAAGCTGGACACCCTGGCCGGCGCCATCGAGGGCGATATCCGCGTGCACATCCACTGCTACCGCGCCGACGAGATGGCCACCATGCTCGACCTGGCCAAGGAATTCGGCTTCAAGGTGGCCGCCTTCCACCACGGCGTGGAGGCCTACAAGCTAGCCGACCGGTTGGCCGCCGACGGTGTCTGCGGTGCGCTGTGGGCCGACTGGTGGGGCTTCAAGATGGAGGCGTTCGACGGCATCCAGGAGAACATCGCGCTGGTCGACCGGCCGAAGAACAGCTGCGCCATCGTCCATTCCGATTCGCCCGAAGGCATTCAGCGCCTGAACCAGGAGGCGGCCAAAGTGATCGCGGTCGCGCGCCGCGCGCACATGCCGGAGATCACGCCCGAGCACGCCATCACCTGGATGACCGCCAACGCTGCCAAGGCGTTGGGCATCGCGGGCCAGACCGGCACCCTGGAAGCCGGCAAGATGGCCGACGTGGTGGTGTGGAACGGCAATCCGTTCAGCTCATACGCGCTGGCCGAGCAGGTCTTCATCGACGGTCGACGGCTGTATGACCGCAGTGCGCCGGCGACCACGCCACGTTCTGATTTCCAGCTTGGCCAGGAGGTGCACTGATGGGCGTGTTGAACGAGCGTCGCCGGGCATGGTCCGGCGCTACCGTGGTTGCGCTGTTGTTGCTGGCAACCACAGCATCGGCGCAGGACCTGCTGGTGCGCAACGCCACCGTGCACACCGCCAGCACCCGCGGCAGCCTGCAGCACACCGATGTGCTGGTGCAGGGCGGGGTCATCCGCGCAGTCGGCCCCGGCCTGGCCGCGCCGGCCGGGGCCAGCGTGATCGAAGCCAATGGCCGGCCGCTGACCCCGGCGCTGTTCGGCGGCATCACCGAGATCGGCATCGAAGAGGTGTCGGGCGAAGCGAGCACGGTCGACAGCACGCTGAAGATCGGCGAGCAGCCGCTGCGGCCGGAATTCGACGTCACCCTGGCCTACAACCCGGCATCGGTGCTGATTCCGGTGGCGCGGCTGGAAGGCATTGGCTTCACTGCGCTGGGGGCTGCCACGGGCGGCGGGTTCGTCGCCGGACAGGGCGGTGTGATGCGGCTCGATGGCAGCGCCGATCCGCTGGGGCCACGCGCGCTGTTCCTGCGCCTGGGCTCGGCGGCATCTGAGCTGACCGGGCATTCGCGCGCTGCGCAATGGATGCTGCTGCAGCAGATGGTGGATGAGGCACGCGGCCAGGTCGCTGCCGATTCACCGCATGCACTGCTGACGCCGGCCGGGCGCCGCACGCTGGGGCGCTACCTGGGCGGCCAGGGCCGCATCGTGGTGGAGGTGGACCGCGCTGCGGACATCCGCCAGCTGCTGCGCTGGGCCGCACGCGAGAAAGTGAAGATCGCCATTGCCGGTGGCAGCGAGGCCTGGCAGCTGGCACCGGAGCTGGCGACCGCGCAGGTGCCGGTGTTCGTCGACGTGCTTTCCAATCTGCCGGCCAGCTTCGACCAGATCGGCGCTACCCTTGAAAATGCGGCGCGCCTGCAGCGCGCTGGCGTGGCGGTGTCGTTCGTGCAGCGCGGCGATGCCTCGCACAACGCGCGCAAGATGCGCCAGCTGGCAGGCAACGCGGTAGCCAACGGCCTGCCCTGGGCCGACGGCCTGGCCGGCCTGACCCGGATACCGGCGCAGGCGTTCGGCGTGGCCGATCAGATCGGCAGCATCGAGCCCGGCAAGCGCGCCGACCTGGTGTTGTGGGAAGGCGATCCGCTGGATGTGGCGCATTATGCCGAACAGGTCTGGCTGGGCGGCCGTGCGATGCCGATGCGCTCGCGCCAGACCGAACTGCGTGACCGCTACCTGCAGCGCAACGCGCAACCCTGACCGCATCGGAGGAAACACCCATGGCTACGCTGCGCTGGTATTTCGACTTCGTTTCGCCGTATTCCTACCTGCACTGGCAGAAGCTGAAGCAGCTGCCACAGTTCGCGCAGATCCAGACCGTACCGATCGCCTTCGGTGCGGTGCTGCATCACCTGGGCAACCTGGGACCTGCGGAGATCCCCGCCAAACGGCGCTTCGCATATCGCCACCTGCAGTGGACCGCGCAGGCCGAAGGCACACCGCTGCATTTCCCGCCCGGCCATCCGTTCAACCCGCTGTCGGCGCTGCGGCTGTGCCTGGCGGCCGGGGCCAGCGTGCAGGCCGTGGACGTGCTGTTTGACTGGATCTGGCGCGATGGCCATGCCGGCGACAGCGCCGAGGCTCTGCGCGAACCGGGCGCGCGGCTGGGCATCGAGGATGTCGTCACTGCCATTGCCGATCCGGCGGTCAAGGAGCAGCTGCGACGCAATACCGAGGCCGCCATCGCCGCCGGCGTGTTCGGGGTGCCAACCCTGGCCATCGATAATGAGCTGTTCTGGGGCAACGATGCCCACCCATTGATGGCCGCCGTGCTGGACGACCCGAGCCTGTTGCAGCAGCCCGAATGGCTGCGCCTGGCCAGCCTGCCGGTGGCCGTGCAGCGCAGTCGCTGAACAGGCCCCGGCGCATTCCCCTCGCGCGCCGGGCGCAGTTTTGAGATAGTTTTCACATTTCCGAACCTACAACCGCCCTGGAGGGGGAGCCGCGGATGCGCATCGGAATCGTCGTCGACTCGGCCTGCGACCTGCCACAGGACTTCATCGCCGAACACAACATCGTATTGCTGCCGATCACCGTCAGGATCGGCGAGGCCGTGCTGGCCGATCACCGCGACGAGCAGGCCACGCTGAGCTTCCTGCACGCCCACGTGGCCGAGCATGGCGCTGAAGCGGAAACCATCCCGTTCAGCGTCAACCAGATCCGTGACCTGTTCCTGCAGCAGCTGGTGATCGACTACGACCACGTGTTCTGCATGACCATCACCAAGACCCGCAGCCCGATCCATGACAACGCGCTGCAGGCCAGTTTCGCCATTCTCAACGACTACAAGCCGGTACGGCAGGCGGCGGGCTACAACTCGCCCTTCGCGCTGCGCGTACTCGATACCCAGAATCTGTTCGCCGCGCAGGCGGTGACCGCCGTGGAAGCGGTACGCCTGCGTGACAGCGGCGCCAGCGTGCAGCAGATCCGCGAGCGGCTGGAAGAACTGGCCGGCAACGTGCACGGCTACATGATCACCCGCGACCTGTACTACATGCGCGCACGCGCGCGGCACAAGGGCGACCGCAGCGTCGGCCTGCTCAGCGCGGCGCTGGGCAGTGCGCTGGACATCAAGCCGGTGCTGCACGGTTACCGCGGCGAGACCGGGCCGGTGGCCAAGATCAAGGGTTTCGACAGCGCGGTGCAGAAGCTGTTCGCGGTGGTCGGCCAGCGCGTGCGTGCCGGGCTGATGACACCGACGGTGTGCGTCAGCTACGGCGGCGAACTGGACGAACTGCGCAGCCTGCCCGGCTATGCACAGATGAAGGAAGTCTGCGCCGGCCACGGCGTGAGCGTGTACGAATCGGTGATGAGCCTGACCGGCATGGTCAACGTCGGCAAGGGTGCGGTCACCGTGGGCTTTGCCGATGGGCCGCACCGGTTCGAATAAGGACAGCCTGCGGCAGGAATCTGCACATCGATTCCACCGCGACTGTGCCAGCCTTGCCGCACTTCAAGGAGAACACCATGCCTGCGCAGTACCACATCAGCCTGCCCGACCCGTCCAAGGCCCGCGGCAACGACCCTGACCTGTCCTTCCATTCGCAGGGCGCCGGCGGCTTCGCCGAGGAACTGCAGGACGCGCTGCGCAGCGGCACGCTGTTCGAGCGCTGGAAGGCCAAGCAACCCGACCCGGATGCGGTGGAACCGCAGTGGGGCGCGACCGACCCGGAGGCCACCGTGACCGGTGAGCAGAAGGACCTGCGCATCAACCTGGTCGCCACCACGCGCATCGACAGCGATGTGTTCAAGCAGCGCCTGCGCCTGCTGGCCGGTAGCCACTGGGAACTGCGCGACGTGCGTTGAGGCGAGCGCCGGGCGTGGCCCGGCGTGCGGGTTCCACGGTAGTTGCCGGCCTTGGTCGGCACTATCTGCGGCTCGGGCGTGCTGCTATCGTGCCGCCGCCAAGGGTAGCTGCACGGATTGCACATGGACCCCAGACTGAAAGCCCTCATCGAGCAGACCAACCTGCCCGACCTGCTGCCGCAGGCGTCTCAGGAAGTGGACCTGCAGCAGCCGGTGGCTCCCGCCGAACCTGCCAAGCCACAACCCGCACGCTCGACCAACGATGCGCTGCAGGTGTACTTCGGTGGTACCGACATGGTCGGCAAACTGGCCAACGCCCCCACCAGCGGAAAAGTGAAGACCTTCGCGATGATTCTGCTGGGTGGACCGACCATCGTGTTTGGCCTGCTCCTGCTCGCCATGGTCTGGACCGATCCCGCGAAGCCGGTCTTCGCCCGGGCCTACGGCACGATCATCGCGTTGGTATTGGTCGGTATCTGGCCCTATCTGTTGTTCCGCAAGCGCGAGAAACCGTCGAACTGAGGCGGCCGCGATGCTCGCCGGGCATGGCCCGGCGTTTCCACATATCTACCAGCCACCGCCCAGCGCGCGGTACAGCTCCACCCGGGCGATCGCCGCCGTGGCCTGGCTGTTGGCCAGCGCGGCCTGGTTGTCCAGCGCGATGCGTTGGGTGCTCAGCACATCCAGCATGTCCACCACGCCGGCCTGGTACTGCAGACGCGCCGCACCCAACGCGGTTTCGCTCTCCTCCACCGCCACTTGCAGCTGCACGGTGCGCTGCTGCTCGGCGGCGTAGCCATCGATGGCGTCATCCACCTCATGCCAGGCCTGCAGCACGGTGCGCCGGAACTGCAGCGCCGATTGTTGCTGCTGCAGCCTGCTCAGCGCGAGATTGGCCTTCAACCGTCCGCCCTGGAAGATCGGCACGCTGATCGACGGCCCGATGCTGAAGCGATGCGCGTTCCAACCGTCCAGATCGTCAAGCTGCCTGGCCTGGAAACCGGCATCGCCATTCAAGGTGATGCGTGGCAGGAAGCTGGCCTGGGCGACGCCGACGCCTGCCGTCGCGGCATGCAATGCCGCCTCGGCACGACGGATGTCCGGGCGGCGCTCGGCCAGTTCGCTGGGCACACCCACCGCCACCGCCGGCAACGCCGGCCAGTCACGACGCGCATCCTGCAGCTGCGCATCCAGTGCCTGCGGCGGCTGGGCGACCAGGAACGCCAGCGCATTGCGCAACTGCGATTCACGATGCCGCAGCGGCGCGATGCGCGCCTGCAGCGAGGCCACCTGCGCCGCCGCACTGGATACCTGCAGCGTGCTGGCCACGCCCTGTCGCTGGCGCGCCTCGGTCAGGCGCTTGATGTCGTGGGCGATGCTGAGGTTGTCCTCGGTGATCGCCAGCAACTGCCGCGTCGCGCGCAGCTGCAGGTAGTCACGCGCGGTTTCCGCCAGCAACGCGATGCGCACCGCGTGTGCGTCCTCTTCGGCCATCCGCACGCGGGCATCGGCCGCTTCCAGCTGGCGCCGCACGCGGCCCCACAGATCCAGTTCCCAGCTCATACCGATGCCGGCCTGGAACAACCCGTAATCGTCACGGCCGCCATTGCCGGAGGGATCGTTCAAGCCCACCTCGCTGTTGCGTGCACGCGTGCCACTGGCGCTGGCACTGACACTGGGCAGACGGTCGGCCGCGGTGACATCGCGCGCGGCGCGGCTCTGCTGCACGCGGTTGGCCGCCGATTGCAGATCGAGGTTGGCCTGCAGTACCCGGTTGGCCAACTGGCCCAGCGCTGGATCGTCGAAGCCGGCCCACCAGGCGGTGTCCTGTTCGATGGCGCTGCCGGCGACCGCCTCGCCCTGCCAATGGTTGGGCAGCTCCGCCTGCGGGCGCACGAAGTCCGGGCCCATCGTGCATGCGACCAGGGCCGTGCACAGGGTTGCCGCGATGAAGGTGCGGAACGCGGCGTCTGCGCTCATGCGCCTTCCCCGCCCGCGCGGCCCCGTTCGCGCTGCACGCTCTGCACACGCGCGCCGCCGCCCAGGTCAACGCTGGCTTCCACCGACATGCCGGCACGCAGCTGGTCCAGCAGCGGCTGGCCCGGCTCCAGCACGATCTTCACCGGAATCCGCTGCACCACCTTGGTGAAGTTGCCGGTGGCATTCTCCGGTGCGACGGCAGCGAAGGTGACGCCGGTGGCCGGCGCGATGCTGTCGATGTGGCCGCGCAGCGGTTTGCCGGGGAACACGTCCACCTTCAGTTCGACCTGCTGGCCGGGCTGCATGCGGGTCATCTGCGTTTCCTGGAAGTTGGCGACCACGAACGCGCGCTTCAACGGCACCACCGCCGCCACCGCCGTGCCCGGGGTCAGGTAGGCACCTACGCGCACCGCACGACGCCCCACCACACCGTCGATCGGTGCGCGCAGCACGGTGTGCGAAAGATCCAGTTCAGCGCGCGCCTGTGCCGCTTCTGCGCGCTGCGCGGCGGCCTGCGCGGCCTGCACGCCGGCGTTGAGAATGTCAGTGCGCTGGCGAGCGGTCGACAGCGCCGCCTGGCCCTGCTGCAGATGTGCGCTGGCCACGGCCTGCTTCGATTGCGCCTGCTCGGCGTTCTGCACGGTGCCGGCGCCGTCACGAGCCAGTTCGCGGTAGCGCTGCTGGTCGGCGCTGGCCAGGGTCAGTTCGGAGCGACCGACATCGACACTGGCTTTGGCCTGTTCGATCAGCGAGTCCTGCTGGGCCAGTGCGGCCTGCGCGTTGGCCAGCTGTGCACGGGCGCTGGCCAGGTCGGCACGCGCGGCCTGCAGTGCCACCTGGTAGTCGCGGTCGTCGATGCGGGCGAGCACGTCGCCGGCCTTCACCAGCTGGTTGTCCTGCACCTCGACGCTGCTGACGAAGCCGGCCACCTTCGGTGCGACCACGGTGAAATCGGCATTGACGTAGGCGTTGTCGGTGCGCTGGTAACGCCCTTCGCGCAGCAGCAGCCAGCTGCCGATGGCCAGGGCCAGGACGCCCAGCACAAGGCCGGTGTTGAGGGTTGTCTTGTTGAGGCTCATGGGGGGAGTCCTTGCGGGTGAGGGTCAGGCCACGGCGCGTGGCGGATGGACACGGGTGGCCCACGGCAGCAGCGGCAGGCAGCCCAGGGCCACCAGCGCGACCAACCAATACAGGTCCGCCGAGGTCAGCGCCTGCACCTGGGCGTGCAGGCGCGCGGGCAGATCGGCGCCGGCCGGCAACCACGGCTGGTTGCCCAGGTGGTCGACCAGCACGGTGGAATGGAAGTGGCGCCGTGACTGTCCGACCGCATCGAGCACGCCACCGGCGAGCACTGCCGAAAAGCCTTTGACGGTGTTGAACCAGGCCGAGGCATAGGGACCGTCCTGCGGCGCCAGGCCGGTGGTCGCCAGCAGCAGCAACGGCAGTACCGCCATCGGCTGCGCCACTACCTGCAGCAGTTGCGCCCACAGGAAGGTGTCGCGGTTCCACTGCACATCCAGGTGTGCGCCGATGAAGCACGCCGCGGCCAGCAGCAGTAGTCCGGCCGCCTGCACCCAGCGGCAATCCACCGCACGCTGGTTCATCAGGGCAGCCACCAGCGGCAACGCAATGGCCTGCGGCAGCGCCACCCACAACAACATCGGCGCGGTCTGCAGCGGGCGGTAGCCCTGCACGCTGGCCAGAAAGCCGGAGGGGATGGAGATGACCGCCAGCAGTACGAACAGCACACCCATGCAGGTGACCAGCGAATAGCTGAGATTGCGATGGGCCAGCAGTTGCAGCTTGAAGAACGGCAGCGGGTGGAACCACTCATTGATGAAGAACAACACCAGCAGGCCGGTGCCGCCGCCCAGCAACACCGTGATCAGCGGCGAATCGAACCAGTTCAGGCGTGCGCCCTGGGTCAGGCCCAGCACCAGCATCACCAGCGCCGGCAGCCCCAGGGCCAGGCCCACACCGTTGAACTGGGCAAAGCGCTCCAGGCGCATCGGGTCCTGCGGCAGGCCCCAGCCGACCATCACCATGCCGGCCACGCAGAACGGCACGATCTGCCAGAACGCGAACTGCCAGCCCGCGTGCTCGACCCACAGCGCGGCCAGCGGCGTGCCCATGCTCGGCCCGAACGTTGCGGTGAGCGCGTAGCCCGCCAGGCCGTACAGCTTGATACCCGGCGGCAGGAAGCGCAGGGCCACGCTCATCAGCAGCGGCGGCAGGGCGCCACCGGCCAGGCCCTGCAACGCGCGCAGCAGCAGGAAGATCGGCAGGTTCGGTGCCAGCGGGCTCAGCACGCCCAGCAACATGAAGGCGGTGATCATCACCAGGCCGAAGCGGCGCAACGAGAAGGTGGTCGTGCACCAGGGTGCAAAGGCCATCGCGCTGACCGACATGGCGCTGTAGATGCCAGTGATCCAGTTGCCCTCATCGACACTGAACCCCATCGCGCCGCGGATGTCGGCCAACGCAACCTTGGTGACGTTCTCGTTGAAGCCCGACACCAGCACCACCAGCAGCACACCGCACAGGCCGACCACGATGCGGCGATCAAACGCGGGGGCCAGCGGGGCGACCTGGGCCTGTGGCAGGGTGATCGCGCTCATGGGTGGGGGCCGATCCGTGCAGCGCACGGCAGGTGAAGCGACATGGCGTGCGCTCCGTGAATGTGGGGAGTGCAGTCTAGGCAGGCCCACTACTGCGAAAAATGGCGTGGGTGCAATGCCAGACGTGCGCCGGACGCACGGTTTGCGGTGCGCTATAGATCGGCGCTTCGTAACGTCGAGCAAGCTCGACGCTACAAAGCGTCGGCGTCGCACATGCTCTTGATCGCACGGCGCAGCCAGCGGTGTGCCGGGTCGTTGTCCATGCGCGGGTGCCAGGCCTGCACCAATGCCACCGTGCGTACTGGCACCGGCAGCGGGAACATGCGCAGTGGCAGTCCCATGTAGGCGATACGATCGAGCATCACGCTGGGCATCTGCGGCAGCACCAGGTCCGAGGTGGCTGCGGCGAAGATCGCGCCATGGAAGGTGGGGATCACCATCGCCACCCGCCGCCGCAGGCCCAGCTGTGCCAGTTCGTCGTCGATCGGTCCATGCGCGATGCCGCGCCGCGAGACGGCGATGTGGTCGCAGGCGGCAAACCGTTCGGCGGTGATATCGCCGTCGAACAACGGATGATCCTCACGCGCTGCGCCCAGCAAGGCCGTGGTGAACAGGTTCTGCACCTTGGTTTCCTGCGTATGCTTGCCGGCAGTGCTGATATACAGGTCGATCCGGCCCTGCACCATCGCGTCATCGTCGGTATCGCCTTCAGGCATGAACCGCAGCGTGCAGCGTGGCGCCTGCTGGCGGAACACGTCCCGCAGGCGGCCGCCGTAGCTGCCGATGAACACGTCGTTGGCGCGGATGCTGAAGGTATGTTCCAGGGTCTGGATGTCCACCTCACGCCCATCGTTGAACACCCGATGGGCCTGCTCGATCACGTCGCGCACCTGCTCGCGCAGTTCCAGTGCGCGCGGGGTCGGTGCCAGACCGCGGCCTGCGCGTACCAGTACCGGGTCGCCCAGCGCATCGCGGATCCGCCCCAGGGTGCGGCTCATGGCCGGCGCGCTCAGATTCATGCGCCGGGCCGCCCCGGCGACGCTGCCTTCGTCCAGCAGGACGTCCAGGGCCAGCAGCAGGTTGAGGTCGGGCAGGGGCATGGCAGTCTCCAACGGATGGAATGAATCTACGACACTCCCAGGCAAAGTCGATTGCATACCGTGCACGTATTTACTGCACCGCACGGCATGGGTGCACGGTGCGGCATGGGCGACCATCCCCGGCCTGCCACGGAGACATCCATGTTCAACACCCTGCTGGTCGCCCTCGACGGCGGCCCCCAGCACGCACGCGTGCTGGACCTCGCTGCGGCCATCGCCGGCCCACGCAGCCGCCTGCACCTGCTGTGCGTGCTCGACCCCGAATTCGCGCTGGCCGCCGATGCCAGCGAGGCCGACCGCATCGAATACCCGCAAGCCGCGCACCAACGCTCACGTGCCGAAGCGGTGCTGGCCGAAGCGCTGGCCGAACTGCGCGAACGCGGCGTCGACGCCATCGCGCAGATTCCCTCCGGCGAACCCGGCGAAGTGATCAGCGAGCAGGCCCGCCGCCTGAAGTGCGATCTGATCGTCATCGGGCATCGCCACCTGTCCCGGCTGCAACGCCTGTTCGAACCATCGATCGGGCAATGGACCATCGACCACGCGCCCTGCCCTGTGCTGGTCGAGACCCGCGATGGCTGACCTGCCCCGCTCGGATGGCTGCCAACCAAGGTTGGCAACTACCCAATCCCTGCGCTGCGCCGTCCTGGTAGACGCCAACCTTGGTTGGCACTTCGGGCAGAGGCCGCCAACCAGGCTTGGCAACTACCGGCGCCGCCGGCGCCTCAACAATCCATCGTGCCGTGCGCGTTGCCTTCATCGTCGAGCACGTGCGCATGCAGGATCACCTGATTGCGACCGGCACGTTTGGCGGCATATAGCCCGGCATCGGCATCGGCCAACAGCTGGTCGGCACTGGCCAGGGCCGGCGGATGCAGGAACCCGACGCCGACGCTGATACTGATCGCCCCTTCCGGCAACGGCAGCGCCTCCACCGCCTCGCGCAGGCGTTCGGCCAGCGCCAGCACGCCCGACAGCGAGCTTCCGGACACGATCACCGCGAACTCTTCTCCGCCATAGCGCGCAACACTGTCGCCCGCGCGGCCGGCGGTTGCCTTCAATACAGTCGCCACCGCCTGCAGACAGCGGTCTCCGGCAGGATGGCCGTACTGGTCGTTGAACGCCTTGAAGTGGTCGATGTCGACCAGCAGCAGGGCCAACTCGCTGCCACTGCGGCGCGCCCGGTTCCATTCGCCCAGCAGCGCCGCATCGAACTGCCGACGGTTGGCCACCCCGGTCAGGCCGTCCAGTCGCGCCAGCTGGTCCAGCGCCGCCTGCCGCTCCATCAGATCGGTCTGCAGCAGGATGCTGCGCAGGCCGAAGCCCAGCGTTGCCACCACGAACCCCGCCACCGCCAGCGGTCGCGCATGATCCACCACCAGGGTGCCGACCACCAGCAGCAGCAGCGGCAGGATCATCGGGCCAGCGGCCTGCACCGTGCGGGCCATCCGCGGATGCGGCACGAATGCCGGAGCCAGCGCCTGGCTCAGCGCCAACAGGGCCAGCAGCAGGAACGGCAGGTCGATCAGCAGGTCGTTGTAGGCACCGAACGCATCGCCGGAGGTGTAGTGGTTGATGTAGTACGCCACCAGCAGATAGGCCAGCGCATACAACGCCAGCACGCGGAAGAAGCTGCGCCGCTCGGGGATGTCACCGGCCAGCCAACGCACCACCGCAAAGCCCGCGATGCACAGGTTCTGGATATCGAACATCCGTTGCATGTGGGCCAGCGCCAATGGATCGTTCTCGACACGGTCGGCGAAGGACTGCGTGTGTACGAAGAACAGCACGCCCAGCAGCGCGGCCATCGCCGCGTCGATCAGGCTGATGCTGAGCCGCTCGCGCCGTGCGCGGGCCAGGATGAACACCAGGGGCACCCCGTACAGCACGTACAGGAACAGGCTTGCCCGCGGGGTGATGTCGGCGCGGCCGGCTCCCAACGCGTCGATCATGTTGAGGGCCATGCCGCCGGCCCACAGCAGCAAAGCCAGCGCGGTGGCACGCCAGCCCAGCGCCGCCTGATCGCGGCGCGCCCGCCAGAGGCAGGCCGCCGCCGCCAGCAACGGGGCGCCGGTCAGGAAGACAAAGGATCCCGCCCCAGCGGGCCCCGGCCACAGGGTCAGCACCAGGCCATGGCACAGCACATACAGCAGCGCCAGCACTACCGGCATGCATCCCCCGATCGACAGGACCGTACGCGCGGACGATAGCCCCGCCTGCGCCACGGCCACGTAAAAAAAGGGGACGGAGGGAATTAAGTCGTTTACGCCTAAAACGACTTAATTCCCTCCGTCCCCTTTTTGGCGGTCAGCCGTGCAGGGCGCGGGCGTGGTGGGCGATGTGCTCGCCGATGAAGCTGCTGATGAAGTAGTAGCTGTGGTCGTAACCGGGCTGAAGGCGCAGGGTCAACGGATGGCCAGCCGCATCGCAGGCCGCCTGCAGGCGCTGTGGCTGCAGTTGGGTCTGCAGGAACTCGTCGGCGTCGCCCTGGTCAACCAGCAGCGGCAGCCGCTCGGAGGCCGTGGCCAGCAGCGCGCATGTGTCCCACTGCGCCCAGTCCGCCGGGTTGTCGCCCAGATAGGCGCTGAACGCCTTCTGCCCCCATGGCACATGGCTGGGCGCAACGATCGGCGAGAACGCCGACACACTGCGGTAGCGCCCCGGGTTGCGCAGCGCGATCACCAGCGCGCCATGGCCGCCCATCGAATGGCCACTGATGCCACGGGCACCGGTGACCGGGAAATTCGCTTCGATCAGTGCCGGCAGCTCCTGCGCCACGTAGTCGTGCATGCGGTAGTGCTTCGCCCAGGGCGTGCGGGTGGCATTGAGGTAGAACCCTGCGCCCTTGCCGAGATCATAGCCATCGGCGTCGGCCACGTCCTCGCCACGCGGGCTGGTATCGGGCGCGACGATGATCACCCCGTGCTCGGCCGCGTAGCGCTGCGCACCGGCCTTGGTGATGACGTTCTGCTCGGTACAGGTCAGACCGCTCAGCCAGTACAGCACCGGCAACTTCTGCGTTTCCGCCTGTGGCGGCAGGTAAACGGCGAACTGCATGTCGCAGCCCAGCGTGGTCGAATGATGGCGGTAGACGTCCTGCCAGCCGCCGAAACAGGCGCGATGTTCAATGCGTTCCATGGTGTTCTCCTGCACGGCGCGTCAGCGCACGCGTGTTCCGGTAGATGCCGACCTTGGTCGGCCTATCCACGCACCGCGTGGATCCCTTTGTTGATCAGTTCATCCAGCTGCGACAGCAGGCGCAGCAATGGCTCGACACCGGGTTGCCCGTCCAGGTTACGGTACGCCGCCACCGCCACTTGGCTGCGCGGCGGCCATTGGCCGCCTGCACGAGCTTCGTGCAGACGTGGCAGGAACACCTGCACCAACCAGTGCTCGAACGGCATCTCGTCGATGCCGAAGGGTGAATCCACCGCGCGCGGCGAGCCGACGTCACCCTCGAGCCAGCCCAGCCCCCGCAGCGCCTGCTCGATCGGATCGACCAGGGCCGCGCGCGGATCGTCCGCACGCGGCCTGCGCAGGGCATCGAACCAGCCCACGCCGCGGTTCAGTAGTGGACCACCGAACGGATCGACTTGCCTTCATGCATCAGGTCGAAGGCTTCGTTGATCTTGTCCAGGTCCATGGTGTGGGTAACGAACGGCGCCAGTTCGATATCGCCCTTCATCGCGTCCTCGACCATGCCCGGCAGCTGGCTGCGGCCCTTCACGCCACCGAAGGCGGTACCCATCCACTTGCGGCCGGTCACCAGCTGGAACGGACGGGTGGAGATTTCCTGGCCCGAGCCGGCCACGCCGATCACCACGCTCTGGCCCCAGCCACGGTGCGCGCATTCCAGCGCCGCACGCATCACGTTGACGTTGCCGATGCACTCGAAGCTGTGGTCGACGCCCCAGGTGGTCATTTCAACGATGACCTGCTGGATCGGCGTGTCGAAGTCCTTCGGGTTGATGCAGTCGGTGGCGCCGAATTCGCGGGCCAGCTCGAACTTGGATGGATTGGTATCCACCGCGATGATGCGGCCGGCCTTGGCCTGGCGCGCCCCCTGGATCACCGCCAGGCCGATGCCGCCGAGGCCGAACACCGCCACGCTGTCACCTTCCTGCACCTTGGCGGTGTTGTGCACCGCGCCGATGCCGGTGGTGACACCGCAGCCGAGCAGGCAGACGTGCTCCGGGTTGGCGTCCGGGTTGATCTTGGCCAGCGACACTTCGGCCACCACGGTGTACTCGCTGAAGGTCGAGCAGCCCATGTAGTGGTACAGCGGCTCGCCGTTGTAGCTGAAACGGCTGGTGCCGTCGGGCATCACGCCCTTGCCCTGGGTGGCGCGCACGGCCACGCAGAGATTGGTCTTGCCGCTCTTGCAGAACAGGCACTCGCCACACTCGGCGGTGTACAGCGGAATCACGTGGTCGCCCGGCTTGACGCTGGTCACGCCCTCGCCCACTTCCACCACGATGCCGGCACCTTCATGGCCCAGCACCACCGGGAACAGGCCTTCCGGATCGTCACCGGACAGGGTGAACGCATCGGTGTGGCAGATACCGGTGTGGGTGATCTTGACCAGCACTTCGCCCGCTTTCGGCGGGGCGACGTCGATCTCGACGATCTGCAGCGGCTGGCCGGGACCAAAGGCGACGGCGGCACGGGACTTCATGGTGGACTCTCCGGATACGTAAGGGAAACAGGATGCGCGGCGCTGTGTTGCGCCGTCGTTTATTTCAGGTAAGAGCGGATCAGTGCGCTCATGTCGCGCACGCGTTCGGCGCGCTGTTCATCAGACGCCGCGGGCTGGCCGAACTCCTCGCGCAGATGGGCCTCCATCACCTCGGACATCAGGCCGTTGACCGCGCCACGGATGGCGGCGATCTGCTGCAGCACTGGCCCGCAGTCGGCTCCGGCTTCCAGCGCGCGGTCCAGCGCATCGCACTGGCCGCGGATGCGGCGCACGCGGGCCAGGACCTTCTTCTTCTCTTCGGGGGAGTGCGGCATGGCGGGGCCAACCAGAAACTATACTGGGGGATAGTATACACACCGCATTTCCGGACTCAATCCCGGGGCCTCAGTCGAAGGCGCCCTGACCTGCCATCCGCGCCAGTTCATCCACCACGTAACGCACCTTCGGCCGCAGGTGGCGGGTCGGCGGCCACAGCGCATGGATGTCGATGTACCGCTGCATGTGCGCATCCAGCACCGACTGCAGCGCACCCGATTGCAGATGGCCGCGCACCAGTGAAATGGGCATCTGGCAGATGCCCAGCCCGGCAAGAGCGCCTTCGATCACCGCATCGCCATCGTTGAGTTGGTAGGCCGCATTGGGGATGAACGTCCCTTCCGCATCGTCACTGCCGATCCGCCACGCCACCGGCTGGCCGTGGCGGAAGCCGACGATGCTGCGGTGCTCAGCCAGCTGCTCTACGGTGCGCGGCACGCCGTGCATCTGCAGATACTCCGGCGACGCGCAAGTGACCAGGCGCTGGCGCCCGAGCCGTCGCGCCACCAGGTGCTCGGCGTGATGCAACCCGCCAAAGCGGATCAGCAGATCGATGCCCTCCTCGATCGGATCGACGAAATGGTCGGTGAAGGTCATCGTCAGCTGCAGATCCGGATATTGCCGGCACAGCCGAAGCAGCACCGGCAGCACCATCAGCCGACCGAACGAGGACGGCATGTCGATGCGCAGCCGCCCACTGGGCAGGCCGCCCGAGCCGAGGCAGGCCTCGGCGGCGGAAATCTCCTCCAGCGCCGCTGCGCAGGAGGCATGGTAGGCCTCGCCGTCGGTGGTCAGCGCGATGCGCCGCGTGGTGCGATGGAACAGGCGCACGCCCAACCGCGCTTCCAGCCGGGCGATGGCCTTGCCCACCGCCGAGCGCGAGATGCCCAGCGCGTCGGCAGCCTCGGTGAAGCTGCCCGAGCGTGCCGTGGTGACGAAGGTCACCAGGCCATTCAAGGATTCCAGCGGCGGTATCATTCTTCGCACTCCATTGGGGACAAATAGTCCCGTACCCAGGGAGATCGAAGCGCTTTATGCGCCCGCATGTCAACTCCATCCTGTATGCATGGCGCCGACGGCGCCCCTCCCCCGCATCGAGATGACCGACATGACCGCCGCCCTGTTCCAACCGTTCGACCTGGCAGGCACCGCCCTGCGCAACCGCATCGCGATGGCGCCGATGACCCGCGCCCGCAACCCCGGTACGGTCGCCAACGCACTCACCGCGCAGTACTACCGGCAGCGTGCCAGCGCCGGCCTGATCATCAGCGAAGGCACGCCGGTCTCACCGCAGGGCCAGGGCTACATCGACGTGCCGGGCATCTGGTCCGACGAACAGGTGGCTGGCTGGAAGCTCGTCACCGAGGCCGTGCATGCGGCACAGGGTGCGATCTTCGCCCAGCTCTGGCATGTCGGCCGCATGTCGCACGCGTCGCTGCAGCCCAATGGCGGGCAGCCGGTCAGCGCCGGCACCCGCCCGGTGGCCAGCGCACCGAAGAACACCTCGTTCGTGTACCTGGCCGACGGCAGCCGCGGCCATGCCGACCCGACCCCGGCACGTGCACTGGATACCGCAGAGATTCCCGGCATCGTCGCCGACTTCGTGCGCGGCGCCAACAACGCGATCGCCGCCGGCTTCGACGGCATCGAGCTGCATGCTGCCAATGGCTATCTGTTCGAGCAGTTCCTCAACCCGCTCATCAACCAGCGAGAGGACCGCTATGGCGGCTCGCTGCCGAACCGTGCGCGGCTGATCCTGGAGACCGTCGATGCGATGGCCGAGCGCATCGGTGCGCATCGCGTCGGCGTGCGCCTGGCGCCGAACAACCTCACCTTCGACATGCCCTACTACGCCGACAACGAAGTCACCTATCTGTACCTGGCCGAAGAACTGGGCAAGCGCGGCCTGGCCTACGTGCACCTCAACGACAATCTGCAGCAGGGTGAATCGGTGCTGGGTGAGGCGTTCCTGCAGCAGTTCAAGCAGACCTACGGCGGCACGCTGATCCTGGCCGGCGGCATGACCCGCACGCGCGCCCTGCAGCTGGTCGAAGCCGGCACCATCGATCTGGCCGCGTTCGGCCAACCATTCATCGCCAATCCGGATCTGGTCGAGCGCCTGCGGCACGACATCGCGCTGGCCTCGCCCGATCGCAGCACCTATTACGGCGGCGGCGAGGAAGGCTACCTGGATTACCCGGCCGCGGGCTGACCGCGCAAGGGGTCGGACAGCGGCCAATCCCAGTGTTCCGACCCCTCGCTTCAGGTGCCGGCGATTCCTGCCGTGCGGGCCCGGAAGCAGCAGCTGCCACCGCGGTGGAGCGGCCTGCCAGTCACCACGGCAGGGGCACCGCTTCGCCGTTGGCGCGCTCGCCGTAGTACAGCGACGGCAGCAGCCGCGACAGGAAACTGAACTCGGTATAGCAGTGCTTGAGCAGGCCCAGGCCAACCGCATCGCTGGCATCGTACTGCGGATCAGCGCTGTCCAGGCCAAGCATGAAGCGGCTGCGCAGCACGCAGCCAAACGGCGTGTCGCGCGCGACGTGCAGCATCTGCCCATCGCAGGGATCACCGTGCGCGTCCAGGCGCACGTGATCACCGAAGCCGATGCGCGCGGCGATCACCGCTGACACAGTACCCGCGTCCTGTGCCGCCTGCAGCCGCTCGGGCGACAGCAACGTGCGTGGGTCATGGAACTTCAGCCGCGCCGCTACCGGCGGAATGTCGGCCAGCGATTCCACGGCGTGGATGCTGGCGCCGTGGTAGCTGCGTCCACGCTGCCAGGCTTCGTCCCAGCCACGGTGCTCGACATGATCGAGCGGATGCCACCAGCGGATGTGCTGGGTGGTCTCGAAGAAGGTGAACCACCAGTCCAGCATGCGGCCCTTGCAGCCGTGCAGATCGGTACGCACCGCCACCCACAGAGTGCCGTCCTCGCGGCGCTGGATGCCGGTCTCCAGGTGCATCGGTGCCGGGTCGAGTAGATCGTGGTGGTCAAGCCACGGGCGTGCATTCGCGAGGGTATCCATGGGGTCTCCTGCAGAGTGGGGAGATCGGACAATACGGAAACGCACAACGTTTCTCAATTGATCGAATGCGGTAAGATGGGCGCAATGAACAGCACCGCCCTGCCCGAGCCCCCATCGCTGACCCGCCGCCGTGGACGCCCCGCGCGACCGGAAGCCGAGGTCCGCCACGCCGTGCTGCAGGCCGCGCTGGACCTGCTGCTGGCGCAGGGTTACGAGGCCACTACCATCGAGGCGGTGGCCACGCACGCCGGGGTGGCGAAGAAGACGGTGTACCGCCACGCCAGCAACCGCGAGGCGCTGGTGGGGCTGGCGGTTCGCGAGTGGACCGACGGCTTCGCACCGCAGCTGCAACGCGACGCACGCGATGCCGACGAGGTACTGCCATTGCTGCACGACATCCTGCAGGCGGTGTGCGCGCAGGCATTGTCAGCGCAGGCGGTGCGGGTATTCCGCCTGTTGACCACCGACTTCCCGGGCAAGGACGCGCTGCTGCGGGCCTACCTCGACAACGGCATCGGTCGCGGTCGCGCACTGCTGGCCGATTGGCTGCGGCGGCAGCAGCAGCGCGGGCTGCTGCGCGCCGGTGATCCAGAACGGATGGCGCGTCTGGTGCTGTCCATGGCCGTGGCCGAACCCCTACGCGAACGCGCTATCGGCGTGGTTGCCGAAGACGCGTCGGTGGATGTGCACCTGTGTGAGTGCCTGCACCTGATGGAACCGATGCTGCAGGCTTCGTAGCGTGGCCTTATCCACGCATGGCGTGAATCTGCTGTGCAACGACGTCCACGCATGGCGAGGTCCAAATGGGCATGCGGCGATGGTCAGTAGATCCACGCCATGCGTGGATGCGACTCACTGCGATTCACTCCCGCAGCATATCCACGAACGCGCGCAGCGCGCCGGGCATCTGCCGTTGCTTCGGGTAATACAGCGCGAAGCCGGCGAACGGTTCGCTCCAGTCTTCCAGCACCGCCACCAGCTGCCCCGATTCGAGGTACGGCCGCGCGGTGTCCTCCAACACGTACGCCAGGCCAATGCCATCAAGGACCGCGCCGACCACCGTGCCCTGCTCGCCCAGCGTCAGCCGCCCGGGCACGTCGACTTCCAGCGCCTGCCCGTTGCGCTCGAACTGCCACTTGTACAGATGCCCACTGGCGAAGCGGAAACGCACACACTCGTGCGCGGCGAGGTCGCGCGGATGCTGGGGCGCCGGACGCCGCCGCAGATACGCCGGCGAACCGACGATCAGCCCGCGCAGCGGCGGCCCCATCGGCACCGCCACCATGTCCTCGGGCACGAATTCGTGCAGGCGCACGCCGGCGTCGTAGCCTTCGGCCACGATATCGACCAGGCCATCATTCTCGGTAAGCTCCACCCGCACGTCCGGATGCGCGTGCAGGAAACGCGCCAGCCGTGGTCCCAGCTGCGTCGCCACCGCCGCGCGCGTCGCATTGATGCGCAGCAGGCCCGCCGGCGCGGCACGGAACTGGTTCATTTCTTCCAGCGCGTCATGCACCTGCCCCAGCGCCGGTTGCAGACGCTCCAACAGGCGCTGCCCCGCTTCGGTCAGGGCCACGCTGCGGGTGGTGCGATGGAACAGGCCCACCCCCAGCCGTTCTTCCAGCGCGCGGATGGCGTAGCTGACCGCTGAGGTCGACAGCGCCAGCTCGGCACCGGCGCGGCGGAAGCTGCGATGGCGTGCAACCGCGGCGAAGGCGGCCAGATGCGAGAGGTTGTCAGTGGCCATGATTGTGCAGTTTCACTTGATGAATCATGCCGATATCCGGGCTTCTTGCCGCTGGGTACGCAGCGTATTGTAAAACGCCTTTCGACAAACCCTGCCAAGGATTCCCCATGTCCCTCGCCCGTGGTTACGCCGCCCATTCACATACCGACCCGCTGATCCCGTACGACTTCGAGCGCCGCGCGGTCGGCCCGGACGATGTGCGCATCGAGATCCTGTACAGCGGCATCTGCCACTCCGACCTGCACCAGGCCCGCGACGACTGGGGCGGCTCGATCTACCCGATGGTGCCGGGCCACGAGATCATCGGTCGCGTGACCGAGGTCGGCAGCAACGTCACCCGCTTCAAGGTCGGCGACCACGCCGGCGTCGGCTGCATGGTCGACTCCTGCCGCCACTGCGATGCCTGTGAGCACGATCTGGAGCAGTACTGCGCCGAAGGTGCAACCTGGACCTACAACGGCCGCGAACGCGAAAGCGGCGCGCCGACCTACGGCGGCTATTCCGACCACGTGGTGGTCGAACAGCGCTTCGTGGTGAAGGTGTCCGATACCCTGGACCTGAAGGCCGCCGCCCCGCTGCTGTGTGCCGGCATCACCACCTGGTCGCCGCTGCGCCACTGGAAGGTCGGCCCAGGCCAGAAGGTCGGCGTGATCGGCCTCGGTGGCCTCGGCCACATGGGCGTGAAGTTCGCCAAGGCGCTCGGCGCGCACGTGGTGATGATCACCACCACGCCGGAAAAGGGTGCCGACGCCAAGCGCCTGGGCGCCGATGAAGTGCTGGTCTCGCGCGATGCCGCGCAGATGAAGGCGCACGCCGGCAGCTTCGACTTCCTGCTCAACACCATTCCGGTCGGCCATGACACCAACCCGTACATGGGCCTGCTCAAGCGCGAGGCCACCATGTGCCTGGTCGGCGTGTTGACCGAACTGGACCCGCCGCTGACCGGTGGCAGCGTCATCTTCGGCCGCAAGCACCTGACCGGCTCGGCAATCGGCGGCATGGCCGAAACCCAGGAAATGATGGACTTCTGCGCCGAGCACGGCATCGTCAGCGACGTCGAAATGATCGACATCAAGAACGTCAACGAGGCCTGGGAGCGCATGGCGAAGAACGATGTGCGCTACCGCTTCGTGATCGACATGGCGACGCTGCCGAACGCCGCCTGACAGCCGGCGCTGCGCAAAACGAAAAAACCCCGGCGATGCCGGGGTTTTTTCTGCAGGTAGTGCCGGGGGCGGGGCGGCCCCCCCCCCCCCCCCCCCGCCCCCCCCCCGCCCCCCCCCCGCCCCCCCCCCCCCCCACCCCCCCCCCTGTTGTTTGGGGGGGCGGGGGGGGGGGGGGGGGGGGGGGGGGGGGGGGGTGGGGGGGGGGGCCCCCCCCCCCCCCCCCCACTACCGGGTTTTTGTGCCACGACCAACGGTCGTGGCCTGCCGGTTTGGTGGGTATCGACCGTTGGTCGATACGCCCTACAACCACTTAGCGCGCTTGAACAACCGGTACAGGCCCACGCATACGCCGCCCACGCCAACGATCATCATCGGGTAGGACCACGGTTCGCTCAGCTCCGGCATGTGACTGAAGTTCATGCCATACCAGCTGGTGATCAGCGTCGGCGCGGCCAGCAGGGCGGCCCAGGCACCAAGACGCTTGACCGTCTCACCCTGCGCCAGCGTCACCAGCGACAGGTTCACGCTCAGCGCGGTGCCCAGCATCTCGCGCAGGGTGTCGATCACATCGCTGATGCGCACCGCGTGGTCGTGCACGTCGCGCACGTACAGTTTCACTTCGTCCGGGATCAGGTCGCCCTGGTACCGCCTGATCTGCGCCAGCACATCCTGCAGCGGCGCCACCGCCATGCGCATCTTGTTCAGTTCGCGCTTGAGCTCGTACAGGCGCACCACGGTGCTGCGCTTGTAGTTGTCGGCGAAGATGTCTTTTTCCAGCAGATCCAGCGTGTCGCGGAAGCGGTGCACGATCGGCAGGTAGTTGTCGACCACGAAGTCGGCGACGGCGTACAGGCAGTACGACGGTCCCATCTTCAACAGCTGCGGCTCGCGCTCCACCCGCGCACGCACCGGCGCGTAGGACAGCGATGCACCATGGCGCACGGTTACCAGGAAGCGCGGGCCGAGGAAGGCGTGGGTTTCGCCGTACTGGATGCGCTCCTCGACCATCTGCGCAGTGGTGACCACCACGAACAACGAGTTGCCGTAGGTCTCGACCTTGGGCCGCTGGTGCGCGTTGCGCGCATCCTCGATGGCCAGGTCGTGCAGGCAGAATTCCTCCTGCAGTTTCAGCAGCACATCTTCATTGGGATCGTACAGGCCGACCCAGACGAAGCCGTTGCCACTGGCGATGACATCGCTGATGGCGTCCAGGCTGATGTCGTGGCGTTTGCCTTCGTCATCGTAGTGGACGCAGTTGATGACGCAGGTGGGGTTGGCCGAAGCGGGGGCCGAAGCGGAGGCGGGCAATGACATGCCCGCCATCGTGCGTCAGCGCCGTGTTTCGGACAAGTGAGGACGACGCCCCAGCACCCAGGCCAGCGCCGCATGGACCGGCAGCAGCAGCACGATCCACTGCGTGTTGTACTGCGCCTGCAGGCTCAGCCAGTGCAGCACCAGCGCAGCCACCGCCTGGATCGCCAGCAGCCACAGCACGATCCTGAACATGCGTCCTGGCACGCGCCGGCGCAGCAGGGCGATCGCACCCGGCAGCAGCAGCACCGCCAGCGGCGAAAGCAGCAGCAGGTTGCGGTTGGCCCAGGCGGCGTAGTGGATGCTGAAGCCCCACAGGAACACCAGCACGCCGCCGAACAGGGCGCTCAGCAGCCAGAACGGCAGGGCCAGCCCGGCCAGCAGGCGTGGGCGCCTGCGCAGCGCCAGGACACCGCCGGCCACGGCCAGGCCGAGCAGCAGCCACGGCCACCAGCGGCGCGCCGATTCCTTCGGCTCCGGATCAATGCGGTGCGGCAGAAGTTCCTGTTCGGACTGCACCAGCGGGCGGCCATCGCTGTTGCGGGCCTGGCGCAGCGCGTCGGCCAGGCGCATCGGCACGAAGGCTTCCTGCCAGCGCGACAGTGGCTGGTCGGCGAACGGCCCCAGGCCAAGATCGAAGCCCAGCCACATCCACGGTGCCGGCGAGGCCAGGCGCACCGATTCGCTGCGGTAGGTATTGCCGCGCGAGCGCCCCGACAGCTGCGATTGCAGGCCACCGTCGAGCGCCTTGTCCAGGCTGTCGCGCACCATCGTGGCGCAGTTGGCGGTGTAGTAATCGTAGTGGTAGCGCGCATTTTCCGGCTTGGCCCGTTCGGCCAGGTCGGCGGCCAGGGCACGCGCCTGGTCGGGGCGCAGGTCCAGCCACTGCACGCTGGCGCCGCGGCCGGTCTCGTCGTAGTACGACAGGTCCTGCTGCAGCGGCAGCGCCACCAGGTAATACATCATGTCGCCGCGCACGAAGCGACCGATGAAATCCTCCTCGGACGGATCGAAGTAGCCGAAGTTGTACGAGGTCGCCTCGCCGCTGACCGGATCGAGCACGACGATGGCGTCGTGGCCGAAGCGTTCGAAGAACACCGTGCCCGGCTGCATGGTCACCACGCCGATGCGCGGGACCGGCGCTTCGGTGCTGGCAGTGGGCGTGCCAGGCGCGGCCGCCGCCGGCTGCGCGGACGCGGCCAACGGCAGGGTCATGGCCAGCACGCACAGTGCCAGCCACACCGTCAGGAGGAGGCCGCGGCGCTTCAAGCGTCGTCCTGCGCGTCCGGCGCCAGTACGGTCACGTGGAAGGCCTGCACCCGGCGCGCGTCGGCGCGGGCCACACGGAACAGGAAGCGGTCCAGTGCCAGTTCGTCGCCGACTTCCGGCAGATGACCGACCGCCTCGGTGACCAGGCCGCCGATGGTGTCGTAGTCCTCGTCGGAGAAGGTCGCGCCGAAACGCTCGTTGAAGTCGCCGATCGGGGTCAGTGCATCGACCACGTACTGGCCGTCGGACTGGATGGCGATCTGCGCCGACGGATCCTCGGCCTCGTCATGCTCGTCGTCGATCTCGCCGACGATCTGCTCCAGCACGTCCTCGATGGTGACCAGGCCGGCGACACCGCCGTACTCGTCGACCACGATCGCCATGTGGTTGCGCGACAGGCGGAATTCCTTCAGCAGCACGTTGAGCTTCTTGGCCTCGGGAATCAGCACCGCCGGGCGCAGCAGCTCGCGCACGTTGGCCGGGCCGTTGTCGGCGACCACGCCGCGCAGCAGGTCCTTGGCCAGCAGGATGCCGAGAATGTCGTCCTTGTTCTCGCCGTGCACCGGGAAGCGCGAATGGCCGGATTCGACCACCTGCTTCATCAGTTCCAGGAAGGGCGCCTCGACCGGCAGCGAGACCATCTGCGAGCGCGAGATCATCACGTCGCCCACGGTCAGCTCAGCGACCGAAATGGCACCTTCCATCATCTTCAAGGTATCGGCGGCGATCAGTCCCTCTTCCTGCGCGGTGTGCAGCACAGCGACCAGCTCGTCGCGGGTATGGGGTTCGCCGGAGAAGGCGGAGGTCAGGCGTTCGAGCCAGCCGCGCTTCTTTTCACTGGGCTCCTGCGAGGAGCTACTACTGTCGTCTTCTGACATCTCTGGAAAAAGGGCACCCGGCAAGCCGGGCGTTGGCCCAAGTCTAGCAGGATGTGGGGGCCTGTCAGTGGCCGTCGCCGCCGGGGCCGGTGATCGGCGGCGGCGCCAGTTCAGGGCGGGCCGGCGCCTGTTCCTCGGGCAGGTCCAGGCTGTAGGTGCAGCCGGCCAGGGTCCTGCCGGGGTGGGAGGCGACGGTGGAGACGCTGAGAATGATCGACTCGATCCGGGCCTCGCCGCTCTTCGCATCGGCGACATCGCGGCTGACCAGCTCGCGGCCGGCCATGAACTTGCCGTCCTGGTCGTAGCCGGTCTCCAGCCCCAGCCGCTGGGCCAGCGGACGCGGGTCGGCCTCGTCGAGGATGGCCATCACGCTGGATCCGGCCACCGCAACGAGCTCGGTACGGCTGCCGAATACGGTGATCGGCTGGGCCAGCCGGTACTCGCTCATGAACCGGTTGCCCTGCGGCAACGGCTGCAGGCCCTGGGCCACGGCCTTGAGCGGGTCGTCCAGCAGGGGCGCCAGCGCGGCCCGCTCGGCCACGCTCTGGCGGCATTCGATCAGGGCCGGCAGGTCCAGCGCGGAGGCCGGGGCGGATGCGGCAAGCAGCAGGGGCAGGGCAGTACGCAGCAGCACGAAGAGGTTTCCGTTGTGGCGCCGAGCCCATGCTCGGCTGCATTTCGGTCAGGTCCGGTGGAAGCTGCCGAGCGCAGGCTCGGCGCTACAAAGGCAGGTTCAGCGCTCGCCGGCGTACGGGTCGGCGATGCCGAGCTCGGCCAGGATCTCGCGCTCCAGCTGTTCCATCGCGTCGGCTTCCTTGTCGTCTTCGTGGTCCCAGCCGAGCAGGTGCAGCACGCCATGCACGGTCAGGTGCGCGTAGTGGGCGTTGAGCGCCTTGCCCTGTTCATCGGCCTCGCGCGCCACCACCGGTGCACAGATCACCAGGTCGCCCAGCAGCGGGAACTTGACGCCCTTGGGCAGGCCTTCGGGTACCTCGGCCGGGAAACTGAGCACGTTGGTGGCGTAGTCCTTGCCCCGGTAGTGGCGGTTCAGCGACTGCCCTTCCTTGGCATCGACCACGCGGATGGCCAGGTCGGCCTCGCGGATGCGGCCCTTGAGGGCCGCTGCCACCCATTTGCGGAAACTCACCGCCGCCGGCAGGCCTGTGCGCGGCAGGGCATAGCTGACGGCGACGTCCAGTCGCACGGGACCACGGGTCATGGAGTTGCTCCAGGTTGGATCTGATGCAGGTCGCGGCGATCGTAGGCACTGACGATGCGTGCCACCAGCGGATGCCGGACCACGTCGCGCGATTCGAAGAAGGTGAAGCTGACGCCGTCGACATCGCGCAGCACGTCGATGGCATCACGCAGGCCGGACTTCAGGTGCTTGGGCAGGTCGGTCTGGGTCAGATCGCCGGTCACGACCGCAGTGGATCCAAAGCCGAGGCGGGTCAGGAACATCTTCATCTGTTCGATGGTGGTGTTCTGGGCTTCGTCCAGGATCACGAACGCATCGTTGAGCGTACGGCCACGCATGTAGGCCAGCGGCGCGATCTCGATGACGTTCCTTTCCAGCAGCTTGACCACCTTCTCCACACCCATCATCTCGTACAGGGCGTCGTACAGCGGTCGCAGGTAAGGGTCCACCTTCTGGCTCAGGTCGCCGGGCAGGAAGCCGAGCTTCTCGCCGGCCTCCACCGCCGGGCGTACCAGGATCAGGCGCTGCACCCGCGATTCGTTCAGGGCTTCCACCGCGCTGGCCACGGCCAGGAAGGTCTTGCCGGTGCCGGCCGGGCCGACGCCGAAATTGATGTCGTGGGTGGCGATCTGGTGCAGGTAGCGGCCCTGGTTGGCACCGCGGCCGCGCACCGTACCGCGCTTGACCTTGATCGCCACGTCCTGCGCGTCATAGGAGCGCTCGGCGATCTGCTCGATATTGGCCTGCGCCAGGCGCAGGTGGATGGCATGGTTGTCGAAGGTGGTCTCGCCGGCTTCGGCGTACAGTGCCTCGACCAGCTTCTGGGCTTCGACAATGGCCTCGTTCGGCCCGCTGATGCGGAACACGAAGCCACGGTTGGCGATCTCCACGCCGAGCTTGAGCTCGATCTGGCGCAGGTGGCCATCGAAGGGGCCGCACAGGTTGGCCAGTCGCTCGTTGTCTTCCGGCGACAGGGTGAAGTCTCGATGCTCGATGCTTTTCATTGCTTGGGGTGGGGCGGGTTCGCCGTCCACCGCGATGGACTCGGGATGACAAGGTTACGCGCGTGCCGGGCAGGCGGCCAGCATGGGCGTCGGAGCGTGGTGCTCCGCACGGTTCTCCACAGTCCGTGTGGACCGACGTTGCAGAAAGCTGTGGATAGTCCTTCGCAGCGCTTGTGCCACAAGGCAAATGATGCCGTGGTGAAAATATGGTCAGCGTTGCGCTGGTTTTCCACATGCGATGTGGACGGCAGTGCAGCGAACCTGTGGATAGGTGGCGCGGAGCCTTGTGGCAAGGGCGTTGCCGTGGGGTGGTGAAAAAACCGTCAGGGCTGATCGGGATCATTGCGGGTGCACAGGTCGCATGGCACCGTGGCGCCGTCGCAGGAGGGGATGGCATGGGCATCGGCAAAGGGATGCAGGGAGTCGGACTGGCGGGCCTCGGCCTGCTGGCGGGGTGTGGACAGGCGCCGCCGGCCGCGCTGGGTACGCTGGAGTGGGATCGGATCACGGTGCCGGCACCGGCGGCTGAAGTGATTGCCACGGTGGAGGTGCGCGAGGGCCAGCCGGTCAAGGCCGGGGCGTTGCTGATGCAGCTCGACCCGGCCCGTGGCGATGCGCAGTTCGCCGCTGCGCAGGCCGACACCGTGCGTGCCCAGGCGCAGCTGGAGGAACTGAAGATCGGCCCGCGCCAGGAGCAGATCGCGCAGGCCCGGTCGCAGCTGGCCGCACTGCGCGCGCAGGCTGCAGAAGCCAGTGCCTACTACCGGCGGGTGCAACCGTTGGCGCGACAGCGCCTGATCGCCGCCGCCGAGCTCGACCGCGCCCGTGCCGCCGCGGGCAATGCCGAGGCCAGCGCGCGTGCCGCCGAGCAGGCCTGGCTGGAGCTGGTGCACGGCAGCCGTGCGCAGGACATCGCCCAGGGACAGGCCGCAGCGGACGCCGCGCACGCGCAGCAGGTGGTGCAGGGCGTGAACCTGCAGAAGCTGCAGCTGCGTGCGCCTCGCGACGGCGTGGTCGACGCCTTGCCCTACCGGCAGGGCGACCAGGCGCCGGTCGGGGCACCGCTGGCGGTGATGCTGGTCGGCGACCGTCCCTATGCGCGCGTTTACCTGCCACAGCCGTTGCGCCTGCAGGTGAAGGTCGGGCAGGCGGCGCAGGTACAGCTGGAAGGGGGTGGCACTGTCCTCAAGGGGCATGTGCGCGCGATCCGCAGCGAGCCTTCATTTACGCCGTACTACGCCCTGACCGGTGATGACATTGAACGCCTGAGCTATCTGGCCGAGATCGAAGTGGACGGGAGCAGCGACATGCAGAAGCTACCGGCCGGCCTGCCGGTGCGGGTGAGCTTCTGAACACCGGTGATGACATTGCAGTGCATGCGCAGGGCCTGACCCGCCGCTTCGGCGATCTGCTGGCGGTGGACAACGTCGACCTGACCGTGCCACGTGGTCAGGTCTATGGCTTCCTCGGCCCAAATGGTTCGGGCAAGTCGACCACCATCCGCATGCTGTGCGGCCTGCTGGAACCCAGCGCGGGGCAGATCGAGGTGCTTGGGCTGGCCGTGCCGCAGCAGGCCGAAGCGCTGCGCAGGCGCATCGGCTACATGACCCAGCGCTTTTCGTTGTACGAAGACCTGTCGGTACGCGAGAACCTGGAGTTCCTCGCCGCCATCCAGGACCTGCCGCGTACGCAGGCCCGGCAGCGGGTTGATGCACTGCTGCAGCAGTACCGGCTGCAGGACCGCCAGCCGCAGCTGGCCGGTACGCTCAGTGGTGGGCAGAAGCAGCGCCTGGCCCTGGCCGGCGCCGTTGTGCACGCGCCCGAACTGCTGTTCCTGGATGAGCCGACCAGCGCGGTCGATCCTGAGTCGCGTCGCGATTTCTGGGAAGCGCTGTTCGAACTGGCCGATGCCGGTACCACGGTGCTGGTCTCGACCCACTACATGGACGAAGCCGAGCGCTGCCACCGGCTGGCGATCCTGGATCGCGGCGCGTTGGTGGCCGATGGCACACCGGCCGAACTGTGTGCAGCGCTGCAGGGACGCACATTGCAGGTCACCGCCTCGCAGCCGCGCCACGCCAGCCGCGCGCTGGCCGAGATGCCCGGCGTGCTGAGCGTGGCGCAGATCGGCACGCAGCTGCGTGTGCTGTGCAGTGAAGACGCGGCCGACATGGCGTCGTTGCAGCGCGCCTTGGCCAGCGCCGATCCGCAGGCCCGTATCGAAACGGTGGCACCGAACCTGGAAGACGTGTTCGTCGCCGCGACCCGGGGTCGCGGCCGGGAGCCGGCGGCATGAACCTGCGTCGGCTGTGGGCCATCATGCTCAAGGAGCTGCGCCAGCTGCGCCGCGATCGCATCACCCTGGCGATGATCGTCGGCATTCCGGTGATGCAGCTGCTGCTGTTCGGTTATGCGATCAACCTCAATCTGCGCCACCTCGATGCCGGTATCGCCGACCAGGCCAACAGCGCCGCCTCCCGCGCACTGGTGCAGGACATGGTCGCCACCGGCGTGATCACGCCGCGCAGTGAAGCGTATAGCCCGGACCAGCTGATGCAGGCGCTGCGTCGCGGCGAGATCAGTGTCGGCATCGTGGTGCCAGCGGATTTCGAGCGCCGTCGCTTCGACGGTCGCGAAGCGGTGCAGGTGCTGGTTGATGGTAGCGACACCGTGGTGCAGAGCGCAGCGATCCAACTGGCGCAGGTGCCATTGGACCCGCGCCCGACCAGCAACACGCGGCCGCTGCGCGAGGGCAGCATCGCCAGTGGTCAGGTCAGTGTGATCAGCTTCTACAACCCGCAGCGGCGGTCTGCGGTGAACATCGTGCCCGGCCTGATCGGGGTGATCCTGACCATGACCCTGGTGATGTTCACGGCCGTGGCAGTGGTGCGCGAACGCGAGCGCGGCAACATGGAGTTGCTGATCGCCACGCCGGTGTCGCGCAGTGAACTGATGGTCGGCAAGGTGCTGCCCTACGCAGCGATTGGCCTGCTGCAGACTACGCTGGTGCTGGTGCTGGGCACCTGGCTGTTCCAGGTGCCGATCCGCGGCAGCCTGCTGGATATCTACCTGGCCGCGGTGCTGCTGGTGCTGGCCAACCTGGCGCTGGGCCTGCTGATCTCCACGCGTGCGCGCTCGCAGTTCCAGGCGATGCAGATGACGTTGTTCCTGTTCCTGCCGTCGATCCTGCTGTCGGGCTTCATGTTCCCGTTCGCGGGCATGCCGCGGCCGGTGCAGTGGCTGGCCGAAGTGCTGCCGCTGACCCACTTCCTGCGCCTGGTGCGCGGCATCATGCTGCGCGGTGCCTCGCTGTGGGAACTGTGGCACGACGCGCTGGCGCTGCTGGTCTTCATCGTGGTGATGATGACGCTGGCGATCCTGCGCTTCCGCAAGCGCCTGGATTGAGGGCACGGGGTCGGATCCCCGCAGGGGCTCCGACCCGGGGGATCATTCCGCCACCACCCGTGCGCGCAGCGAATTGGTCAGCGCCTCGGTGATCACCACGTCCACGAACTGGCCGATCAGCCGTGCCGGCGCCGGGAAATTCACCGAGCGCATGTTCTCGGTCTTGCCGGTCAGCTCATTCGGATTCTTGCGCGAGGGGCCGTCCACCAGCACGGTCTGCACGGTGCCGACCATCTTCTCTGAAATGCTGGCGGCATGTGCATTGATGCGTTCCTGCAGGCGCGACAGGCGCGCGTGCTTCTCGGCATCGCTGATGGTGTCTTCCAGGTCCGCCGCCGGCGTGCCTGGGCGACGCGAATAGATGAAGGAGAAGCTGTGGTCGAAGCCGATGTCCTCGATCAGCTTCAGGGTCTTCTCGAAATCGGCATCGGTCTCGCCGGGGAAGCCGACGATGAAGTCCGAACTGATCGAGATGTCCGGGCGCACCGCGCGCAGCTTGCGGATCTTCGACTTGAATTCCAGCGCGGTGTAGCCGCGCTTCATCGCCGACAGCACGCGGTCGCTGCCGGCCTGGACCGGCAGGTGCAGGAAGTTGGCCAGCTGCGGCACGTCGCGGAACGCATCGATCAGCGAATCGCTGAACTCCAGCGGGTGCGAGGTGGTGAAGCGGATGCGGCCGACGCCGTCGATCTCGGCAATGGTGCGGATCAGCAGACCGAGGTCGGCGAACTCGCCATCGCCATACGGCCCGCGATATGCGTTGACGTTCTGGCCGAGAAGGTTGATCTCGCGCACGCCCTGCGCGGCCAGCTGCGCCACTTCCACCACCACGTCCTCGAACGGACGGCTGACTTCGGTGCCGCGGGTGTAGGGCACCACGCAGAACGAGCAGTACTTGGAGCAGCCCTCCATGATCGACACGAACGCCGAGGCACCATCGGCGCGCGGTTCCGGCAGGCGGTCGAACTTCTCGATCTCGGGGAAGCTGATGTCGACCTGCGGGCGCTTCTGCTCGCGGCGGGCGCGGATCAGTTCCGGCAGGCGGTGCAGGGTCTGCGGGCCGAACACCAGGTCCACGAATGGCGCGCGCTTGATGATCGCTTCGCCCTCCTGCGAAGCGACGCAGCCGCCGACGCCGATGATGACCTCGCGGCCCTTGTTCTTCAGGCCCTTCCACACGCCCAGCTGGCTGAACACCTTCTCCTGCGCCTTCTCGCGGATGGAACAGGTGTTGACCAGAATGACGTCGGCGTCGTCCGGGCTGTCGGTCAGTTCCAGGCCATCGCTGGCGGCAAGCACGTCGGCCATCTTGGCTGAGTCGTACTCGTTCATCTGGCAACCGTGGGTCTTGATGTACAGCTTGCCTTTGACCTGGTCGGGCTTGCGTGGACCAGCGGGCAGGGCAACGAGCGGGGTTTCGCCCGGTGTGGCGGGCGGAAAGACGTCTGGCGTCCCGGTCATGGCGCTTAATCCATTCGGGTGGCGGGAAAGCGGGCAATTCTACCCGCATCCCGGCGCGTGCGCCGCGTTCATGTAGAGCCGATGAATTCAGTAGAGCCAGGCCATGCCTGGCTGCATTCGAGGGGTTCATCCAAGCACGGCGTGGATCTACTGCAACCCCGGTTAGGCCGCCACCAGCTCCGCATCGATCTGCCGTGAACGGTCGAACGCGGTCAGCGCGCCGATCCGGTCCACATAGGCGCGGGTGGCCGGTGCCAGCTGCACCAGCCCGAACTCGCTGGTCCACTTCAACGCGTTGCCCCACAGCACGTCGGCCGCGCTCATCACCTCGCCGAGCAGGCAGGGGCCCTGAGCCAGCTGGGCTTCGATCACCTGCAGCACGGTCTCCGCATCGTTGTAGGGCGACATCAGGCGCGGCGGCGGTTCGCGGTGCATGGCCTTGTCGATCATCGCCGGCTCGAAACAGGCGCCATAGAAGGCCATCCAGCGCAGGTAAGGGCCGCGCAGGGCGTCGCCGATCGGCGGGGCCAGTCCGGCTTCCGGGTACAGGTCGGCCAGGTACAGGTAGATCGCTACCTGCTCGGTCACCAGCGCACCGTTGTGGACGATGGCCGGCACCTTGCCCATCGGGTTGATGGCCAGATAGGCCGGGGCGAGATTGGCGCCGGCCTTCAGGTCCAGCACCTGCATGCGGTAGTCGGCGCCCAGTGCTTCGAGCAGGGCCACGGCGCCGCTCGAGCGTGAACGGGCGGCGTGGTACAGGGTGATCTGGCGGGATGTCATGGCGGTGCTCCTTGCGATGGGTGGTGAACGGGAGGCCATCCTGGGGCACTATTGCGGACGACTTCTGTCCTCGATTCCTCATGCGCCATACCGCTCATCGACTGCTGCGCCTGATCGCCCTGCTGCAGGCCCGCCGCCAGTGGTCGGGGGCCGAGCTGGCCGAGCGCATGGGCGTGGACCGGCGCAGCATCCGCCGCGACATCGAGCGCCTGCGCGAACTGGGCTACCCGGTGCAGGCCTCGGCCGGGGTCGGCGGTGGCTACCAGCTCGGGGCCGGGGCGCCGGTCCTGCCGATGCTGCTGGACGAAGAAGAGGCGACCACCCTGGCCATCGCCCTGCGTGCGGCGTCGGCGACCGTTGCCGGCATCGACGACACCGCCCGTGGCCTGTTGTCCAAGCTCGATCCTCTGGTGCCGACCCGCCGCCGCCAGCAGGCCGGTGAGGTGCACGCAGCGACCGCCACCCTGTCCGAACTGCCGTCCACCGACGCACGCCTGCTCGGCCGCCTGGCCCAGCACTGCCGGCAGGCCGCACGGCTGGCCTTTGAATACCGCAGCGCGCAGGATGCGGTGACCCAGCGCGAGGTCGAGGCGCAGCACCTGGTGAACTATGGCCGGCGCTGGTACCTGCTGGCCTGGGACGTTGGGCGGCAGGACTGGCGCACGCTGCGCGTGGACCGGATGGGCGCGGTACGTGAATGCTCCGAACCGGGCCTGCATCGGCGCCCTCCGGCGCCACCGGACGTGATGGTGCGACAGGCAGTCAGCCAGGCGCCGTTCGCGCTGCAGGCCGTCCTGCGCCTGGCCGGCAGCCGCGCCGAACTGGAAGGCCGCATCCCGCCCTGGTGCGGCGTGCTGGAGGCGGATGGTGGCGACCATTGCCTGCTGCGCATGGGCGCCGAGAGTCGCGGCATGATGCTGGCGCAGATCCTCAGCCTGGACCGGGTTCCGGTGGCGCTGTGGACCACGCCGCCAGAACTGCGCGACGAACTGGCGCAGCGCCTGGCCGGGCTCGGGAAGGTGCTGGCTGTGCCGCCGGTCACAGGCTGAGCCTTATCGCTTGGCAAGCCCCGGCGAAGCTGGGACACTCGCCGCCATGAAGGGGATACTGGGGACAACGGCGATCATCATCGCTGCGCTGACCGCTGCGCCGGCCAGCGCCGGTAGCCTGTACAAGTGCCAGGGCGCCGATGGCGTCACCAGCTATGTCAGCAAGCGTGTGGCCGGGGCCCGCTGCAGCACCATCAGCTACAGCCGCGATACCCGCCTGACACCCCGCCCGGTGGCGGCCGCACCGAAACCCGCGCCGACCACGGTGGCCAGCATCGAACGCAATCCGGTTGCGGTGGCGGCCAGTACGGTGGCACCGGCAGCGGTCGTGCCCACGCCGGCACCTGCAACGGTATCGGCAACACCGGCCGTCTCACGCGGCGGGCGCATGGTAAGCGGCCAGGTCTATTCCTTCATGAAGGATGGCGTACGCCATTACACCAGCGCGCGGCCGACCCAGCTGGCCAGCCTCGGCCCGGTGCGCACCATCCGCTACAGCTTCATGGAGCGCTGTTACGCCTGCGGGGCCAACCCGCGCGTGGACTTCGGCTCGGTGCGGCTGAACACCACGGCCTTCCAGGGTGAGATCGCCGCCGCCGCGCGCGAGTTCGGCGTGGAAGAGGCGGTGGTGCGCGCGATCATCCATGCCGAGTCGGCCTACAACCCGACCGCGCTCAGCCGCGCTGGTGCGCAGGGCCTGATGCAGCTGATGCCGCCGACCGCGGCCCGCTTCGGGGTGGGCGATTCCTACGATGCCGGTCAGAACATCCGTGGCGGCGTGCAGTACCTCGCCTGGCTGTTGAAGCGCTTCAACGGTGACCTGACCCTGGCGGCGGCGGGCTACAACGCCGGCGAAGGTGCGGTCGACCGCCATGGTGGCGTGCCGCCCTACAGCGAGACCCAGTACTACGTGCGCCGGGTCGGCCAGCTGGCCGAGCGTTACCGCACCGCCCTGAGCCACCAGTAGGTGCCGACCGTTGGTCGGCACACCCTTGATAATGCAGGTGCCGACTGTCAGTCGGCACGCCTTTGAAAGAGTTGTTGCAATGCGTTGTGTGGCGCGCGACGGTTCCGCTACACTCGCCCATGATTCACGCGGCTCTGGCCCCCACCGGACCGCCGCTGGCAGCCTTAAAGCTACCTAATCAATATCGGAGTGCCGGATGGCCAACGATGGGGTACACGATCCAGTCAACACCGGACGTCGGCGTTTTCTTTCTGCCACCACTGCTGTGGTTGGCGCCGTCGGCGTCGGATTCACCGCCGTTCCTTTCATCAAATCCTGGAACCCCAGTGCCCGTGCCAAGCTCGCCGGCGCACCGGTGGTGGCCGATATCAGTGCCCTGCAGGAAGGCCAACGCCTGATCGTGGAGTGGCGCGGCCAGCCGATCTGGATCGTCAAACGGTCCAAGGCCATCCTCGATGCGCTGCACGGTCTGGATGGCCGACTCAAGGACCCCGAGTCCGGCGAGAAGGACCAGCAGCCGGAGTACGTGCTCAAGCAGAACCCCGAGCTGCGCTCGATCAAGCCGGATATCTCCGTGCTGGTCGGCCTGTGCACGCATCTGGGCTGCTCGCCGGAAATGGTCGCCGAGATCCGGCCCGAACCCTATGACCCGCAGTGGAAGGGCGGCTATTTCTGCCCCTGCCACAAGTCGCGCTTCGACATGTCCGGCCGCGTCTTCAAGGACGTTCCGGCGCCGATCAACCTGAAGGTGCCCGCGCACCATTACCAGGACGACAACACCATCATCATTGGTGTCGATCCGCAGGGGGCTGCCTGATGGCCAATATCCTCAGCCGTACCGCCAGCGGCGTGGCCGACTGGGTCAATGCCCGCGCGCCGGGCCTGATGCCGGTCTACCGCAAGCACGTCAGCGAGTACTACGCGCCGAAGAACTTCAACATCTGGTACTACTTCGGTTCGCTGGCGCTGCTGGTGCTGGTCAACCAGATCGTCACCGGCATCTTCCTGACGATGCATTACAAGACCAACGCCGCCGAGGCGTTCGGCTCCATCGAATACATCATGCGTGATGTGGAGTGGGGCTGGTTGATCCGCTACATGCACTCCACCGGTGCCTCGCTGTTCTTCATCGTGGTCTACCTGCACATGTTCCGCGGCCTGCTGTATGGCAGTTACCAGAAGCCGCGCGAGCTGGTGTGGATCCTCGGCATGCTGATCTACCTGGTGCTGATGGCCGAGGCCTTCATGGGCTACGTGCTGCCGTGGGGCCAGATGTCATTCTGGGGCGCCAAGGTGATCATCTCGCTGTTCGGCGCGATACCGGTGATCGGCAACGGCCTGACCGAATGGATCATGGGCGATTACCTGCCCAGTGACGCCACGCTCAACCGCTTCTTCGCACTGCACGTCATCGCGCTGCCCCTGGTGCTGTTGCTGCTGGTGGTGCTGCACCTGGGCGCGCTGCACGAAGTGGGTTCGAACAACCCAGATGGCGTGGAGATCAAGAAGGGACCGAAGGGCAACCGCTGGTCGCCGAACGCGCCGGCCGATGGCATTCCGTTCCATCCGTACTACACGCTCAAGGATGGCGTCGGCGCCGGCTTCCTGCTGATCATCGCCGCCTTCATCATCTTCTTCGCCCCGGCCTTCGGCGGCCTGTTCCTGGAGCACGACAACTTCACCGAGGCCAACCGCCTGGTGACCCCGGAGCACATCAAGCCGGTCTGGTACTACACGCCGTACTACGCGATGTTGCGCGTGGTGCCGAACAAGCTGGGCGGCGTGCTGGTGATGTTCTCGGCCATCGCGATCCTGTTCCTGGTGCCGTGGCTGGACCGCGCGCGTGTCAAGTCCTACCGTTACCGCGGCGTGCTCTCGAAGGTGCTGTTGGCGGTGTTTGCAGTGTGCTTCGTCTGGCTCGGCGTGATCGGCTCCGGCCCGGGCACTGACGTGCACGAAACCTACATCGGCCGGGTGCTGACCTTCCTGTACTTCGCGTTCTTCATCACCATGCCGCTATGGACAAGGTTGGACAAGACCAAGCCGGTACCGGAGAGGGTGACCACGCATGACTGAGCGCTGGATGGTCCGGCTGGCCCTGGCGGCCACCCTGATGCTGGGCAGTTTCCTGGCCTCCGCCGCCGAGGGCGGCACCCCGCTGCTGCAGGCGGGCAACGACCTCGGTGATCGCGCGTCGCTGCAGCGCGGCGCACAGCTGTACATGAACTACTGCTCCGGCTGCCACGCGCTGAAGTACCTGCGCTATTCGCGGATGGCGCAGGACCTGGGCCTGACCGAGGAAGAGGTGATGAACAACCTCAACTTCACCGGCTCGGCGATCGGCGACCCGATCCCGGTGGCGATGCCCAAGGAGAATGCCGAGAAGTGGTTCGGCAAGATGCCGCCGGACCTCAGCCTGATCTCGCGGGTGCGCGGCAGCGACTGGGTCTACACCTACCTCAAGTCGTTCTACCTGGACAGCAGCCGGCCGCTGGGCTGGAACAACGCGCTGTTCGCCAACGCCTCCATGCCCAATCCGCTGTGGGAGATGCAGGGCCTGCAGCATGCCATGCATGGCAAGCCCGAGGTGCCGGGCATGGACCCGCCAGTGACGGGGCTCAAGATTGAAACCCCTGGGTCGGTCGATGCCGGCCAGTACGACCAGGCGGTGCGGGACATCACCAACTTCCTCGAATACGCCGGCGAACCGGCCGCCCTCAAGCGCCAGCAACTGGGCGTGTGGGTGATCCTGTTCCTGGCGCTGTTGACCTTCCTGTTGTACCTGTTGAAGAAGGAATACTGGAAGGACGTTCACTGATTCTGCCGCCGAGCATCACATGGGCCTATTGGCTTTTGTGATGGTCGGTTGCACACTCGGGGAGGAGTCGACCGCTGGCACGGTGCTGGCGGCGCCGATGCGGCAGGCGGTCTCCTGTCGTAGGAGAGCCTTTGATGGCGGCGAGCGTGCGCATGCGTAATACATTGACGCTGTTTTCCTCGAACGACGACGTACTGTGCCACCGGGTGCGCCTGGTGCTGGCGGCCAAGGGAGTGACCTTCGACTTCGTTCCGGTCGATCCGCAGAACCCGCCCGAAGACCTGATCGATCTCAATCCGTACCACTCGGTGCCGACCCTGGTCGAGCGCGAACTGGTGCTGTACGCCGCATCGGTGGTCAGCGAGTATCTGGATGAACGCTACCCGCATCCGCCGCTGATGCCGGTCGATCCGCTCTCCCGTGCGCGCATCCGCCTGGCCATGCTGCGCATCGAGCACGACTGGGTGCCGCAGGTGCAGGCCATCCAGCTGGGCAACAAGTCCCAGGCCGAGGCCGGACGCAAGCGCCTGAAAGAGCTGCTGACCGCGTCTCTGCCGCTGTTCAAGGCCAGCAAATTCTTCCTCAACCCGGAAATGAGCCTGGCCGACTGCGCGATGGCACCGATCATCTGGCGCCTGCAGTCGCTGGACGTGCCGTTGCCGAAGGATGGCAAGGCGATCGAGGACTATGGCAACCGCATCTTCCGCCACCCCGGTTTCGTCCGCAGCCTGACCGATCAGGAAAGAAAACTGCGCGACCTGCCGGTCTGATCCGGCGGCGGCATTCCCGTCTGCACGCCGACCCGCGTGCAGGCGATCTGCCCCGGCGGGGCGCCGGGCGCGTACACTTCACGCATGACCGAAGACTTCTTCCACATGACCAGCCACCGCCCCTATCTGCTGCGGGCGCTGGTGGAATGGATCAATGACAACCAGCTGACCCCGCACATCCTGGTCGACGCCGGCGTCCCCGGCGTGCAGGTCCCGCCTTCGGCGGTCAAGGACGGCCGGGTTGTGCTCAACATCGCCGAACGTGCCGTCGTGCGGCTGATGATCGACAACGAGATGGTGAGCTTCTCGGCGCGCTTCTCCGGTACCAGTTACCCGGTGCAGGTGCCGATCAGCGCCGTGTTGGCCGTCTACGCCCGCGAGACCGGGCAGGGCATGGCGCTGCCGGATGACATCCCGGGCAACGAGACCGCACCGGCCAGCGACGAACTGCTGCACGAGGAAGGCGCGCCGCCGGACGATACGCCGCCCGCCAGCCCGCCGCCGAAGGGTCGCCCGAACCTGCGCGTGGTCAAATAACTATTCCGACGCCGCCCCGATGGGCGGCGTTTTTCATTGGGTGGTTCAGTGGTGGGTGCCGACCGTTGGTCGGCACACTTTCAACCCTTACACATCCTCGGCATCGTCCACATCCGGCCGGATCTGGCTGATCCGCGCCGCGCCCGGGCCGGTGAATGAGATCAGCTGATCGCCGCGCAGCACCATGCGCCCCACATGGCGGTCGATGCCGTCGTAGGAATACTCAAACTTGAAGGTGCGCTCGAAACCGAGCCGGCCGTCCTCGCCGCGCGACAGGCGCAGGCCGGTGGCGTGCACGGCCTGGTCCAGCCACTGCACATTGGCGGCGCGGCAGGCATTGCGGCCCAGCTCGACGGCGCGCTCGGCAGCTGAGCGTGCCGCGTTCCAGAAGAAATAGATGATTCCGCCGGCAATCAGCAACAGCAGCAGGGTGGGCATGGCGTCAGCCGTCAGGTGTCGATCCTGCCAAGATGGCGGCGAATACGCGCAGGATCAAGCGTCGGCATCACCGCGTCGGCTGTGGCGGGACGATCACTGGCTGCGGTGTTGGAGCGGGCTGCACCGGAGTGGCGCTCGATGACGGCATCAGCAGGGGGGCGCTGGCCGTCAGCTGCAGCAGCGCCGCCCAGTCCTGGCGGTTGAAACTGCACTCATCCTCGCGGCCAGGCGTGCAGCTGGGATCGATGCCGGTGCTGTTGCGCTCGCGAGCCGGCGGCAGCTGGATCAGCCCGGTGCGATCCAGCGGCAGCAGCCGCATCGCCACGGTGTTCATGACATTGCCGCCGACCAGGTACAGAGTCTGGTCGCCGCCGAGATTGGCCGCCACCACCACTTCGCAGTGCGATTTCCAGTGCCCCACCGAGCCATTGCCGAGCGCCTGCACCAGTCCGCTGTAGCTGAGCGTCGTGCTGCGGTCACGCAGGAAGCACAGCAGATCGCCCGGTGCCGGCTTGGCCGTGGCCGGATCGACCAGGCGGTAGGGCACGCCCGAGGGGCCACCCTGGTACGCGGCACGGATATAGTCGATATGGCGCGGCGAGGTAGTGAAGCCGGGCACACCGGCACGCACCATCACCCACGAAATAAAGGCTGCCGACCATGGGTTGTCGACCAGGAACGCGCGGCAGTCGCTGTCGGTGTAGCGCGTGCCCAGCGGCGCCAGGCAGCTGCTGGCACCGGCGATGCTGCCCATGGCATTGAGCGTGCCGCTGTCGCGCCAGTAGCCGGCCACGCGCTGCCAGGCGATCAGGCCGTTGTCGGCCAGATGCTCGCTCTCGGCTTCGGTGACGCTGAGGCTGGCGGCGCGGCCATCACGATCGATGAAGGGGCGGAACCAGAGCCGGTGTTCGTTGCAGGCGGTATTGCGGATGGCGACCGCCAACGGGCTGAGGCCGAAGCGGGGCGGCACATCGCAGGCTTCGGCGGCAGCTGCGGACAAGGGGGTGGCCGCCAGCAGCAGGCAGACAGGCAAGAGCGTCCGGCGCATGCGCGGCTCCTGTGGGGGATGACCGCAGCGTCGCAGTGCCGTCGTGAACGCCGGGTGTGAGGACGGGGTCAGATCCCTTTTCCGCTGGAAAAGGGATCTGACCCCAAGCCCGGCCTCAAGCCGGCGGCGGGCCCAGCTTCAGCGACAGGTCGATGGCCTGCACATGCTTGGTCAGTCCGCCGATGGAGATGCAGTCCACGCCATCTTCGGCGATCGAGCGCAGGCCGCCCAGGCCGACGCTACCGGAGACTTCCAGCGGGATGCGGCCGGCAGTGATGCGCACCGCTTCACGGCGCAGGTCGGGGCTGAAATCGTCCAGCAGGATGCGTTCGCAGCCGGCCTCCAGTGCCTGCCGCAACTGCACCAGGTCTTCGACCTCGACCACCAGCGGCAGAGCAGGCCACTGCCGGCGCGCGGCGGCCACGGCAGCGGCCAACGAACCGGCGGCGCGGATGTGGTTTTCCTTCAGCATCACCATGTCGTACAGGCCGAAACGGTGGTTTTCGCCACCGCCGCACCGCACCGCGTATTTCTGGGCCATGCGCAGGCCGGGCAGCGTCTTGCGGGTGTCGAGGATGCGCGTGCCCGTGCCGGCCACGGCGGCCACGTAGCGGGCGGTGGTGGTGGCGGTGCCGGACAGCGTCTGCAGGAAGTTCAGCGAGGTGCGCTCGGCGCTGACCAGGCTGCGGCTGTGCCCATGCAGCAGGGCCAGCACGGTGCCCGCAGCGACCGCATCACCCTCGGAAATGCGCCATTCAATGCGCACGTCCGGATCGAGCGCGCGGTGGGTGGCGTCGAACCAGGGGCGGCCGGCGATCACGGCGTCCTGCTTGCACAGCAGGTAGGCGCTGTCGGCCTGATCGGGCAGCAGGGCGGCGGTGACGTCGCCGCTGCCCAGGTCTTCGGCCAGGGCACGCGCGACATCGGCGGCGACCACGGCCGCATCCGGCGTCGGCAGCGTGCTCATGCGGCAGGGAAGTCGGCGATCTGTGCGGTCGGGATGGCTTCCTCGGCCAGCAGCACCGGGATACCGTCGTCGACGCGGAACACCTGCTTGCGGTCACGGGTGACCAGCGCCTCGCGCAACGGCTGCGCCAGCGGGTTGCCATCGGCCTTGTTCACCGCGCCGGTGGAAATGGCCTTGTTGAGCGCTTCCAGGCCCTTGCCATCCAGCAGGGACAGGGGCTGGCGGGTGTCCGGCGACACCAGCAGGTCGAGCAGCTTGCGATCCATGGTTCTTCGTCTTGCGTGGAAGACGGCTAGAATACGTCTTTAAGGCAGGTGACGGCCAATGACCCCCAACCCGATCGCGCCGCTTGTCGGCATCGTCATGGGTTCCCGTTCCGACTGGGAAACCATGCAGCACGCCGCCCAGAAGCTTGAAGCCCTGGGTGTTCCGTTCGAAGTGAAGGTGGTGTCCGCGCATCGGACGCCGGATGTGTTGTTCAGTTATGCCGAGCAGGCCGGTTCGCGCGGGCTGCGCGCGATCATTGCCGGCGCCGGCGGTGCCGCGCATCTGCCGGGCATGATCGCGGCCAAGACCGCGGTGCCGGTGCTGGGCGTGCCGGTGCAGTCCAAGGCCCTCAATGGCATGGATTCGCTGCTGTCGATCGTGCAGATGCCGGCCGGCATCCCGGTCGCCACCTTCGCCATCGGCAATGCCGGCGCGTCCAATGCCGCGCTGTTCGCCGCCGCGATGCTGGCCAGCGACCAGCCGGCCATCGGCCAGGCCCTCGACGCCTTCCGCGCTCGCCAGACCGAAGACGTGATGGCCCACGACGATCCGCGCCAATGAGCCTGACTGTCGGCATCCTCGGCGGCGGCCAGCTCGCCCGCATGATGGTCCTGGCCGGTGCGCCACTGGGGCTGCGATTCGAACTGTACGACCCGGCGGCCGATGCCTGCAGCGGCCCGCTGGCGCCGCTCACCGTCGGCGCCTTCGATGACCGCCAGGCGTTGGCGGACTTCGCCGCCAAGGTCGATGTGGTCACCTTCGATTTCGAGAACGTGCCCGCCGACAGTGCGCAGTTCCTGGCCGGCCGCGTGCCGGTGTACCCGCCGCCGGCCGCGCTGGCCGTGGCGCAGGATCGGCTGAGCGAGAAGACCCTGTTCCAGCAGCTGGGCATTCCGCTGCCGGCCTTCGCCGACATCCGCAGCCGTGACGAGCTGGCCGCGAAGGCCGCCGAGTTCGGTCTGCCGTGCATTCTCAAGACCCGACGCCTCGGTTATGACGGCAAGGGCCAGTTCCGCCTGCGCAGTGATGCCGATATCGACGCCGCGTGGGATGCGCTGGGCGCACAGGTCGAGCGCACCGGGCTGATCCTGGAAGGCTTCGTCGCCTTCCAGCGTGAGGTCAGCGTGGTGGCCGTGCGTGGACGCGACGGCAGCTTCCAGGCCTGGCCGGTCACCGGCAACTGGCATGTCGACGGCGTGCTGTCGGCCAGTGTGGCGCCTGCCGTGCTGTCGGCCGCTGAGCACGAGGCTGCGATCGGCTACGCCCGTCGCATCGCCGAGCACCTGCAGTATGTCGGCGTGTTCGCGCTGGAGCTGTTCTGCCGCGATGGTGAGCTGCTGGCCAATGAGATGGCGCCGCGCGTGCACAACTCCGGCCACTGGACCATCGAAGGCAGCGAGACCTCGCAGTTCGAGAACCACCTGCGCGCGGTGCTGGGCCTGCCGCTGGGCAGCACCCGCATGCTCGGCCATGCCTGCATGCTGAACTGGCTGGGCGAGATGCCCGATCCGCTGCCGGTGCTGGGCCAGGCCAGCGGCCATTGGCACGACTACGGCAAGCAGCCGCGCGAGGGCCGCAAGGTCGGCCACGCCACCCTGCGCGACGATGATGCCGCAGCTCTGGCTGACGCGCTGGAGCAGGTGGGCCTGGAACTGGACCGCCAGGCCCAGGTGGTGCCGGCGGTACACGCGCTGCGCCACCGCTGAACAGGGGTGTGCCGGCCAGCGGCCGGCGCTGCCCGGTATTCCTGCAACGTTGTGACGCGCTGGCGCACGCATCGGCGCAACAGCGGCGGTGGTAGCGTGGAACTCCTTTCACTGGAGTCACGACCATGCTCGACTGGAATGCCTACCGCAAGGAACTGAAGGGCCGCATCGGCGAGATCAGCAAGCTCTCGCCGGATACGGTGAAGGGCTATGCCACGCTGTCCAACGCAGGCGCCCAGACCAACCACCTTGACGCCAGGACCCGTGAACTGATCGCGCTGGCGGTGGCGGTCACCACCCGCTGCGACGGCTGCATCACCGTGCACGTGGACGCGGCGTTGAAACAGGGCGCCAGCCGCGAGGAAATCGCTGAGGCGCTGGGCGTGGCGGTCTCGCTCAATGCCGGTGCGGCGCTGGTGTACTCGGCACGGGTGATGGACGCGGTGGTCGCGCACGAGAGCGCGTGAGATCCACCTTGTCGCCGGGCCATGCCCGGCGGATGTCCTCAGCGCAGCCGGCTCTCGGCGAATTCCCAGTTCACCAGCTGCCAGAACGCCTCCAGATAGCGCGCCCGGTCATTCTGGTAGTCGGTGTAGTAGGCGTGTTCCCAGACATCGCAGCCCAGCAGCGGGGTACTGTCGCCGGTCAACGGCGTGCCGCCATTGCGGGTCGCCTGGATGCCCAGCTGCCCGCCCGGATGCTGTACCAGCCATACCCAGCCGGAGCCGAACAGGCCCAATGCAGTGCGGTTGAACTCTTCGCGCAGGCGCTGCACATCACCGAACTGGCGCTTGACCAGTTCGGCCAGCGGGCCCTGCGGCTCGCCACCGCCGCGCGGGCGCAGGCATTGCCAGTAGAAGCCATGGTTCCAGGCCTGGGCTGCTGCGTCGAACAAACGGCCCTGGGCGTGGCGGACGATCTCCTCCAGTGACGCTTCTTCCCACTCGGTGCCGAGGATGCCGGCATTCACCGCATCGATATAGGCACGGTGATGGCGGCCGTGGTGCAGCTCCAGGGCCTGTGCGGACAGGTGCGGCTGCAGGGAGCCGGAGAGGTAGGGCAGGGCGGGCAATTCGACAGGCATGGACAGGTTCGTGGCCAGGGGACGACGGCAGCCTGTTCCATCGGCTTACAATGGCGGCTACCGTGGGCAGTCTAGCCGACCATCGCGGTCGGGTTGCCCGGCGAAGCAAGGAGTGAGGTTGTGGCGGTGATGCAGCAAATCCAGGCCGAGGTCGATCGTTACCCGCTCGTGCTGTTCATGAAGGGCACCCCGCAGTACCCGATGTGTGGTTTCTCCAGCCGCGCCGTACAGGCGCTGATGGCGGCCGGCGCGGTCGCGCTGCGCACCGTCAACGTGCTCGAGGAGCCGGAGGTCCGCGCCAACCTGCCGCGCTTCTCCAACCTGCCGACCTTCCCGCAGCTGTTCATCAACGGTGAGCTGATCGGCGGCTGTGACATCGTGATGGAACTGTTTGAATCCGGCGAGCTCAAGCGGATCGTCGAAGAGGCGGCCCAGGGATGAGTGCCTGGCCATCGACGTCACCGACTGACGGGGCGCTCGATGGCCGTCCGTTGCAGGACCGTGTGGTGCTGGTGGCTGGCGCCGGTGGTGGTCTGGGCAGTGCGGCGGCGGTGGCCGCGGCGGCGGCCGGCGCCACCGTGGTCCTGCTGGGACGCAAGCCACGCCGGCTTGACCGGGTCTATACCCAGGTCCAGGCGGTGGGGCCGGAGCCGCTGCTCTACCCGCTGGACCTGGAAGGTGCGGGCCCAGACGACTACGCCGAACTGGCGCAGGCGTTGCAGCGTGAGTTGGGGCGGTTGGATGGCCTGCTGGTCTGCGCCGCCCATTTTCCAGGCTTGACCCCCTTCGAGCTGGCCGACCCGGCCAGTTTCGCCCGCGCGATCCACGTCACCCTGACGGCCCCGGCCTGGCTGGCGCAGGCGTGCCTGCCGCTGCTGCGGCAGCGCGAGGATGCCGCTCTGGTGCTTGCAGTTGATGCCCCCGAACGGGTGGGGCAGGCCTATTGGGGAGGGTATGGCGTGGCCCAGCACGGCCTGCGCGGGCTGATCGGCAGCCTGCACGATGAGCTGGGGCGCAGCCCGGTCCGGGTCAGTGGCCTCTATCCCGGCCCGCTGCGCACCGCGCTGCGGGCGCGTGCCTACTCGGTCGATCAGGATCCCGCCGCGCGGGGTCCCGAGGCCGCCGCTGCCGCGGCGGTGACCCTGCTGTCCCGTGCCGGCCAGGCCTGGCGCGGGCAGATCCTCGATGCCAGCGGTGATCCGGCTGGCGTGTGAAGGTGGTCGTAAGGCGGAATGAAGAACCCGTCACGATTGCGTTGCGATCCGGTGCCGTTTGTCGCACAACCGTCACATTGATGGCGTAGCGTGTTAATCTAGTGTTAACCGTTATGGCTACCTTCAGCCAAGCGGTAGGGAACCCCAGATAACTCTCCGACCAGCCACCCGCAGGGCTGATTGGATGCGCTTTTTTTCCGCCATCGCCAACTCGCATCGAGGCTACCGAAAAATGACTCACCCACTCCGGATGTCCAAGCTTACCCTTGGTCTCGTGGCTGCACTTGCCGCCGCCCCCGCCTTTGCCCAGAGCACCTCTGCCGGTGTCGGCGGCCAGGTCATCTCCCGCGGCGGCCAGCCCGTCGTCGGCGCTGAAGTCACCATCACCCACACCGAGTCGGGCACCGTTTCGCGTGCTACCACCGATGCGGCGGGTCGCTACAACGCGCGCGGCCTGCGCGTGGGTGGCCCGTACACCATCACCATCACCAAGCCGGGTGAAGGCACCAAGACCGAAGATGGCGTCTACCTGGGCGTGAACCAGACCGGCACCATCAACGCCACCCTGGCCGGCGACCTGGTCGGTGCGACCAACCTGGACACCGTGCAGGTCACCGCTGTCGGCGGCGGCTCGGAAGTGTTCAGCGCCACCAAGATGGGCTCGGGCACCAACATCAGCCAGCAGCAGATCGAAGTTGCGCCGTCCATCGGCGGCAACATCCAGGATCTGATGCGCCTGGACCCGCGCGTGACCTTCATCGATCGCGCCTCGGGCTCGATCTCGGCCGGTGGCCAGAACCCGCGCTTCAACTCGATCAACATCGACGGCGTCTCGGCCAGCGACACCTTCGGCCTGGAAGGCAACAACATGCCGACCCGCCGCCAGCCGGTCGCGATGGAAGCCATCGAAGCGCTGGACATCAACCTGTCCAACTACGACGTCAGCATCGCTGCCGCCGCCGGCGCCACCGTCAATGCGGTGACCAAGTCGGGTACCAACGAATTCCACGGTTCGGTCTACGGCACCTACCGTGACGGTGACTGGTTCGGTGACAATCCGGAAGGTCAGCCGTTCAAGGGCTTCACCAAGGAAAAGACCTACGGCATGACCCTGGGTGGTCCGCTGGTCAAGGACAAGCTGTTCTTCTTCGCCAACTACGAGAAGTTCGAGCAGGCCGCTCCGGGTGCCGACATCTCCGGTACCGCGCTGGGCAAGGCCAACGCCAACTTCAATGCCGCTGACGTGGCGCGCGCCCAGCAGATCGCCAAGGACGTCTACGGCTTCGAGGCCGGCGGCACCGAAAGCAATGGCGACACCAGCATGGAAGAGTACGCGCTGAAGCTGGACTGGAACATCAGCGACAACCACCGTGCCAACATCCGCTACAGCAAGATCGACCAGAGCAAGCTGCGCATCAATGGCATGAACTCGACCTCGGCCGCGTCGCTGAGCTCGTACTGGTACCAGCAGGCCAAGACCAACGAGAGCTACGTCGCCCAGGTGTTCAGCGACTGGAGCGACACCTTCTCGACCGAACTGAAGGCGTCGTACCGCGAGTTCTCCTCGATCCGCGAAGTGCCGACCAATGCCCCGAGCATCCGCGTCTACTTCCCGCGCAATCCGACCACCCCGCAGGGTGACTCGCTGTACCTGGGTACCGAAGCCAACTCGCAGAACAACGTCCTGCAGACCAAGGCGTGGAACTACTACGCCGCGGCGACCTGGACCCTGGGCAACCACGACCTGAAGTTCGGTGCCTCTTACGACACCAACGACATCTACAACTACTTCGGCGCCAACTCGTGGGGCACCTACACCTTCTACGGCCTGGACAACTTCGCCGCCGGCCGCTGGCAGACCTACCAGTACAACAAGGAAAACCAGCCGGGCTCGATCGCTGCTGACTACACGTTCAGCAACCTGGCCCTGTTCGTGCAGGATACCTGGTACGTCAACAGCAACCTGACCCTGACCATGGGCGTGCGCGCCGACCGTCCGGACACCAGCCCGTCGCCGGCCTTCAACCAGAAGGCGCTCAATGCCTATGGCTATGACAACAGCAAGGTGTTTGGCGGCAGCTTCCTGATCCAGCCGCGCGTGGGCTTCAACTACACCTTCGACACCGAGCGCCCGACCCAGCTGCGCGGCGGCGTGGGCCTGTTCCAGGGTGATGCCCCGCAGGTGTGGCTGAGCAACAGCTACTCCACCACCGGCTTCAACTACACCGCGTATAACATCACCGGCTACAACGGCATGCCGTTCAACGCCAACAAGGACACCCAGCCGGTTCCGAACACCCCGGGGCAGGCGCGCCAGAACGTCAGCTTCGTCGGCAAGGACTTCAAGCTGCCGTCGATCTACAAGGCCAACATCGCCCTGGATCACGAGCTGCCGTGGTACGGCATCGTGGCTTCGGCTGAACTGCTGGTCACCAAGGTCAAGGATGGCCTGTACTACCAGCACCTGAACCTGGGCCAGGGTCGCCAGGTCGGTCCGGATGGCCGCGTCAACTACTACGCGCCGTCGGCTGACGGCCGCCAGTGGGCGACCGGTAATGCGCGCTACCGTGCCAATGGTGATTTCGATGCGGTCTATCTGATCGACAACACCAGCAAGGGCCGTACCTCGCAGGCCACCTTCTCGCTGGCCAAGCCGTGGAGCAACGACAGCGACTGGTCCTGGAACATCGGCTACACCTATACCGATGCCAAGGAAGTGGGTTCGCTGACCAGCTCCACCGCAGGTTCGGGCTGGGGCTACCAGTACGCCTTCGACGCCAACGCCGATCAGCTGAACACCTCGCGCTACCAGATCCGCGACCGCCTGTCGGGCTCGCTGAACTGGAAGCACAAGTTCTTCGGCGACTACGAAACCAAGGTCGGCCTGGTGTACGAAGGCCGCAGCGGTCGTCCGTTCAGCTACATCTACGCCAACGACGCCAATGGCGACGGCCGCTCGGGCAACGACCTGTTCTACGTGCCGCAGCGTGGTGAAGTGCTGTTCGGCGCCCTGGACCTCAATGGCCGCTTCGCTCCGGATGCCGACATGGAGAAGAAGTTCTTCGCTTGGCTGGCGCAGAACCCGCAGCTTGAGAAGTACGCCGGCAGCGTTGCCCCGGCCAACGGTTTCCGTACCGGCTGGATCAACACCTTCGACGTGCGCATCAGCCAGCAGCTGCCGGGCTTCATGAAGGGCCACAAGTCCGAGATCTGGGTCGACATCCAGAACGTCGGCAACATGCTGAACAAGAAGTGGGGCAACATCTACGACTACGGCTTCTACGCCAACAACCGTGTTGCAACCCTGCAGGGCCTGTACCAGGGCAAGTACGTGTACAACTTCACTGGCGCCGATTCCCCGAGCGTGGCCAACCAGGATGCCGACGGCTTCGATGCCGGTGTCTCGCAGTGGTCGCTGCAGCTGGGCTTCCGCTACCAGTTCTGATGCACTGACGTAGCATTGCTGTAAACGGAAACGGCCGGGGAAACCCGGCCGTTTCCCGTTCAAGCGAAAGCCCTTGCGGAATGCAGAACATCGGCGTAGCATCCAAGAATGTGCGCGGCGCCAACGCCGCCCAGGCGGGCCCGGAAAGGCGAACGCGGGCAGCACACATCCAACGGTCGGGCTTCCCGGCCGTTTTGCTTTTTAAGGGGGCGGCAGTACAGTCGGACACCTTAAAGGAAGCAGAAAATTGGATATGACGACGAACGAAAAAGCAGCGCGGACGCTGCCGGTGCAGGATGCGCGGATCTACCCGCGCGGCGGGCTGGATGTGCTGTCGCGGGCCGAGGTGGCACGTTTGCGCGATGCCTCCGCCGGCGGCATGCATGAGTTGTTGCGCCGCTGCGCGCTGGCGGTGCTGACCAGTGGCAGTGCGTCTGACGATCCGCGCGCGGCGCGTGATCTTTACCCCGATTTCGACATCCAGGTGGCGCAGCAGGATCGCGGCGTACGCATCGACCTGGTCAATGCCCCGGCGATGGCCTTCGTCGATGGCGAGATCATCCGCGGCGTTGCCGAGCTGCTGTTCGCGGTAGTGCGCGACCTGGCCTACATGGCCATCGAAATGGGCCCGGCCTACGCGGCCGAGCTGGAGTCGTCCGAAGGCATCACCAACGCGGTGTTCGGTCTGCTGCGCAACGCGCGCATCCTCAACCCGGGCGACCCCAACCTGGTGGTGTGCTGGGGCGGCCACTCGATCTCACGCGACGAGTACCTGTACACCAAGCAGGTCGGCTACGAGCTGGGCCTGCGTGGCCTGGATATCTGCACCGGCTGCGGCCCGGGTGCGATGAAGGGCCCGATGAAGGGCGCCACCATCGCCCATGCCAAGCAGCGGCGCACCGTGACGCGCTACATCGGCCTGACCGAGCCGGGCATCATCGCCGCCGAGTCGCCGAACCCGATCGTCAACCACCTGGTGATCATGCCGGACATCGAGAAGCGCCTCGAGGCCTTCGTCCGCATCGGCCACGGCATCATCGTGTTCGCTGGTGGTGTCGGCACCGCCGAGGAAATCCTGTACCTGCTCGGCATCCTGCTGCGCGAGGAGAACAAGGACCTGCCGTTCCCGCTGATCCTGACCGGCCCGACCGTGGCTGCGCCATACTTCGAGCAGATCGACCGTTTCATCCGCCTGACCCTGGGTGATGAAGCTGCCGAGCGCTACGAGATCATCATCGGCGACCCGGTCGCGGTGGCGAAGAAGATGGCCAACGGCATCAAGCGCGTGCGTGAGCACCGCCTGGCGCAGAAAGACTCCTTCTTCTTCAACTGGTCGATCGAGATTCCGTGGGAGTACCAGCAGCCGTTCGTGCCGACCCATGAGGCGATGGCCGCACTGGACCTGCACCACGGGCGTGCGCCGCACGCGCTGGCGGCCGACCTGCGCCGGGCGTTCTCGGGCATCGTGGCCGGCAACGTGAAGGAAGACGGCATGCGCCGCATCGAGCAGTTCGGGCCGTTCCAGATCCACGGCGACACGGACATGATGCAGGCGCTGGATGCACTGCTGCGCGCCTTCGTCGAGCAGCGCCGGATGAAGATCTCCGGCGAGTACCAGCCCTGCTATCAGGTGCTGGCCTGACCGGCCCGGGGTTGGATCCCATCGGGCTCCGACCCCTGCCGCGGGTTGCCGACAGGGTAGGGGCTGTCAACCCTTTGACGCCCGTCGCCCCGGAATGACCGTTCGTCCTGCCGCCGCTTGCCGGTGGCGGGAGGATCGCGCATCGTGGCGCTCAACACGCTGGGGAGCGTCCAATGTCTTTGCGCCGGCAAAACGGTTTCACGCTGGTTGAGTTGATGGTCACGCTGGCCGTCTTCGTGATCCTGGCGTCGATCGCCTATCCGAGTTTCCGCGGCATGATCCGCTCGAACCGGCTTGCAACCGCCAACAATGAACTGATTGCACTGGCCAACCTGGCCCGTAGCGAAGGTGTACGCAACAGCCGCGGCGGCGGCGTCTGTGGCAGTACCGACGGCAAGGCCTGTGACGGCGACTGGTCCAAGGGCGTGCTGGCCTGGTCGGACCTGGATGGTGACGGCCAGATGAGCAGTGGCGATGTCGCGCTGCGCTACTCGCAGGGCAATCCGCAGCTGAGCGTGGTGGGGCCGCCGGGCGCGACCATCGCCTTCGATGGGCGTGGGCGACGCAGGGCGAGCGCTGATCAGACCCTGGTGCTGTCGCCGGACAGCTGCAAGGCCGGTGAATCGAAAAGCACGTTGACGATCAATCAATCCGGCCAGGTCCGGGTGACCAAGGGAACCTGCTCATGAGCCGCCGCAACCTGGCCCGCCCGCGCGCGTCGCAGGGGGGCTTCAGCCTGATCGAAGTGATGGTGGCGGTGCTGATCCTGGCCTTCGGCCTGCTTGGCTTCGCCCTGTTGCAGACCACCAGTGTCCGCTTCGTGCAGAGCGCGAATTACCGGACCCAGGCGACCAACCTGGCCAACGACCTGATCGAGCTGATGCGTGCGCAGCGCACCGATACGCTGGACGGCGGCGCCTATTCCACGGCCTCGTTCTCCGCTGGCGCGGTGAAGCCGACCAGTGCCTGTGCCTGGCCGACCGGTGCGGCGGTGACGCCGAAGACGAATGTGGCGCGCTGGCAGTGCGAAGTCGTGCGGACGCTGGGTGAGAAGGCCAGTGCCCAGGTCACCTTCGTGCAGAGTACCGGCCAGGTCAGCGTTGCGATCAGCTGGGGAGACCAGCGCTGGGATCCCAAGGATCCCGACAGCCTCACCACCTTCGGCCTGACGACCTTCCTGTGAAAGCGCCCATGAGCCCCATTTCGCGAGTCCGCGGCCTGTCGCTGATCGAACTGATGATCGCCATGGTCATCGGTCTGGTCCTGATGCTGGGCGTGACCCAGATCTTCATTGCCTCGCGCGCGGCCTCGCGCCTGTCCGAAGGTGCTGCCCGTACCCAGGAGAACGCGCGCTTCGCGCTGGATTTCCTGCAGCGCGACCTGCGTATGGCCGGCCACTTCGGCTGCGTCAACGACCAGGCGCACGTGATCAAGAACACCGGGGACGTCGGCTACCATCTGGGCATCAGTTCCGGCAGTGGCGATCCGCTGGATTTCTCGGTTCCGGTGCAGGGCTATGAGGCGGCAGGTACCGCGCCGGGCACCACGCTGATGCTGGGACGTGCCTGGAGTGCGGCACAGTCGGTTCCTAAGAGCATCACCGGCCTGAAGCCGGCGCCGCTTCCCGGCAGCGACATCCTGGTGCTGCGCCTGCTGAGTCCGGAAGGGGCGGTCGTGACCGGCGTGTCCGTGGCCGGCACGGCCACCACGCTGACCGTTTCCAGCGATGGCATGACCCGCCTGAAGGCCAACGCCGCAGGCACGCCCACGGTCTTCGCGCTGGCCGACTGCACCCGTGCCGACGTGTTTCCGGCCACCGTCACCGGTTCGACCGTCAAGGTCGACAAGGTCGACCTGAGCAACTACTCGGTCAACAACGCGATGACGATGCTGTATCGCGCCGACGGCATGGCCTACTACATCGCCACCAATACCAACGGCGAGCCTGCGCTGTACCGCGCGCGGGCCAACGGCGCCGGTGGTTATGGTGACGGCGAGGAACTGGTGGAAGGCATCGAGAACATGCAGTTCCTGTATGGCCTGGATGCCACCACCAACATCGCGTTGTCGACGCCGCCGACCGGCCGTATCGTCGACCAGCGCGTGGCCAGTGCGGTCAGCACCGGCACCGATGCGGCCGCCGCCGGGCAGTGGCGCCGCGTGGGCATGGTGCAGGTGGGCCTGCTGGCGCGCAGTCCGCAACGTGCCTCGGCCGAAGCGCCGGGAAGCGCGGCGACCTATCCGGCCATCCTGGGTGTCAGCTTTGCCCCGGCCGATCCTTATGACCAGCGCCATCGCGGCGCCTATGAAGCGTCCGTTGCCTTGCGCAACCGCTTGTTCGGGAACTGACGACCATGCGCTCCCCTTCTTCCTCCCGGCGCCGCCCCTTTGCTGGCCAGGCACGACAGCAGGGCGCCGTGCTCTACGTCGCGCTGATCATGCTGGTGCTGCTGGCCCTGCTTGGGGTGATCGGCATGCAGGTGGCGGGCATGCAGGAACGTATGGCGGCCGGCTACCGGGCGACCAACATGGCATTCCAGAATGCCGAGGGCGCCGCCCGCAGCGTCGAGAACGCGGTGGAGAACATCGCCAACCGCAAGGACGCCGGCGCCAATCCGGCCGTGGCGTCGTCGGACATCAGTCAGCAGTGTGACGATGGGTTCGATCCCTCCGGCTGGGTGACCAAGACGACGCTGGGCAGCAAGCCGGCCGTCAATGTCCGCGAGATCCAGGGCTGCATCCAGGGAGAAGGTTCGCTGGACATGGGCAAGTCGGTGGAAAAGCCAACGCCGGTCTACCAGATCACGACCTATGCCGGTGACACCACCGGTGATGCGACGTCGCGTGCGGCGATCGATACCGTATTCAAGCTGTGAGGGTGGGGTGCCCATGAACACGCGCAATCGCAGGATCCTGGCAGGCGTTGGCCTTGCCGTCTTGGCCGCTGGCGGCTATCTGGCGCACACCCTGTTCGCCGCACAGGCGCAGGGCGTGCTGGCGCAGGAGCCGATGAACGTGCAGACCCGCGCGACGCCGGCCTTCATCATGGCGGTGGACGATTCGGGTTCGATGAACTTCGAACGCATGTTCCCCGGTGGTGACGGACGCATGCGCTGGAACAGCAACACCAGCAGCTTCTTCAACAACGATGGCAGCTTCTTCAGCGTCGGCACCGCGTGCGCGAACAACTCGGTGGACTGCTATCTCTACCTGTACCCGCACACGGATTTCAACAAGGAGTATTCGCCGGGGCGCGCCATTCCGCCGCTGGACATCTACGGCTTCGCCCGTTCGCATGTCTATAACGCCAGCTACTTCAATCCGGATGTGACCTACCGGCCGTGGACCAACGCCGACGGCACGTTGTGGGCGGACGCATCGATCAGCCAGACGCGCGCGGATCCACGTTCCAACCAGCGCGGCTACAACGCCGTGTACAACATGACGGCCGACCGTGCCAGCACCTCGGAGCAGTTCCAGTTCGTCAGCGGCATGCGCATTCCGGACCTGTCGGGTACCGGCAATTCCTACTACACCAGTCGTGGCTGGAGTACGGCGGCGGTCAATAACACCGGCAACACCACCTATGCGGTGACCTATTTCCCGGCGACGTTCTACCTGCCTGCCGCCAGCCCTGCGCCGGCCGGCTACAAGACCGACAACGCCAGTCGTCCGCTCATCTCGGGCGCCTGTGGTCCTGGCTGCGACATGCGCCGTTACCAGATCAAGGCGGCCAACTACTCGAGCGCGGCGGCATACAACGCCGCGATCCAGAGTTTCTCCAACTGGTTCCAGTATCACCGCAACCGCGTGCTGGCCATCGTCGGCTCCTCGACGGCTGCGCTGGTGAGCGTGGATACGATGCGTGTGGGCTACTTCACCATCAACAAGCTCAGCAACGCGACCATGTATGACATGGTCACCAACCGCGCCGACCTGTATTCGCAGATCTACACGCTGACCGCCAATGGCGGCACGCCGAACCGCCGCGCCGTGGAGTACATGGTCGATCAGTTCCGCCGTACGGACGCCGATGCGCCGGTGCAGCTGGCCTGCCAGCGCAATGGCGGCATGCTGTTCACCGATGGCTACACCAACTCCGGCAATGCACCGAACGGCTCCTTCGGTGATGCCGACTCGGTGAATTCGACCCAGCTGCCGTCCATTCCGTTTGCCGATGGCTACAGCAACACCATCGCCGACATCGCCGCGGCCGCCTATGCCGGTGCGCGCACGCCGCTGCGTACCGGAACCAGCTTCCCGGTCGGGCAGGTCCCGGTCAGCGACAAGTGCAACACGCTGGACAAGGGCAGCCCGGACTGGAAGCGCCTGGACTGCCAGACCGATCTGCACATGAATTTCTATGGTGTGACGCTTGGCGCGCAGGGCCGGATCTACGGCGTGAACCAGGCTGCAACCGACGATCCGTACAAGAATCCGCCGAACTGGGCCGGCAATGGCAACCCGCTGAATGTCGATGACGGTACCGTCATCGATGAGCTGTGGCATGCCGCCGTCAACAGCCGTGGCGAGTTCATCAACGCGCAGACGCCGGCCGATGTGACCGAGGCGATGCGCCGGGTGCTGTCCTCGATCACTGGCGGTGCTTCGCCCTCGGGCACGATCGGCATCAGTGGTGCACGCATCGGTGCCGGTTCGCTGGCGGTGACGCCGCGCTATGACATCACCAACAGTGGCACCGACTGGTCGAGCAAGCTCAGTGCTGCCAGCGTCAAGGTCAACGCCGACCAGGTGGCCGAGTTGACCGAAGTCTGGGAGGCCTCCAGCCGTCTTTCCTCGTCCGGTCGCCGGATCGTGGCCAACAAGGCCGGGTCGCCGGTGGACTTCAACAGCGCCCGGATCTCCCTGCAGGATCTGTGCAGCAAGCCCAGCGGCAAATACGCGACGATGCTGGTCTGCTCCACCGACAAGCTGACGACGATCAAGGCCGATCTGGCCAGCGCCATCAACTATCTCAGTGCGGACAGTTCGACCGAGGTCCGCAACGGCGGCAAGTATCGTGACCGGACCACACCGCTGGGTGACATCGTCAATTCGGCGCCGGTGGTGAGCTCGCCGCTGGACGACTACGGTTACCGTCAGCTGGGCGGTACCTACGCCAAGAGCTACACCGACTACCTGGCCACCAAGGCCAAGTCGCAGCGGTACATGGTCTATGTCGGCGCCAACGACGGCATGCTGCATGCCTTCGATGGCGGCATGGGGGCCGATGCCAAGCAGGATGGCAGCGGCGGCAGGGAGAGTTTTGCCTATATCCCGGCCACGGCGCTGGGCCACATGGCCAATCTGCTGTTCCCGTACAAGTCCGACACCGCCGACCAGACCTTCCGCCATCGCTACTATGTCGACGGCCCGGTCACGGTGTCCGATACGTTCAATGGCACTGGCTGGCAGACCAGCCTGGTAGGCACCACCGGTGCCGGTGGTCGCTCGGTGTTCGCATTGGATGTCACCGCGCCGGGAAGTTTCGGCACCGGCAACCTGCTCTGGGAAATCAGTGACATCAACGCGTCGCTGAAGGACGAGGTGCGCAACAACATCGGCTTCGTGCTGGGCAAGCCAGTGATCGTGCCGGTGAAGAGTGGTACCGGCGTGGCCTGGAAGGCGATCTTCGGCAATGGCTATGGCAGTGCCAATGGCAAGGCCGTGCTGTTCGTGGTCGACATGGCCAGCGGCGACATCCGCATGATCGAAGCCACCGAAGGCACCAGTGGCGCCGGCGTGTCCGGTGACAACGGCCTGGGCAACGTGGTCGTGGTCGATCGCTGGACCGGCGCGAGCCAGGATGCGCGTGGCCGTGATGGCCTGGCCGACACCGTTTATGCCGCCGACCAGCGTGGCGCCGTGTGGAAGTTCGACCTGACCAGCAGCGCGAACACCGCGCTGACTGTGCCGGTGTTCACCAGCCAGACCAGCCAGGATTCGTCCGGCAAGACCTACCGGCAGCCGATCACCGGTGGCATGACGGCCGCGACCGGCCCGTCAGGCGGTGTCATGCTCTATTTCGGTACCGGCAGCTTCTCCTTCACCAGTGACAAGGACGACAAGGCACAGCAGGCGCTGTATGCCGTGAACGATCTGTCCGGCAAGAGCGTGACCTCGACCGTGACCGCTGCCAACCTGGTTCCCTACACCGCAGCGGCCCCGGGTACGGGCAGTGATGAGCGCAAGATCACTGCAGGGACGGCGCCGGCGAACGCGCGTGGCTGGATGATCCAGCTTCCGGCCAGCAATGGCGAGCGCGCTGTCGGCAATCCGATGCTGGTCAGCGGCATCGTCTTCATGCCGACCTATGTGCCCAACATGCAGACCGTCGGCTGTTCCACCAGTGGTTCGAACTGGTTGTTCGGGTTGTCCTCGATCAGCGGCCTGCCGATGCTGGAGAACGTGCGCTATGGCTCGCCGACCGGTAGCCAGCCGGGCACGGGCACGGCGGCCATCGCCTTGAAGACGGGCGGAACCGCTCCGGTTCGCGATGTCTCGCTGTCGGTGCTGCCACGCCCGACGAGCAAGGCGCCGCCGGGCGGCAGTTCCTGCTGGATGGCCGTCGGTGCCGCCGGCAGCCAGGCGCTTTACCTGCCTTACCCGTGCGGTCGCCAGTCCTGGCGCCAGCTCCAGTAACCCTGTGCGAGGATCCACGCCCATGCTGCACACCTCCCTGCCTCGCCGCGCGGCTGGCTTCACGCTGCTCGAACTGATGATCGTAGTGATCGTCATCGGCATCCTGGCGGCGATCGCCATTCCGTCCTACCAGGAGTACGTGCGGCGATCGCACCGTGCGGTGGTGAAGGCGGACCTGGCCGAGTATGCGCAGCGTGCCGAGCGCTACCACACCAGCAACAACTCCTACACGGGCTATGCGCTGCCGACCAAGGTGTCGCCGCGTGATGGCGGCACGACGCGCTACAACCTGGATTACAAGGGGGATGGCACCAGTTTCACCATCACCGCCACGCCGCAGGGTACGCAGCTGAAGGACAGCTGCGGCGTGTTGAGCGTGGACCAGGCCAACCGCAAGACGGCCGAAGGTGGCGTTGCCAACTGCTGGTGAATCGGGTGTTGATCTTCCCGTGAACGCCCAGTACAATGCGCCTCCCCGCCCGAATAGCTCAGCCGGTTAGAGCACTTGACTGTTAATCAGGGGGTCGTTGGTTCGAGTCCAACTTCGGGCGCCAGATACTGAAAAAGCCGCGAGAAATCGCGGCTTTTTCTTTTCCGCGTGCGTGTTCAGCAGGGTGTGTCGCGGTCCACGCGCTCGCTGCGGGTGCGGCCGCCATTGTTGACGACCAGTGCGCCGTGCAGCCGGTCGCCTGCGCAGATGCGCAGGCTGAGGTTGGCCCCGGGGCTGCGCCCATCGGCCTGGAAGAACAGCTGTGGGCGCCCGCTGCTGGCCCTGGCCTGGATCGAAACGTCGGAGCGCCCGGGGTAGTGGGTCAGAATCACGTCCGGCGATGAAGGCTGCGCGCGCTGGGCGCCGCTGCGGTAGACGATCCAGCCCGCGCTCCAGTCATCGCTGCAGCGCAGGCCGTCGTCGCTGGCACACAGGCCGATCAGCTCGCGTCGTCGCAATGCCTCGCTGCGGGCGCCGGCAAGGCTGGCGTGCAGGGTCAGCTGCAGTGCATCGGCGCGTTGACGCAGCAGCCAAGGTTGCAGTGCAGGCCAGCCCACGGCCAGCAGGATGGCTAGCACGGCCAGCACCACCAGCAGTTCGGTCAGATGCATGCCGGGTGCGGGTGGGTGGCTGAAGGGGCGGGGCGTTCTGGTGAGGGACATGCCTTCAGCCTCCGCGCCCGGCCTGTTGGCCGCCATCGGAAAGTGCCGCGACAGGCTGCCCGTCAACCCCTCAGCCAGCCGTCACCCCTTGCCCCGTATACTCATCATTCCCGGGAACTGGCAACACCATGAGCGACAGTTTTGAACTTGTCTCGCCGTATTCACCGGCGGGCGACCAGCCCGATGCCATCGCGAAGCTGACCAGCAACTTCGAGGCCGGCATCGCCAAGCAGACCCTGCTCGGCGTGACCGGCTCGGGCAAGACCTACACCATCGCCAACGTCATCCAGAACGTGCAGAAGCCGACGCTGATCATGGCGCCGAACAAGACGCTGGCGGCGCAGCTGTATGGTGAGTTCAAGGCGTTCTTCCCGCACAACGCGGTGGAGTACTTCGTCAGCTACTACGACTATTACCAGCCGGAAGCCTACGTGCCTTCGTCGGACACCTTCATCGAGAAGGACAGTTCGATCAACGAACACATCGAACAGATGCGGCTGGCGGCGACCAAGACCCTGCTGTCGCGCCCGGATGCGATCGTGGTGGCGACGGTGTCGGCGATCTACGGTCTGGGTGCGCCGGAAGATTATCTGTCGCTGCGCCTGATCCTGTCCAAGGGCGAGCGCATCGACCAGCGCGACCTGATCAACCACCTGACCCAGCTGCAGTACACGCGCAACGAATACGAACTGCAGCGCGGTACGTTCCGCGTGCGCGGCGAAGTGATCGATGTGTTCCCGGCCGAGTCGGACAGCGAGGCGCTGCGCATCGAACTGTTCGATGGCGAGGTCGAGAAGATCACGATGTTCGATCCGCTCACCGGCGAGACGATGCGCAACATGCAGCGCTTTACCGTCTACCCCAAGACCCACTATGCGACCACCCGCGAGCGTGTGCTGGCGGCGGTTGAAACCATCAAGGTGGAGCTGAAGGAGCGGCTGGAGCAGCTCTATGCGCAGAACAAGCTGGTCGAGGCCCAGCGCCTGGCCCAGCGCACCCAGTACGACATCGAGATGATGGCCGAGGTGGGTTTCTGCAACGGCATCGAGAACTACTCGCGGCACCTGACCGGCAAGGCCGCTGGCGAACCGCCACCAACCCTGTTCGACTACCTGCCGGCCGACGCGCTGCTGGTGATCGACGAATCGCACGTGACGATTCCGCAGATCGGCGCAATGTTCAAGGGCGACCGTTCGCGCAAGGAAACCCTGGTCGAGTTCGGTTTCCGCCTGCCGTCGGCGCTGGACAACCGGCCGCTGCGCTTTGAGGAATGGGAGGAGCGTTGCCCGCGTGCGATCTACGTGTCGGCCACGCCGGGGCCCTACGAATACCGCGAGGCCGGTGACGAGATCACCGAGCTGGTGGTGCGCCCGACCGGCCTGATCGATCCGGTGGTGGAAATCCGCCCGGTCGGCACCCAGGTCGACGACCTGATGAGCGAGGCCAACGCGCGCATCAAGGCCGGCGACCGCGTGCTGGTCACCACGCTGACCAAGCGCATGGCCGAGAATCTCACCGAATACCTCACTGAACATGGTATCCGCGTGCGCTACCTGCACTCGGACGTGGATACGGTCGAACGGGTGGAGATCATCCGTGACCTGCGCCTGGGCAAGTTCGATGTGCTGGTCGGCATCAATCTGCTGCGCGAAGGTTTGGACATGCCCGAAGTGTCGCTGGTGGCGATCCTCGATGCGGACAAGGAAGGTTTCCTGCGCTCCACCGGCTCGTTGATCCAGACCATCGGCCGTGCTGCGCGCAACGTGCGCGGCAAGGCGATCCTGTACGCCGACAAGGTGACCCGTTCGATGCAGGCGGCGATCGACGAAACCGACCGGCGTCGCGCCAAGCAGGTCGAGTACAACGAAGAGCACGGCATCGTGCCACGCTCGGTAGCGCGGCCGATCACCGATGTGCTGGAAGGTGCCCGATCCGATGCGGCGGAGAAGGAATCCAGAAAGGGCAAGGGAAAGAACCGTGGGGGTGTGGCCGAGGAAACGGCGGATTATCGTTCACTCAGTCCGGCCCAGCTGGCGGCGCGGCTCAAGGGGCTGGAGCAACAGATGTACCAGCACGCCAAGGACCTGGAGTTCGAGGATGCCGCGCGGGTGCGTGACCAGATCCGGCAGTTGAAGGAAGCCAGCCTGGGCTGAACGCGGCAAGCCGGCATCATCTTCACAAAAGTATTGCGCTTCACAGCCGGCATCCGTAATATACGCGGCCTGCACCGACGTAATCGCGGAAATGCAGAAGCAAAACGGGCGGTTAGCTCAGCGGTAGAGCACTACCTTGACATGGTAGGGGTCACAGGTTCGAACCCTGTACCGCCCACCACGATGTTCTCGGAAGAGAGTGATCGTGAACTGCAAAGCCCGGCCCTGGCGCCGGGTTTTTACGTAGCAAGGCCAGCTTTCGGGCGGCAAGAACAAGATGGGCGGTTAGCTCAGCGGTAGAGCACTACCTTGACATGGTAGGGGTCACAGGTTCGAACCCTGTACCGCCCACCACCTGCTCCCGGCATTGCCGGTGAAGCGGTGGAATCGATCAAAGCCGGCCTCGGGGCCGGCTTTTTTCGTTCTGGCAGGGGCTCGTCCCTGCGGCAGTTGCCCACGCAACGGATTCAGTGGTGTGAAATCAGCAGGTCGATGCTGACCGAACGTTGCATCCGCCACTGGCCATCCACGCGCTCCCACAGCTGCGCTACGCGGACGCGGTCAGCGGCGGTGCGCTGGCCGTCGGAAGGTGTCTGCTCCTGCGGCTGGCTGCCCAGCCGGAGCACCCGATCCTGGCGCAGCGGGTAGAGCTGCAGGGGCAGGACATCACGCTCGGTCTGCTGGGCGGCCGCCCCGGCCGGAGGCTGTGCTTCGGCACGAAGGATCTGCTTGCGCAGGGCATCCTCGTCAGGCCCACTGCCGTCGCCGAACAGGCTGGAGAGCAGCAGCATCAGGGCAAGCATCGGCATGGCGCGGTGCTCCAGCGGGAAAGTGCACGCAGGCTGGCACGGCGTGTCCGGCGTTGCAGCCGGACTGCGACGAAGGCCGGGATTGCGTTGCCAAAGACGGTCAGGCGCCGATGAATCCGGGCCGGTCAGGCGTAAACTTGGGGCTGCCGCGCAATCGCGCCACTACTGCAAGGAGCAACCGCATGAGCGACCAAGCCCCGGTGTCCAGGCCCAATCCATTCCTCGAGCTGCTGTTTGGCGGCAACATGCTGGAAGGCACCTTCAAGGCAGTGATCTGGGTGGCGATCCTGTGCGCGGTGCTGGCCTGGACCACGCTGCGCTGAAACACGGCAGTGGGCAGGATGCGGCGTGCCATCGGCGCACCTGGAAAGAGGATCGCTGCATGCGCGCGGCGGTGCCCACGCGCATGGGCGTGATCAGGCGCTGAAAGCCTGGCGCAGGCTGTGCAGCGTCGCCTGGCGTTGTTCCCTGGCTGTCGCCTCGCCCATTTCAAGTTCCTGCAGGCGCAGCCCGACCAGGGTCATGGACAACGCATAACCGCGTGCGGCATCGGCAGCCCGCGACACTCCCAATGCGCGGCGTGCCAGGGCATTGACGTGTTCAAGGTCGGGCATCAGGCCCAGGTAGGCGCGTTCGGCGCTGTCCAGGTCGGGCGCACGCAGGATCGCGTGGGCTTCGCTGGTGGGGGAGACGGAGGCCATGGGGGTGTCCTTGTCCGTGGGCGACGACGTTTGCGGAGGATGGCTGTGCATGGTGAAGGCGCAACATTGTCAGAACATTGCGCCTGTGCAATCGGCGCGCGTGGGCGGCAAATCCCGGCGTCAGGCACTATGATCGGCACCGTTTCCGGTAGCCGAGTCCACGATGCGCATCCTTCTGGTCGAAGACGATCCCGATCTCTCGCGGGCCCTGCAATCGGGCCTGGAGCGGCAGGGCGTGGTCGCCGATGTGGTCGGCAGCCTGGCCGGGGCGGCACTCGCCCTGCGTGAACCGGTGCACCAGTTGATGCTGCTGGACCGGCAACTGCCGGACGGCGATGGCGCCGCGTTCGTCGCCACTGCGCGCGCGCTGCGCCCGAACCTGGCGGTGATCATGCTGACTGCCAAGGGCACGTTGTCGGACAAGGTGGAAGGCCTGGATGTCGGTGCTGATGACTATCTGGTCAAGCCGGTGGCAATCGAGGAGTTGATGGCGCGCATCCGCGCGGTATCGCGGCGGCCCTCGGCGATGGTGACCCCCAGCCTGCGGCTGGGACACCTCGAATTCGATTTCGAATCGTTGCAGGCCCTGGTGGAGGGCCAGCCACTGGCGTTGCCACGGCGGCAGGTGCTGGTGCTGCAGGCATTGGCGATGCGGCAGGGGCGCACGGTCACCCGCAGCGCGTTGGAAGCGGCGGTGTATGGCTTCGATGATGAGATCCAGTCCAACGCACTCGATGCGCACATCTCCAAGCTGCGCAAGGCCTTGCAGCAGGCCGGGGCCGGCGTGGAGATCCACGTGATCCGGGGCGTCGGCTATCTGCTGGCGGAGGCTTGAGATGGCCCGTCCGATCCGTTCCATCACCCTGGGCCTGGCCTGGCGGCTGTTCCTGGCGCAGGCCTTCACCGTGTTGTTCGCGGTGGTCGCATTGATCCTGACCTGGGGCGACAAGGACACCTGGGGGATGGACATGTTCATGGCCGAGGCGGTGGCCAAGGCGGTGCACACCGAAGGCGGCCGGCTGGTGCTTGACCAGGCGCGCTGGGAAAAGCTCGATGCGGAAGCCGGCGGCAACCTCTGGTTCGCGGCCGTCGACGACAAGGGGGTCTGGCTGGAGCGTGGCACCATCCCGGTGATCCACGCGCCCCTGCTCGCGCGCTTGCCGACGCTCGGCGCCACCGAGCTGGGCTCGCTGGTGCCGCCCTACCTGGACGTGGCACGGGTGATGATCCGCAACGAGGACGGACGCCGCATCACCGTGATGGTTGGTGGCGCGCCCAAGGGCGGGCTGCTGGATGGCGCATTGATGGTGCTGCGCCTGATCGGTCTGTGGTTCTTCCTGCCGCTGATCGTGATCACGCTGCTGGTGATGCCAACGGTGATCCATCGCGCCATGCGCGGTGTGCGTCGTTCCGCGCAGCAGGCCAAGGAGCTGGACATCGGTCGGCCCGGCGCACGGTTGGATGCCCGGCTGGTCTCCACCGAAGTGGCGCCGCTGGTGGAAGCCTTCAACGATGCGATCGACAAAGTGCAGCAGGGGTACGCGGCACGCGACAAGTTCCTTGCCGACGCGGCGCATGAGCTGCGCGTGCCGATCGCGGTGGTACAGGCGCGGCTGTCACAGCTGCCGCAGGGCGAGCTGAAATCGCAGCTGCTGACCGACGTGGCGCGGCTGGGCAACGTGGCCGAGCACCTGCTCGACCTGCAGCGGCTGGACCGCAATGTGGGCGCGCTGCAACGCCTGGATCTGGCGTTGCTGGTGCGCGAAGCGGCGGCCGACCTGGCGCCACTGGTGGTTGGCGCCGGCTACGGTTTCGAGGTGGATGCTCCGGAAATGCCGGTGTGGATCCATGGTGACAGCCTGGCGCTGGGGCGGGTGATCGCCAACCTCGTGCACAACGCCATCGTCCATGGTGGCGGCCGCGGCACCATCTGTGTGCGGCTGGATGCGCGCGGGTTGCTGGAGGTCAGCGATCAGGGCGCGGGCGTTCCGGTCGGCGACCGCGAGGCGATCTTCGAACCGTTCCATCGCCTGCGCGCGGCCGGCAGTGGCAGCGGCCTGGGGCTGCATCTGGTGAAGGAGATCGTGCAGCATCACGGCGGCTCGGTCAGCGTCGGCGAAGCGGCCGGTGGCGGGGCCAGCTTCCGGGTCAACTTCCATCGCGGCAGCGTCAGACGCTGACATCCATACGCGGCAACGCCTGATAGGCCACCTGCGGCCGGTGCCGGCAGGCTGGCAGGATGGTTGCCCAACGATCCATTCCCGCGCTGTCTGGCAGTGGCTGCGCCGCAGGACTGGTGTTGGGTGCGCTGGCCGGCGTGCAGTTGCCGATGTTGCCGCCGTTGTGGCTGTGTGCGGCAATGGTTGCAGCGGGCGTCGGTGGCGGCTGCCTGCGCTGGCGCTGGCGCGTGCTGGCCGTCGTGGTGTTCGGTATGGGCTGGGCGGCGCTGCATGGGCACTGGGCACTGCTGAGGCAGCTTCCTCCCGGCCAACCTGCACAGGACGTGGTGGTCAGTGGTCGGGTCATCGACCTGCCGGACCACCGGCCCGGCTACAGCCGTTTCCTGCTGCAGGTCAGCGAAAGTGGCGATCTGCCGTCGCTGCGCGGTGAGCGCCTGCAGATCATCTGGAACGATGCCTGGCGGGGCCGCGCTGCCGGCAGCGGCCAGGCAGGGCGCCGCCAGGTCCGTGCCGGCGCGCACTGGCAGCTGGCCCTGCGCGTTCGTGCGCCGCGCTCGCGGATCAATCCCGGTGGGTTCGATGCCGAGCGCCATGCAGTGCTGCTGGGCGTGGCTGGCAGCGGCACGGTCCGTGCGCCGGGCGGTGCACGCGAGCTGCAGCGCGCGCACGGCCTGCCCGCCTGGCGCGAACGCAGCAGCGCCGCGATCTCCGCGCAGGTGGCGCGCCCGTCTGCACGTTTCGTACAGGCGCTGGCGCTGGGCGACACGCGCGCCCTGTCCGACACCGACTGGGAACAGCTGCGTGCGCTGGGCCTGACCCATCTGGTGGCCATTTCCGGCTTCCACGTTGGCGTGGTGGCAGGGCTGGGCGCCTGGCTGTGCCGGCTGTTGTGGTGGCTGTTGCCATGTCTGGGTCGGCACCGGCCCAGGGTCCAGGCGGCGGCGGTGGCCGCTGCCCTGGCCGCCGCCGGGTACGCGCTGCTGGCCGGTGGCGCACTGCCTACGGTGCGTACGGCGTTGATGATCGGGCTGATTGCGCTGGCACGCAGCGGTAGACGGCCGCTCGGTGCGGGACAGGGCCTGTCGCTGGCGGCGGTGGGGATGCTGCTGCCGGCGCCGCTGTCGGTCCTGTCAGCGGGGTTCTGGCTCAGTTTCGGCGGTGTGCTGTGGCTGCTGTGGTGCCTGCCGCAGGGGCGGCCCGGCGGTATGGGCAGCAGTCTCCGTGGCTTCTTCGCCGCGCAGGGTGTGGCCAGCGTGGGGCTGCTGCCGTTGGCAATCGCGCTGTTCGGAGGTACCGCTCGGTTGGGGCCGTTGGTCAACCTGCCGGTCATTCCCTGGTGGACCCTGCTGGTGGTGCCGCTGTCGTTGCTGGGCACGGGCCTGCAGGCACTGCACGATGGGGCGGGGCGATGGGCATGGGTCGCGGCAGCGGGGTTGTTCGAGGTCAGCTGGCGGGCCCTGCAGCCGCTGGCGGCGCATCCGCAGGCGATGTGGTGGTTGCCAGAGGCGCCCGCATGGGCGGTGCCGGCGGCGATGCTGGGGGTGTTCTGGTGGCTGCTGCCGCGCGGGGCCGGAGGTGTCCTGGCGGGTCTGCTTCTGTGCCTGCCGCTGCTGTGGCCGGCCCGCGGGCGACCGGCCGACGGCGAGCTGGAACTGCTGGTGCACGATGTGGGCCAGGGGACTGCCGTGCTGCTGCGCACGGCACGGCACGCGCTCTGGTACGACGTCGGGCCGCCGGCCGGCGGCGAGGGCAGTGAGCGGATCCTGGTTCCGGCCCTGCGCGCGCTGGGCCAGGCGCCGCCCGACCGGGTGCTGCTCAGCCACGATGATCTGGACCACACCGGAAGCCTGCCCAACCTGCGTCGTCAGTTGCCGGGGCTTGAGCTGCTGGCTCCGCCCGCCAGCGCGATCGCGGGGGCCCGGCGTTGCCAGCGGGGGCTGCGCTGGCATTGGGATGGCGTCGATTTCCAGGTGCTGCACCCTGCCGCTGACAGCCAACGGGCCGAGAACGAGGACAGCTGCGTGCTGCGGGTGGTCGGTGCCCACGGCGTGATCCTGTTGCCGGGCGACATCGGCCGGCCGGCCGAACAGAGCCTGTTGGCCACCTCTTCGCCGCAGTTGCGTGCGGATGTGGTGCTGGTGCCGCACCACGGCAGCGCTGGCAGTTCCAGCGCGCCCTGGGTAGCGGCGGTGGCACCCCGTCTGGCGCTGGTCTCGGCGGGCCATCAGAACCGGTTCGGCCATCCACGGCGGGAGGTGGTCCGGCGCTGGCAGGCGCAGGGAGCCGAAGTGGTGTCCACTGCCGAGTCCGGTGCCATCCGCGTATGGCTTGGCGCACAAGGGCTGCAGCTGCGTGAACAGCGTATCCATGCATCCCGGTGGTGGGATGCCGCTGGGCGGGCGCGGTCGGCTGCTATCCTATCGCCGATCGAACAAGCGGCCGTTGGGCCGGAGGGTTGAAACGTGTGGGAACTGGTCAAGGCCGGTGGCTGGCCGATGGTGCCGCTGCTGCTGTTGGGCGTACTGGCTTTGGCGATCATCCTGGAGCGTTTCTGGTCCCTGCGGCGAACCGAGGTGCTGCCCCCCGGCCTCGGCCAGGAGGTGCGCAACTGGGCTGCACGCGGCAAGCTTGATCCGGCGCACCTGCAGACCCTGCGCACCAACTCGCCGCTGGGCGCGCTGTTGGCCGCGGCGCTGGAATCACGCAATCGTCCGCGTGACCAGATCCGCGAGCGCATCGAAGACACCGGCCGCCACCTGGTGCACCGCATGGAGCGCTTCCTCAACGCGCTGGGCACCATCGCCTCGGCCGGCCCATTGCTGGGCCTGCTCGGTACGGTGGTCGGCATGATCCAGATGTTCCTGGGCATCCTCGACCATGGCGTGGGTGATGTGAACCAGCTGGCCGGCGGCATCGGCAAGGCGCTGGTATGTACCGCCACCGGCATGATCGTGGCGATCCCGGCGCTGATGTTCCATCGCTATTTCAAGGGCCGCATCCATGGCTATGTGGTTGAGATGGAACAGGAAGCCAGCGCGCTGCTGGACACGCTCGACGGTCGCCCCGGGGTGATGAATCCGGCGCCGGCAGCGCGTGCGGCCAGCGCCGCGACGGCCAAGGCCTGATCGATGCGTATCGGCAACGACCGATCCCAGGATGAGCCGCACATCGACCTGGTACCGCTGATCGACGTCATCCTGGTGCTGATCATCTTCTTCGTGGTCACCACCACCTTCGACGCGCGCTCGACGCTGCAGGTGCAGCTGCCGACCGCCAGCCAGCAGCCCAACAACGAGCCGCCACGTTCGCTCAGCGTGCTGATCAACGCCGAAGGCCGTTATTTCATCAATGACCAGGAAGTGCTGCGCAGCGACGTCGAGTCGGTCAAGCAGACCATCGCAGCCGTCGCCGGCAGTGACCGCAGCCAGCCCGTGCTGCTGCGCGCCGACGCACGTACTCCCTACCAGGCCGTGGTGACTGCGCAGGACGCGCTCGGTCAGCTCGGTTTCCGTCGTATCGCCATTGCAACTGCGCCAGAGGTGCGTCCATGAGTTCCCATCACGCGCCGGTGTGGCCGATCTACAAACGTCTGCTGGGCTATACCCGCACCTACTGGGTATTCATGGTCGGGGCGGTCATCGCGATGGTGGTCGAAGCCCTGGCCGGCTATCACTTCACCAAGCTGATGGAGCCCCTGGTCAACCGCGGCTTCGTCAATCCCGAACCGCGCATGGCGGTGATCCTGCCGCTGACCATCCTGGGGCTGTTCCTGATGCGCAGCGTGGCCACCTGGGTGAGCGATTACACGCTGGCCAAGACCGGCCGCAGCGTGGTCCGCGACCTGCGCGAACAGGTGCTGCAGAAGTATCTGCACCTGCCGTCTTCGCATTTCGATACCGAAGCGACGCCGGTGATGGTCAGCCGCCTGAACTTCGATACCGAGCAGGTCACCCAGGCCAGCGCCGACGCGTTGAAGACCGTGGTGGCCGATACCCTGACCATCATCGCCATGTTGGCGGTAATGCTGCAGATGAGCGTCAAGGTGACCCTGGCGATGCTGGTGGTGGTGCCGCTGATCGGCGTGATCGTGTCCTACGTGGGCAAGCGCTACCGGCGCATCAGCCGCGGCATCCAGGACGGCATGGGCACGATGGCGCAGACCGCCGAGCAGTCGCTGGCCGCACAGCAGGAAGTGAAGGTGCACGGCACCCAGCAGCACGAGATCTCGCGCTACTCGCGCCTGGCCAACCGCATGCTGGCGCTGAACATGAAGGTAGAGGTCACCCGCGCTGCCGCATCCAGCGTGGTGCAGTTCCTGGCGGCGCTGGCGCTGGCGGTGATCGTCTGGGTGTCGACCCGTGAAGCGCTGGCCGGCCGCCTCAATGCCGGCCAGTTCATGGGCCTGATGACCTCGATGATGGCCATCATTCCCTCGCTGCGCCGCCTGACCAGCGTGCAGACCTCGATCTCGCGCGGCGTCGCTGCTGCCGAGCGCCTGTTCGGCATCCTTGACATGCCGGTTGAGCGCGACGAGGGCAAGCATTCGGTGCAACGCGTGCGTGGCGAGCTGGCGTTCGACCACGTCATGCTGCGCTACCGCGAAGACAGTGGTATCGCGCTGGACGACATCAGCTTCGTCGCCAGGCCGGGTACGGTGACGGCCATCGTCGGCCGCTCGGGCAGCGGCAAGACCAGCCTGATCCGGCTGGTGCCGCGCTTCTACGAGCCCAGTGGCGGTGTCATCACCCTCGATGGCGTGGCGCTGGATGATTACCCGCTGGCCGACCTGCGCCGGCAGGTGGCGATCGTCGGGCAGAAGGTGATGCTGTTCGACGACACCATTGGCGCCAACATCGCCTATGGCATGGATGCGACCGACGAGCAGATCCGTGCGGCGGCCGAAGCCGCCAATGCCTGGGAATTCATTGCGCGCTTGCCGCAGCAGCTGCAGACCCCGGTGGGCGAGAACGGTGCGCTGCTGTCCGGTGGCCAGCGCCAGCGCCTGGCGATCGCGCGCGCAATCCTGCGCGATGCACCGATCCTGATTCTCGACGAAGCGACTGCCGCTCTGGACAATGAGTCCGAGCGCCTGGTGCAGGATGCACTGCAACGCTTGATGCCCGAACGCACCACGCTGGTCATCGCCCATCGCCTGTCGACCATCGAGCACGCCGACCAGGTGCTGGTGATGGATCACGGCCGTATCGTCGAGCGTGGTACCCACAAGCAGCTGCTCGAAATGGGTGGCCTGTACCAGCATCTGCACAGCATGCAGTTCCGCGAAAGGCAGGACTGATGGCAGGCAAGGGTACCCAGACCCCGCCGTACTGGTACGACGGCGCGCCGGTTCCATGGGCGATGCGCCTGCTGGCGCCGCTGTATGCAGGTGTCACCGCGCTGCGCCGGCGGGCCTACCGCCGCGGCTGGCGCAAGCGCTACTCGTTGCCGGTGCCGGTGATCGTGGTCGGCAACATCACCGCCGGTGGCACCGGCAAGACGCCGTTGACCATCACCCTGGTCGAGCGCCTGCGTGCGGCCGGCTGGAAACCGGGTGTGGCCAGCCGCGGCTATGGCCGCGAAGACGCTGACAAGCCGCTGTGGGTCCAGGCCGACACGCCGACCGCCAAGGGCGGTGACGAACCGGTGCTGATCGCATGGAAGACCGGCGTGCCGGTGCGCGTGGACCGCGACCGGGTGGCGGCCGGCAGGGCATTGATCGAGGCTGGCTGCGATGTGATCGTCTGCGATGACGGTCTGCAGCACTACCGGCTGGCGCGTGACATCGAGATCGAAGTGATCGATGCACAGCGGCGCTACGGCAACGGCCTGATGATTCCTGCCGGTCCGTTGCGCGAACCGGTGAGTCGTGCCAGCGAATGCGATTTCCGCGTGGTCAACCTGGGCCAGGCCGATGGGGAGACCGCAGCCCAGGCCTGCGGCTTCGGGCAGTGGCCGATGGCGCTGCAGATCGACAGTGCGCAGCCACTGGCCGGCGGCCGCGCGCGCCCGCTGGCGTATTTCAAGGGCCAGCGTGTGCACGCCGTGGCCGGCATTGCCCATCCGCAGCGTTTCTTCGAGATGCTGCGCGCGCGTGGCATCGGCGTGGTGCCGCATGCCTTTGCCGACCATCAGGCCTACCAGCCGCAGGACCTGTCCTTCGGCAGCCAGCTGCCGGTGCTGATGACCGAAAAGGACGCGGTGAAGTGCCGTGCGTTTGGCAACGACTGGCATTACGCAGTCCCGCTGCGTGCCGAGCTGCCTGCCGCGTTCTGGGTGGCGCTCACCGATCGCCTGGACAAGCTGCGGCCGAACTGAGTGATGCGCCAGCGCTTGCATTCACGCGCCGCTGGCCGCATTCCCGTTGTAACGAGCCTGCCGAGTACCGCCCGCATGACCGAATTTGTTGTCGCCATCCCGGCCCGCTACGCTGCCTCGCGGCTGCCGGGCAAGCCGTTGCGCCCGCTGGGCGGTGAACCGCTGGTACTGCACGTGGCGCGCCGCGCGCTGCAGGCCGGTGCCGGCGAGGTCTGGGTGGCTACTGACGATCAGCGCATCGCCGATGCGCTGTCCGGGCTGGCCGAGGTGAAGGTGGCGATGACCGCGGCCACGCACGCCTCCGGCACCGATCGCCTGGCCGAGTGCGCGCGTATCGCGGGCTGGTCCGACGACACCGTGGTGGTCAATCTGCAGGGCGACGAGCCGTTCGCGCCAGCGGCGGGCATCCGTGCGGTGGCTGACGCACTGGTCGCTGGCGATGCACCGATGTCGACCCTGGCCACCACCGTCGAGGATGCACAGACGCTGTTCGACCCGAACGTGGTCAAGCTGGTGCGCAACGTGCGCAACGAAGCGATGTACTTCAGCCGTGCGCCGATCGCCTGGCATCGCGATGGTTTCGCGCGCGGCCGCGACACGCTGCCCGAGGGTCACAGCTGGCTGCGCCACATCGGCATCTACGGCTACCGGGCCGGCTTCCTGCAGCAGTTCGCAGCGATGCCGCCCGGTCAGCTGGAGCAGGTCGAATCGCTGGAGCAGTTGCGCGTGCTGGAGGCCGGCTACCCGATCAGCGTGGCGATCTCGCCCGAGCCGTTCCCGCCGGGTATCGACACCCCCGAGGACCTGGAGCGCGCCGAGGCGCTGCTGCAGGCGATGGCGGCACGATGAAGCTACTGGTCGTCTGCCTCGGCAACATCTGCCGCTCGCCGATGGCCGAAGGGGCGCTGCGCGCACGCCTGGAGGCCTCGCCGCTGGCCGGACGGGTGCAGGTCGACTCTGCCGGTACCGGCGACTGGCACGTGGGTGAAGCACCGGACCGCCGCGCGATCACCTGCGCGGCGGGGCACGGCGTGGACATCGGTGGCCTGCGCGCGCGCCAGCTGCAGCGCTCTGATTTCGATCGGTTCGACTGGATCCTGTGCGCCGACGAGGCCAACCTGCGCGATGCAGGCCGCCTGGCCACGCCTGCCCAGCGTGAGCGGCTGGCGCTGTACCTGCCCTGGTCCGGCGGGTCGGGACGGGTGTCGATCCCGGATCCCTATACCGGCGGCAGCGATCATTTCGAACAGGTCTGGTCACTGGTGGACGATGCTGCAAAACGTGCGGTGGCACGACTGTTGCATGACGCCGACTCCGGCATAATCGGGTCATGAACGTCCAGCCCGTCCCGGACCTGCCCGAGTTCGCCACCTGGCTCAATGCCACCCCCTGCACCCTGACCGAACTGCGCGGTCGGCCGGTCGCACTGCTGTTCGTCAACGCGGCCTCCGCCTGGAGCGCGCAACGCCTGGCCGAGTTCGGCCAATGGCTGTCGCGCCACCCGGGCAAGCTGCAGCCGCTGGTGCTGCAGGTGCCGCGTTTCGATTTCGAACGCGACCCCGCGGCCGCACTGAAGCTGCTGCGGCGGCAAGGCCTGACGATGCCGGTGCTGCTGGATGCCGACTGGGACGGCTGGCGCCGCTTCGGTGTCACCGCCTGGCCGACCATGGTGTTGCTGGATGCGCAGGGGCGCGAGCAACAGCGGCTGGTCGGGCAGGGTGTGCCGGGTGAGCTGGAGCGGGCCTTGAATGCGCTGTGCCAGGGCGCCCCTTTGGCACCGCCGCGTGGTGGCAGTGAGCTGCATCCGGAGCCGCGCCAGGCGCTGCGCTTCCCGCTCGGCCTGGCGGTCAGCACCGAGCGGCTGTATATCGCCGACAGCGGCCACCATCGCATCCTCGAATGCAGCCATGGCGGCCGCATCCTTCGCCAGTTCGGCCTGGGGACCGCCGATTTCATGGATGGCAACCTGGCCGAAGCCGCCTTCCACCGTCCGCAGGCGCTGGTGCTGGAGCGCGACGCGCTGTACGTGGCCGATACCGGCAACCATGCCGTGCGCCGCATCAACCTGTTGACCGGCATCGTCGACACGCTGTGCGGCAATGGCCGGCCCGGTGCTCCCGTCGAGGGTCCGGTTGCGCAGGCGCGGCAGGTCTCGCTGGACCATCCGGTCGGCCTGGCCATCGCCGACAACCAGCTGCACATCGCCATGGCTGGCGACAACCGCATCTGGAGCTATCACCTGGGTCAGCGCAGCCTGCAATGGCGTGCCGGCAGTGGGGCCATCGACGAGCGCGATGGCAGCGGCCATCTGGCCGCCTTCGCCCAGCCAAGCGCGCTGGCCGTGGTGCAACAGGTGCTGTACGTGGCCGATGCGCTGGGTTCCTCGATCCGTGCGCTGCAGCTGCGTGGCGACCTGGTGCAGACCCTGGTCGGGCAGGGGCCATGGCGGTTCGGCCATGAAGACGGCCCGCGTGCGCAGGCCAGCCTGCAGTTCCCGCAGGCCATCGCACTGAGCCCGGAGGCACCGCTGTTGTGGATTGCCGATACCGGTAATGGCCGCCTGCGTACGCTGCGTCTGGGCGGCGGTGAACTGACTACCCAGCCGTTGCCGCGCCGCCTGCATGGGCCGGCCGGGCTGGCCGTGGGCGCCGGTGCGGTATGGGTGGCCGAGACCGATGCCCACGCGGTGCTGCGTTTCGACCCCGACAGCGGTGTGCTCAGCGAAGTCCCGATCAGCGAATGACCGACGTTCCCGCCCCGGCCTTCGACGGCAAGGCCTTCGCGGCCCAGCTCAGTACCGCCCCCGGCGTGTACCGCATGTACGCCGCCGACGACACGCTGCTGTACGTGGGCAAGGCGCGCGCGTTGCGCAACCGTGTCGGCAGTTACTTCAACGGCAGCCCGAAGAACGCGCGGATCATGTCGATGATCTCGCAGATCACGCGCATGGACGTGACGGTGACGCGCTCGGAAGCCGAGGCGCTGCTGCTGGAAAACCAGCTGATCAAATCGTTGGCGCCGCGCTACAACGTCTCGCTGCGCGACGACAAGACCTATCCGCATGTGCTGCTGACGCGCGAGGATTGGCCGCGCATTGCCCTGCATCGCGGCCCGCGTGCGATTCCTGGTCGCTACTTTGGGCCGTATCCCGGCGTTACCGCAGTGCGCGAGACGCTGAACCTGATGCACAAGCTGTTCAAGCTGCGCAGCTGCGAGGACAGCGTGTTCCGCAACCGTTCGCGGCCGTGCCTGCAGTACCAGATCGGTCGCTGCAGCGCGCCCTGTGTCGAGCTGGTGGCGCCGGCGGAGTATGCCGAATCGGTACGCCGTGCCGCGCTTTTCCTGGAAGGCAAGAGTGATGAGTTGACCCGCGAGCTGGGCGACCAGATGCAGGCGGCGAGCGAGGCGCTGGAATTCGAACAGGCCGCACGCCTGCGCGACCTGATCTCTTCGTTGCGCAGCATGCAGACCCGCCAGTACGTGGATGGTCGCGCCGCCGACCTGGATGTGCTGGCGGTGGCCATGCTGGGTTCGCAGGCCTGTGTGCTGTTGCTGGCTTTCCGTGATGGCCGCAACCTTGGCACCCGTCCCTTCTTCCCGCGCACCAATGGCGAGGAGAGTCCGGAGGAGGTGCTGGCCGCGTTCGTCTCGCAGTACTACATCGAATTCGCGCCGCCACGCGAGATCCTGCTCGATCGCGAGATCCCCGACGCCGATCTGCTGACCGCCGCGCTGTCGGCCTCGGCCGAGCGCAAGGTGCAGCTGAAGTGGAACGTGCGCGGCGAGCGCGCCGGCTACGTGGAACTGGCCAGCCGCAACGCGCAGCTGACCCTGGCCACGGAGCTCAACAGCCGCAACGCACAACATGCGCGCAGTGATGCGTTGCGCGACATGCTGGGCCTGGCCGAGCCGGTCAAGCGGGTCGAGTGCTTCGACATCAGTCATACGCTGGGCGAGGCCACCGTGGCCTCGTGCGTGGTGTTCGATGCCGCCGGACCGGTGCGCGCGCAGTACCGCCGCTTCAACATCAGCGGCATCGAACCTGGCGACGACTACGCCGCCATGCGCCAGGCCATCGATCGCCGCTTCCGCCGGGCGGTGGAAGAGCAGAGTGTGCTGCCGGACGTGCTGCTGATCGATGGCGGTGCCGGCCAGCTGGCCCAGGCCCAGGCCGCGCTGGCTGACCTCGGCGTGGAAGGCGTGCTGCTGGTGGGCGTGGCCAAGGGCGTGGAGCGTCGCGCCGGCCACGAAGCGCTGGTGATGCCCGATGGCCGCGAGTTGCGCCCGGGTGCGGCCGATCCGGCGCTGCAGTTCATCCAGCAGGTGCGCGACGAGGCGCACCGCTTTGCCATCACCGGCCATCGCGGCCGCCGCCAGAAGGCACGGATGACCAGCAAGCTGGAGGACATCCCTGGCATCGGCCCGCGCCGTCGTGCCAGCCTGCTCAAGCATTTCGGCGGGCTGGTCGGCCTGAAGGCGGCCGGTGAAGCGGAAATCGCCAGGGTGGAAGGCATCAATGACGCCCTCGCGGCACGTATCTACGCTAACCTGCACGGGTTGGCCACGCCCGATGCGGCCGAGTAGAGAGAGAAGCACGCAAGCATGAAGTTGACCCTGCCCACCTGGCTGACGTTGTTGCGGATCGTGATGATCCCGGTGCTGGTGCTGGTGTTCTACCTGCCTTACACCTGGACCAACTTCGCATCGGCGGCGATCTTCGGTCTTGCCGCGATCACCGACTGGCTCGATGGCTGGATTGCACGCCGTTACCAGCTGGAGTCGGCATTCGGCGCCTTCCTCGATCCGGTGGCGGACAAGCTGATGGTGGCGGTGGCGCTGTTCCTGATCGTGCAGGGCCACCCGACGCCGTGGATGGCGTTCTGGGCGGCGGTGATCGTCGGCCGCGAGATCGCGGTGTCGGCGCTGCGCGAGTGGATGGCCGAACTGGGCCAGCGCGCCAAGGTGCGCGTGGCGATGATCGGCAAGGTCAAGACCACCGCGCAGATGGTCGCGCTGCTGTGCCTGCTGTACTCGGTGGCACCGAACGTGCCGGTGGAAGACATCTGGATGGGCTGGCCGGTGTTCCACATCGGCGACTGGACCCTGGCGATTGCCGCGGTGCTGACCCTGTGGTCGGGCCTGCAGTACCTGCACGCCGCCTGGCCGAGCCTGCGCGATGACGAGCGCGCTGCGCGCGAGCGTGCACGGCAGAAGAAGCTGGGCAACTGAGCGCCGGGGTCGGATCCCTTTCCGCAGGAAAGGGCTCTGACCCCAGGATGCGTCCATCCACGCACGGCGTGGATCTACTGGATCATGGCGTGTCCATCCACGCACGGCGTGGATCTACTGGATCATGGCGTGTCCATCCACGCATGGCGTGGATCTACTGGAAATACTGCATCACGGGTGGTGCGGACCCAACGGTTTGCGGGGATGTTGCAGTAGATCCACGCCATGCGTGGATACGCGGTGCAAGGCGCCCCCAGACCCCGAAAAAATCGCTTGACGCCTTTTCCAGAACAGGTAGAATTTCGCCTCCCAAGCGGGAATAGCTCAGTTGGTAGAGCGCAACCTTGCCAAGGTTGAGGTCGCGAGTTCGAGTCTCGTTTCCCGCTCCAGATTCAAGAATGACGCTCTCGGAAGAGGGCGTTTTTCATTTTCCCATCGGTGATGAAGTGGCGCTTCATTGATGTCATCGGTCGTCAGGATCGATGCTTGACCTCCGATGTGAATCCGGTAAAATGCCGCCTCCCAAGCGGGAATAGCTCAGTTGGTAGAGCGCAACCTTGCCAAGGTTGAGGTCGCGAGTTCGAGTCTCGTTTCCCGCTCCAGATTCAAGA